>JAAYWH010000058.1 GCA_012516785.1 Methanomicrobiales archaeon
CACGGTAAGTGCAGAGCTGAACCTCAACAAGATCAAGGACAACTACAAGGCCCCTGATGGCACTGACTACAGCGGCAAGACCGTGACTGCACTCAAGACGATTGCGATCACCGGTGACACCGTGAAGATCGAGGCCAGCAAGGATACCGTTGTTCGCGGAAACCAGTTCTCCGTGACCGTCACGGGCAGGGCTAACGAGTTCTACTACGTGTGGGTCAAGGGAACGAGCTCCATGACCGGTGGTTCGGGAGACCAGCCGCCAATCATGGCAGCGAGCCAGGACAATGTCGCGAACGACCCGGTAGCCGGACCGTATACCATCGGTTCCTATGTCTATGAGGGTGGCGCAGGCAAGACCATCAAGCAGGATGTTGCAACCGGACCTGACAATGGTGTCTATTACTATGCAAAGATCAAGACATCAGCCAGCGGAACCCGTACCGTCGGATTCCTGACGGGCGCCAACACTGACGACAAGAAGTACACCATCCGTGTTGAGAACAACTTCGGTGGCCAGTACAAGTCAGACGAGGTCGATGTGAAGGTTGAGAAGGGAACTGTTACCGTTGTTGCAGCAGGCGACCAGAGCTACTTCCTCGGACAGGAGGTCAAACTCTCCGGTACCAACTCTGAGACTGACAACGTCTACCTGTTCATCACCGGTCCGAACCTGCCCGCCAACGGTGGACTTCTGACCGACCCGAGGTCACCTGTCTGTGGCTCCTGCACTCCCCCGGTATTCACCGTTACTGACGTGAACGATGACAACACCTGGGAGTACAAGTGGCAGACCGCCAACCTCAACATCGATGCAGGGACCTACACCGTCTATGCAGTCGCAACCCCGAACGACAAGTCCCAGCTGTCCGATGCCCAGTACGGCACCGTTTCAGTCATCATCAGGAAGCCGTTCGTAACTGCCCAGGCATCCCAGAGCACCGTTGCCCAGGGTGACGACATGTATGTCCGTGGTGTTGCAGAAGGCGACCCCTCACAGGGAGTAGCTATCTGGGTCATGGGCAAGAACTTCGTTGCCTACAACACCGAAGCCGTGAATGATGACGGCACATTCGAATACGAAGTCGATGGTGGCATGACCTCAGGCATGACCAGCGGCCAGTATTTCGTCGTCGTTCAGCATCCGATGTACAACGATGAGCTTGATGTTTATCCCCAGGCGAATGGCGGCTACACATACCGCTATGTTGTCGGACCCTACCCAACCGCGAACTCCGTACTCTTCACCCTTGAGGGGCCAGGCAGCCTGCAGGGATCTGATGCGGCGAACGCACTCACCGTAGCTCTCGACAACTCGATGGTTGACGATACCTACACGAAGCTCCAGTTCCTGATCGAAGTGCCGGAGATCAACATTCTCCCGGTCCCCGAAGCAATGATTGGAGACAAGTTCGAGATCAAGGGAACCACCAACCTGGCTGTCGATGACGAGCTGCTCGTTGAGGTCTACTCCTCATCATTCGGACCGACTGAAAAGACCCAGACCGGCGAATTCAGCGGCTCTTCAGGTACCGTAAAGGTTGTCAAGGGAACCGAGGGCTTCAACGTATGGTCCTTCCCGATTGACACTACTACCTTCAAGCCCGATGAGTATATCGCCTCAGTCTCGGCCATCGGCCTCCAGAGTGCCAACGATGTGACTGCCACCACGCTGTTCAACGTAGTTGAATTCGTGCCGACCACCGTGCCGACCACCGTGCCGCCGACCACTGTTGTGAACACAACCGTGCCGACCACTGTGCCGACCACTGTGCCGCCAACCACCACTCCCGGATTCGGTGCACTTGTTGCGCTGATCGGGCTTGGAGCAGTGGCATTCCTCATCGTGCGCAAGCACTAAACACAAAAATCCCCTTTTTTCTGGCATCCTTCCGATTGATTGGTACTCTTTTCCCGGCTTCTCTATCGATACCCCCGGGTATGCCAGAATGAGGAAGAATAGCATTGCACTACCCGTTGGGTGGCGGTTTCAATACAGGGAATCCAGCACGGAGAACTGGAATCCGACATAAAAAAGAGCATATAGGGGCATCTCCCAGATGATTATAGTATTGGCTGAACAATCCGGGAGCATCTCATTCATCTCCCCTGGATGTGGTGTGGCCAGGATCTGCAAACCATGAAGCTGAGTGTCAAGTTGATTGATATCGGGACAAAAGAGGTCCTCCTGAATAGTGGCGATGCACGGAACATCGGAGTCCTTGCGGGCGACCGGGTACAGATCCTCAACCAGAAGACCGGAGTCTCAATAGCGGCCTTTGTTGATACCACGACATCGCTTATCCCGGAAGGGGTTGTCGGAATTTACCGAATCACGAATGAGAAGCTGGGTGTGGAAGAGGGATCTTCAGTAGAGGTCAGGCTGGCAGAACGACCGGTTTCCCTGCAGTTTATCCGGAAAAAGATGGACGGTATCCGGCTGACAAAAGAGGAGACCTACGAGATTGTAAAGGACGTCGTGAACGAAGACCTTACTCCTGCTGAACTCACCGCCTATATCACCGCCTGTTACATCAACTCCATGGACATGGACGAGGTGGAACATCTCACCCGTGCGATGGTGGATACCGGGGAACGACTCACGTTCCATACCCATCCGATCATCGATAAACATTCCATTGGAGGTGTTCCTGGCAACAAGATCTCACTCATCGTGGTCCCGGTAATTGCCGCTTGCGGCCTGAAGATCCCCAAGACCAGTTCCCGGGCGATAACAGGAGCAGGAGGTACCGCTGACCTTATGGAGGTTCTAGCCCCTGTCGAGTTTTCAGCAGCAGAAGTCCAGAGTATGACCCTGAAAGTCGGGGGGACGATTGTCTGGGGTGGTGCAACAAACATCGCTCCTGCAGATGATCACATCATCATCCAGGAATACCCGTTCAAGATCGATGCCCGTGGCCAGATGCTCGCCAGCGTAATGGCAAAAAAGTTTGCGGTGGGAGCTGACCTTGTTGTGATCGATATTCCGGTAGGAGAGCATGCGAAAGTCCCCAATGTTCAGGAGGGGAGGAAACTTGCCAGGGAATTCATTGACATTGGTGAACGGCTGAACATGCGTGTTGAATGTGCACTGACCTACGGGGACTCTCCCGTGGGAAGGAGCATAGGCCCGAACCTTGAAGTGAACGAAGCACTGCGGATCCTTGAAGGAAGTGATGAGCCTGGCTCCCTGCTCCAGAAGAGTATTGCCATTGCCGGTATCGCCCTTGAAATGTCCGGCAAGGCACCCCGTGGCATGGGGAGTAAGATGGCTCTTGACGTCATCAAGAAAGGCGATGCCCTGAAAAAATTCAAGGAGATTATTGCCATCCAGGGTGGTGATCCAAACGTGAAAGCTGCCGATATCGTTCCCGGGAAATACGAATTTGTCGTCAATGCACCGTCCGATGGCTATGTGATAGAGATGAACAACAAGTCACTCATCAGTCTCGCACGATCTGCAGGAGCACCCCATGATCACGGTGCAGGGATCCTCCTCCATGCCAAGAAGGGAAGCAGGGTGGAGAAGGGAGAACCCATTTTCACGATCTATGCTGAGCGGAGCTGGCGACTCCAGAATGCTGTCGAGGACGGACGCCGCCTTATGCCGGTCCTTGTTGAAGGGATGCTCCTTGACCGGGTCCCGCATGAGTTAAAATGGGAATGAGAAGGAGACTCCCAATTCCGTACCTTTCTTTTCCTTCATCACTGACGACAACCACTATTATAACAGAGCACCTCTGATATCAGACTATGCAGAGATACGGAGTGACTCTCTTCATTGCAATCTTCATGCTCCTCATCATGACTGTGACATCCTGCGGGGCAGTTGTGATTATCCAGGTGATAGAAAAGGACGATTTTATCGCTCCAGTCCAGGGTGCTCTTGTTTATTCCAATGGTACCCCGATAGGAAAAACCGATGAGGAAGGATTGCTCCAAGTCCTGTCTCCAGCCAGTGATTCGGTGCCACTGAGAGTGGAAAAGTCTGGGTATGATACCTGGGAGGGGTCTATCGGACCAAAAACTGATGAGCTTCTCGTAGAATTGCAGAAGGGAGAGCTCTCCCTTTCAGTCCACCTGTACGATGCCGACACTATGGATCCCCTGGCAGGGGTGAATGTGACCCTTGAAGGGGAGGTGGCCCCCACATCTGTCGTCTCAGACCAGAATGGCACTGCGGTGTTTCCGGTTCAGGCAAAGGGATCCTACCAGATCAGAGCAGAGGCAGAACAGTATCAGCCGGTCAGTATGGAGGTTGAAGCTGGGTTCGCTGACAAAGAGGTCCAGGTTATGCTCTTCAGGGGGGATCGTTTCTCACTCGTGATAAAGGATGGAGAGTCGGGTGAAACGCTGCAGGGGGCCAGGGTCTTCGTTGAAGGCATTGAGAGGGGGACGTCGGACTCCAGGGGGATACTGAACCTGCCGATGCCCAGAGACAAGGTATATCTGATCAGGGTAGTGATGGACGGATACCAGGAATACAACGGCCATCAGATTGTGAGGAGCGATACGGCATTCCTCACGATATCGCTCGTCAAAGCGCCTTTCACGGTCTTCGTCTCTGTCTCTAATGAAGATGCAGAGCCGGTGAATGGCGCTCTGGTCCTGGTCAATAGTACTCCTATGGGAAGGACGGGCCGTAATGGACGTCTGGTTCTGATGAATCTCACTGCTGGACTCTATCAGGTGGATATTCAGCATCCTGACTATATTCCCACACAGCATATGATCACGGTGGCCACACAGGGAGAGGATATCACCACCGAGCTGATGTATCGGCAGGAAAATCGAACTATTAAAACGGTTGAAGGTCCGGGAAGCCCGGTTACCGGTGTCAGCATCAGCGTGAATAGTCAGGAAGAAGGGAGTACTGGTGAATCAGGTACACTTGCTGTAACGCTTCGAATGAATCAGAATTACACGATAACTGCAGAGAAAGACGGGTATCGTCCGGTTGTCATTGAACAGATGTTCAGTTCTGCTGACGGCGCCTCGGTGATTACCATCCCGATGGAACAGGAGTACAACTGGTTATTCCTTGGCGCTGCAGGGATTGGGATCATTGTCATCGTCTTGGGTATCCTGCTCTTCTGGAGACGAACCCACATCAGTTCTCATGGAAAAGGGGGAGGGCTTTAACTCTTCCCCAGGATTACCCGTCCCGGTGTTCCCTCAAGGTGACACCCGGTGTCTGATATCTTTTTCTTCTGACTATCGGGAGGTAGTGGGGAAATGCAGGCTCTTCGCGGTTCTGGTGGCGAACCAAAGATAAACCATATTATTCCGTAGGGCTATCTGCCCCCACACTCCACTCTGATGCACCCGACTCCCCTGAAGAGCGCCATTGCAGCTGTTCATTCAGCATCTTTTCCCCCGGATAAAATTCCGGGCTGGTTTCCTACCTATCATGCTGGCAGGCAGAAAAGGAATTAAAAGAATCACTTTCACTGGAGAGGATCCGTGCATTCCGGGTGATATTCCAGAGTGCAAAAAGAGGCGCAGAGCAGGGAAAGGCCTGACGAGTGGCAAGCGGACCCAGCGGGAATTGAACCCGCGTCCCTGGGTCCGAAGCCCAGGAGGATGTCCTCTACCCCATGGATCCGTCCATCTCATTGGTATCATAAGATATTAAGCATTTTCCGGGCTAGTATTGTACGAGATGATACTCTCTTCAGAGGAAATTCAGAGAAGGCTGGGAGATCAGAGCCTGAACGGAGATCTTGTCATCACGCCCTACGGGAGTGAGTGTCAGCAGCCCGCTTCCTATGACCTGAGGGTTGCTGAAGATACCGAGCTGAAACCGGGTATCTGTACCCTCACCCATACCCTTGAACGGGTAGAGCTCCCGGCCGACATCGCTGCCACCATCCGGACCCGTTCTTCGTATGGTCGTCGGGGTCTGCTGGTCACGGCGGGATTTGTCGACCCCGGATTCCGTGGCCAACTTACGCTCGGCCTGGTAAATATGGGTCAGGAAGTGATCCATCTTAAGCGGCATGATCGGGTCGTCCAGCTGATCCTTCACCAGGTTATTGGCGCCGGGCAGACGTATGAGGGGAGATATCAGGACAGCAGCGGGGTTGTCAGGGCCCGGTGATATGATGATACGGACTGAACGGAAATATATCGAGATTCTGAGAATATTAAAAGAACATCAGGAACCGATGGGAGCAAAGAGGCTCTCTGAGCTGATGGCCGAGCGTGGATTTGTGCTGAGTGACCGGGCAGTCCAGTATTATCTCCGCTATCTCGATGAAATGGGTTTCACCGAGAAAGTTGGTAACATGGGCCGCATCCTCACCCCTTACGGCATGAATGAAACAGAGAGTGCCCTTGTAGGGGAGAGGATTGGGTTCATCATATCACGGCTTGAGCGCCTTGCGTTCAGAAGCACGTTTGATCCGGTTACCCAGACCGGTGATGTGGCCTACAACCTTTCTGTTGTTCCTGAAGAGAGGTTTGACGAGGTTCTCAATGCCTTTGATGCTGTTGCTGCTGCCCGGTGTGGTTTTTTCTCGTCATATCGGGTGCTTGACAATGACTCCCGTGTCCCTGAAGGCAGTGTGGGAATCATAACCGTTTGCAGCATCACGATGGATGGGGTCTTCCAGAACAGGGGTATCCCCGTACATATGGCCTTTGGTGGCAGGCTTTCCATCGAACATGGCGAACCCATACGGTTTGTCGATCTGATCGGATACCGGGGAACAACAATTGATCCGCTCCAGCTGTTCATCTCTGCAGGATTGACTTCAGTGGGATCTATGATCGCCACCGGGACGGGCATTGCCCTTGCAAACGTCCGGGAGGTACCGGCAGCAGCAGAAAGCCAGGTGCGCGAGACGGTCGCGCAGATGCGGAAGAGTGGATTCGTATTTCCCGTCATCATGGGGCCCGCCCCGTTCAACCTTCCCTCAGATCCATATCGGATTTCCCTCGTCTCTTATTCGGGGATGAACTTCGTGGCAAGTGTCTTTGAGAAAAAAATCCCTATCAGGACCGAGATCGGTGCAGGCAACATCCCATTTTCAAGAATTATGCCGCCTAATTGATCCTATGATACAAAAGAAGGCTCACTCTGCTATCCCGTGGCTCTGGGACAGGATTTTTTCATCACGGATTGCCCGAAGTGAATCAACCCGGGCAATATGTGAAAAACCAGACAGGATTACGGCCACTCCTACGAAACGACTATTTTTTATCGGGTAATCGCCGGAACGTACCTCGAAACCACTGATATTGACATCTATCCAGTGTCTGAATGCCATATACCCCCTCATGTTCAGCTCATGGGACGGGCCAGCAATGAGGATCAGTGCCTTTTCTGCATCGGCGATGTTACAGGAGACTGACATCTCCTCAAGCACCGCCCTCTTGCCAAGGGCGATGATTCTTGCCGCTTTTTCATGGCTCTCATCAACAGAATGGCCTGCGGGACGCAATCTCCGGATAAGGTCGGGAGAAACTGCAGAGATGGGATCCCGTGCAAACCCTATTGCTGCCAGACCACAACCCCGAAGCGTATTCACAATCTCCCCTGCATCAAGGGCGACCTCCCCCACTTCAGAACCGGGACGCTCACTCACCTCTCCTGCCCGCAAAATGAGACTGATCCATCTTCCAATAACGTGGTTGACACCCTCATATCCTGATGTGATTGCTGCCAGGGGAATGCTCTGAGATCGCTTGAAAGGGAGCGGTACCGCCTCAGTGTGCTGGATTACCTGGAGGTCTGGATCATTTGCCACCTTTGCGATCCATTTCTCGTTATCGAACAGGAGCACCCCATCCATTATCCCTGAGAGGGCATCGATCTGGTTGGCTGCCTGTATGCGGACTTCCTCTGCTTCAGCTTCACGTGGAAGAGTAAACAGGCCGAAGACCGGTTCAACCATCGTTTTCCGGATACTCAATATGAGGGAGGGAGCTAGCCCGGCCATAGTCCCCCCAAGACCCAGACAGATTATCAAAGCATCGATATCACCGTGATCAAGGGACTGGAGCCTGGCAATAATCTCATCATTGGGCAGACGTGTGGGAGTTTTCTCATCATGGTTCGGTTCGAGTGTCTTCGAAAAAAAGAGGTTCTCTTTTGGGAGTGCTCTCAGGGTGGTTAATGATGAGGCATCGCTATCTATGGCAATTCCATCGGTGCAGCGTAAGGAGGAGGATTTCTTGTCATCATCATAGATGGCGTCAGCAATCCGGCAGCCTGCTCCGCCGATACCGACAATCAATACTCTCAACGCAGCTACCCCTTCCTCTGGTTGTTATCCTTTTTCCGGGAGTTCACTGAATTACCATTGGAACCGGGTTAAAAAAAGACTATCGGACTCTTCAGGGAGCAAGGTTCGCCCAAAAAAACCAGGGAGCGCGCCGGGCTGACGACGGAGAAGAAAATTTAAAAATTGTTTTATGGGGGTAATTTTTCTTCACTCCGGATCCTTTCGGGTTTTGATGACTGAAAATGATAAGGTATTTAATTTTGTGCCCGATATGTTACAGTGAGGTGAACTAACCTTGACAACGTATGGAATAGAATTTGTGCCTGGCAATGTAAATGTCAAGCAGGTGGTAAATTTCTGTAAACTTGCAGAGTCCAAAGATATCGACTTTGCGTGGATTACCAACCACTACAACAACCGTCACTGCTACCCCACCCTCGCTGCCATCGCTCAGGCAACCACAACCCTGAAGATGGGCCCGGGTATCATGAACTCATTTACTGACACCCCGGCGGCAATGGCCTCATTCTTCTGCACACTGAATGAGATCTCTGACGGACGCGCAGTATTGGGGATCGGCCCAGGTGACCTTTCAACACTTCCAAAACTGGCAATCGCTCCTGAAAAGCCGGTAGCGCGCCTCGAAGAAGCAGTCACACAGATCCGCCGGCTCTGTGCGGGTGAGGAAGTCAAGAAATCGGGAATGCAGTTCTTCGACTATGATGGTGCCAAGCTTACGGGCGTCAGTCTCCCCGGAAAGAAGGGAGTCCCGATTTACATCGGTGCACAGGGACCCAAGGTTCTTGACCTCGCCGGAAGAGTCGGTGACGGGGCGTTGATCAATGCGTCCAATCCAAAAGACTTCGCCATTGCCATCCCGATCATCAAGGCAGCCTGTGACAAGGTAGGAAAGAAAGGATTTGACGTCGGTGCCTACACCGCCATGTCGATTGACATGAACGAGAAGAAGGCCCGGAATGCCGCCAAGATCGTTGCCGCATTCATCGCCGCTGGATCCCCGCCGGACCTCATCGCACGCCACGGCCTTGATGCGGCAAAAGTGGCAACAATCAAGGGCGCCCTCGCCAAGTTCGATTTCAAGACCGCTGGTGAGAATGTTGATGACAAGACCATTGATGCATTTACCATTGCCGGGACCCCGGACACGGTAAAACAGAAATGTGAAGACCTTGCCAAGGCTGGCGTTACTCAGATCATCTTCGGATCCCCGCTGGGACCGGACATGACCACCTCGATCCGCCTGCTTGGCAAATATGTTGTCTGAGACAATCCAGCCGGAACAACACTCCCTTTTTTTCACACAGTTTTAATAGAAAGGCTTCGAATGAGAAGGTGAGGCGCCATGTTCACGGTGACAGAGATCAGGACGGGGACCCAGCCCCTGCAGGTAAGAGAAGAACTTCTGACTGGTCACCGCTGCAAGATCTCGCCCGGCCGGCTTAACCGTGGCATTGATACCCCCTACCATCCTCAAGATATCCAGGAAAACTGTCCGTTCTGCAGGGAACGAATCTTCTCAGTTACTCCGGTTTTTCCGGACGGGAAACGTATCTGCCGGGGGGAGAGCATCACCGTCCCCAACCTCTTTCCTTTTGGCGAGTGGCACACGGTCACCGTTATCACAAGCAGACATGTTGTTGATACCTTCAGCCCGGGTGAGATTGCAGACGCACTCTCAGGACAATCAGAGTCGCTGCTGAAGGCAGAAGGGTACAAGAGCATAAACTGGAACTACCTCCCCTCTTCCGGAGCAAGCATAGCCCATCCTCATCTCCAAGGGCTGGCTGACCGGAGAGCTCCTGCCAATGCCGAGCGGTATCTCGTTGCTGGTCACCGGTATCTCATGAAGCAGGGACGACCCTACTGGGAGGATCTCCGGTCATTTGAATCAGGCTCCTCGCGCTACCTCTTTGGTGACGAATTATTCTGGTATGCTCATCCGGTGCCTCTTGGCGAAAGGGAAGTGCGGTGCCTCCTCCCCATTGCTACCATCGAGGAGTTCACTCCTTACATTGAAACGTTTGCTGAAGATCTTCTTCGTATAATTGATATGTATAGGAGGCTCGGAACGTATGCATTCAATATTTCTGTCTTTTTTGATAAAAAAAAGGAAAAAAACGGATTTTCCTCATTCTGTTCAATTATTTCTCGGATAAATCCGAATGCTATTTCAATGAGTGATTCCGCTTTCATGGAACGCCTCCACCTTGAACCGGTGATCCTTACCCTCCCTGAAGACCTCGCGGATTTTTTCCGGAGTGAGCACTGTTACTCACGTGCAAAATCACAAAGCCGTATCATTTGAAACATTCAATAGAAAAAACGTTCCTGCGAGCGAAAAAAAAGATAAGGGGTTACTCGGGCTTGCTGATCAGCTTGGTCTTAGAGACGATAATGCCGTCTTTCTTGTGAGGCTTCCTGATGATGCCATCGCCAGCCTTCTCAATCTCACGAGCTTCGTCGCAGAGTACCGCTGCAGCCCTCATCATCTCGTGGGCACTTGTGACGATCGGGATGTATTTTTCCCATTCCTTCGTCATGAAGCATCCCTTGACGTTCACCATGGCAACCGCAGACGCAATCTCGTAAGCTGCACGGGCTTTTGCCAGGGCGTAGGGGTTGGAAAACTCCCCATCAACAGCCTTGTCGGAAGTGACGATGAGCTTTGGCATGGCGAGGTCTGCTCCCTTCTTTCCAGCCTTGACCTGGTCGATGACCTGGTCGATGGCATTCTGGAGCTTACGGAATGCACCGGTGAGAGCGAGCACCTTCACGAGGTTGCCGTTGTAGTCCGCCATCTCGATGGGATCGAGGAATTCACGGCGGGCACCAATCATGGCGTCGCCCTTCATGATGATGTATCCGAACTTGCCGTCCTTGATCTCGGCCCACTCTTTCTTGGTGGTGACATCATCAGTGATGAAGAGGGTGGGGATTCCTGCGGCTGCCAGGCGCTCGCGGGCACCGGTCGGGCCGGGGAGCACACCATTTGGTGAAACAACGATCGCGAAGTCAGGCTTCCATGCGACCATGTTGTTGACAACCCTGTCGATGTCCTCTGGCTGGAGCTTCGTTCCGCTCGTCGCCATGAATGTCTGCATATCCTCTCTGTCTGCTCTCTCATCGAGGAGGAGCTCGGCCATTACGCCGCTGGCAATGTTGCCGAGTTTGGCAACTCCAACTTTAACTACCATGTATGCACCTCATTTTAGTTTATAACAGGTTACTATTCATCCATGCGGATATAAACGTTTTGAAATTTGATTCGAATTGAAAAATTCAGCCGTTTATGCCGTTTTCTGGTAAAATATGAGCATAATGCAGTCCCTCCATACATCTCTGTTCCCAGTTGAGGGGTGTACCGGAGAATGTTAACGAAAAGTGTTTAAGTCACCTCTCCCAACTGGTTTATCATGAAAGACGGGCTGCTTACCGATCGCCAGAAAGAGGTGCTCAGATACCGTAAGCAGGGGATGACCCAGCAACAGATTGCTGATATTATTCGCACATCAAAGGCAAATGTCTGCACCATTGAAAAGTCGGCGATGGAAAATATCAGGAGAGCGAAGGAAACCCTTGAATTCCTTTACACGCTTGATGCAACCCACCTCTGCACGATTGAGTCCGGGATGGATCTCCTCGATGTTGCCCCATATATTTACCGTGAAGCTGAAAATATCGGCATAAAGGTGAAATACGACACGATCTCCCTTATCAACAAGCTGCGTGAGGCTACTCCTGAGCGGTTCAGGGCACGTCATGTGAGAGATGCAATCGAGGTTTATATTAACGAGGAAGGGGATCTTTACTTCGGATAATCAGAACAGCTGGGATCATCGGAGAACGAATGAGAGTTTCAGTTCTCTGCACCCCGTCTGGCTCCGGGAAGATTTATATCCGTTTCTGTTTAATAATTATGGAAGCCTGTATGAATGTCCCGGCGAAGACCGGGAGTTCGTATGTGGCGGGTGCTGTTTACTGTCATGGTAAACGGCGCAGCCGAGAAGGAGTTGTGATTATTCACAACGGGCTGACACGGTGGAACTGATAAGCGCGGGGGTGGACGTGGTTCTCACGAGCCCGCATGTATCAGAATGGGTGGTACATCCGCGCGATAGTCAGGATCTATTCGCGACGACCGGTAGGAACAGGAAGAAACTGGAAGGAACTGACGTGAAAGCGTCTGTTCACCTGTATTCTTCCGGCAGGTCACAGGTTCGCTCCGCAAACGGGGCTCTGAAAAGAATACCCGTTTCCGGACAGCTCGATTACCCTGAGCATCACGCTCTCTCGGGGCAGCTGTATGCCCTGCGCATACCCAGGTCCTGAACAAGGTCTGGGCTTGCTGACTGGTGCTGCACTGAATCGTCAGATCAAGAAAGGATTGATGAAAAATGCCGAAAATCAACACACCGCGAAAAGGATCCCTCGCATTTAGCCCGCGAAAAAGGGCAAAAGGGCCGGTCCCTAAGTACCAGTCATGGCCGGAATATGAGGGAACACCGGTGCTGCAGGGATTTGCCGGGTACAAGGTGGGGATGACGCATATCGTCATGGTCGATGACCACAAGAACAGCCCTACCGAGGGAAAAGATATCATGGTGCCGGTCACGGTTATCGAGATCCCTGCCATGAAGGTCGCTGCGATCCGTGCCTATACAAAAGATACGTACGGAAAGCATCCTCTCACCGAGGTATGGGAAGCAGCTCCTGACCCTGCCCTCGACCGAAGAATAACGCTTCCCAAGACCTATGATGGCTCAGCCGCACAGAAAGCCATCCTCGATGGAATAAAAGCAGGAACGGTGGCAGAGATTTTCGCCCTGGTCCATACGACACCTGAACTGGTATCGGGGATCCCCAAGAAGGTTCCTGATATCATGGAGGTCCGGATTGCCGGGGGGGCTCTTGAAAACCGGTTCGAATTTGCGCTGTCACTTCTTGGGAAGGAAGTAACGCTTAAAAATGTTCTCCAGGCGGGATCGTATGCGGATATCACCGCGGTTACAACCGGGAAAGGGACACAGGGCCCGGTAAAACGCTGGGGCATCAAACTCCGGAAACGGAAACATTCCCGGGGTGGAAAGAAGCGTCACGTTGGGAACCTCGGACCCTGGAATCCGCACCATGTGCGATGGCAGGTTCCGCAGGCAGGCCAGATGGGATACCAGCAACGGACCGAATTCAACAAGCGCATTCTGAAAATCGGGGATAACGGCAAAGAGGTCACCCCTGATGGCGGATTTCTTCATTATGGCGTTCTGAACAATCCCTATGTCCTTGTAAAGGGATCCGTTCCAGGGCCGGTCAAGCGCCTGGTAAGGATACGCCCCGCCATGAGACTTGGAGAACATGTTCCTCGCCAGCCCGCTATCGAGTTTGTGAGCGTCCAGAGCAAGCAGGGGTGAGACAGCAATGAAAGCACAGGTAATTACAATCGACGGCACAAGGAAAGGGGACATCGATTTACCCCCTGCATTCTCGGAAGAATACCGCCCAGACCTGATCAGGAAGGCAGTCATTGCGCTCCAGAGCACGAGAAGGCAGCCGCACGGGACATATCCGTATGCAGGCATCGAGTCATCTGCGGTCGGATGGGGGAGCGGTCGTGGTGTTTCTCATGTGCCCCGTATCAAGACCGGATCAAGGGCAGCGAAAGTTCCCCAGGCGAAAGGGGGGAGGGAGGCACATCCGCCGGTGGTGCAGAAGGTGCTTCTCATCAGGATGAATAAAAAAGAGAAAGCGAAAGCATTCAGGTCAGCGCTTGCTGCCAGTGCTTCTGAGGAGATCGTGCGATCAAGGGGGCATCTTTTTACAGGCCAGATCCCTGTTGTGTTCGAGGATTCCTTCGGAGAACTTGGCAGGACTTCCGAAGTCATCTCAGCGCTTACGGCAGCCGGGCTTTACCAGGACATCGAAAGGTCCAAGAGTTCACGAAAAGTCAGGGCTGGCCGGGGAAAGATGAGAGGGCGGCGTTACAAACAGAGGAAGAGTCTTCTCATCGTCACCGCTGAAAAACCCCTCAGGGCTGCACGGAACCTGGCAGGGGTGGACGTGGTCACGCTCGAGCAGCTCAACACGGAACTCCTTGCACCCGGGACTCATCCTGGCCGTCTTACGGTCTACACAGAGAGTGCAATCTCACGACTTGGGGGGCAGTAAGATGGTGCTCCGACATCCGTATGTGACAGAAAAGGCCATGATGACTCTTGAAAAAGAGAACAAACTCCAGTTTCTTGTTGACAAAGACGCCACGAAGAAGCAGATAAAGAGAGAGATCGAGAAGACCTTCGAACAGGAGGTCCGGGGTGTCTCGACTGTCATGACCATGCACGGGGAGAAGAAAGCGATCATCAGCTTTGCCAACGAAAAGGCAGCCGAGGAGATACTCAGCCGTCTTGGCATTATGTAGGTGGTTTGAATGGGACACCGTATTACAACACAGAACAGAGGAAAAGGAGGCCCGGCTTACCGGGTGCCGTCCCACCGTTACAAGGCAGCACTCCGTCATGCCAGCAGCGGCACTACAACGGTAAAGGGGATCGTGGTAGATATTGAACACGATCCGGCACGACACACTCCTATCGCGCTCGTGAAACTCGAAGACGGATCGAGGATGTACATGCTCGTCACTGAAGGAATTGGAGTAAATGATGAGGTGAGCTGGGGGCCCGAGGGAGAGGTTCGTAATGGCAACACCCTTCCCCTGTCTGCAATCCCAACCGGAGCATATGTATGCAATATCGAGGCAAGGCCCAATGATGGAGGCAAGTTCGTCCGTGCCAGCGGCGTGCAGGCAATCGTTGTGGATAAAACGGCGGAACGGGTTGGCGTCCAGATGCCCAGCGGCGTTACCAAATGGTTCAATGCCAGCTGCAGGGCAACCATCGGAATAGTTGCCGGCGGAGGACGCGGAGAGAAACCATTCGTGAAGGCCGGGAACAAGTTCCACAAGATGAAGAACAGTGCATCCAACTGGCCCCGGGTACGGGGGGTAGCCATGAACGTGATCGATCATCCGTTCGGTGGCGGTGGTCACCAGCATGCAGGCCGGCCAAAGACTGTTGCAAGAGGAACATCCCCCGGGAGGACCGTCGGCCATGTTGCCGCACGAAAGACTGGACGGGGTAAGAAGTGAGGGTTTGACATGGCAAAGAAGACACAGAAGAGGTTGCCAAGACGGCGGGAAGAGTTTACCTACCGTGGATTCCGGCTCGACGATCTCATGAAGATGGGTACGGCTGACCTCCTGCCGATAATGCCTGCCCGGGTCCGCCGGAAAGTGAGCAGGGGCCTGACCCGCGGAGAAGAGCATCTCCTCTCGAGGTTCAAAAGTGGGGATGCCAGGATCAGGACCCATCTTCGGGACATGGTGATCATGCCCGATATGATCGGAAAAGAGGTGGAGATTTACAACGGGAAGGAATTCATGAAAGTGGAGATCCAGCCCGAAGCGATCTTCCATTACCTCGGGGAGTTTGCCCTGACACGAAGGAAGGTCACACACGGGAGTGCCGGAATTGGTGCAACCCGTTCAAGTAAGTATGTCCCGCTGAAGTGAGAACCATGGCACGCACAGGATATTCAACTGATATTACCGGGGATACGGTGGCTCGGGGAAAGGCAAACGAACTTCCGATATCCCCCAAACATGCCATGGAGATTGCCAGGTTCATCCGGAACAAAAAGACCGGAGAAGTGGTCTCCTATCTTGAGGATGTTGTTGCAGAAAAGAAGGCAATACCCTTCCGCAGGTTCAACCACAAGGTGGCTCACAAGCGAGGGCTTTCAGGATGGGATGCCGGCCGATACCCGAGAAAGGCATCGAAAGCGTACCTTCGGCTGTTACACTCGGTCACTAAAAATGCCGAGTATCTTGGCCTTGACACTGAACGGCTCGAGATCGTACATGTTGCTGCAAACAGGGGCCGGGGATTTGAGGGGATCTTCCCGCGTGCGATGGGAAGGGCCTCACCTAAACGGCGTGAAACGGTAAACATCGAGATTGTGGTAAAGGAAGTGCAGTAATGGCAGTCGAGAGAAAATTTGTGGCCGAAGGAGCGAGGAGAGCCAGGGTTGAAAAACACCTGGTCAAGGAGCTCAAGAGGGCCGGGTATGGAGGTATGGACCTGCAACGGACTCCCCTCGGCACCCAGGTAACCATTTACGCCGAGAAGCCAGGAATCGTGATTGGAAAGGGAGGAAAAGTCGTACGGCAGCTCACCCAGGACCTTGCGACCGATTTCGGTG
Organism: Methanomicrobiales archaeon; assembly: GCA_012516785.1. Lineage (GTDB taxonomy): Archaea > Halobacteriota > Methanomicrobia > Methanomicrobiales > Methanospirillaceae > UBA9949. Next base: position 16,497 of record JAAYWH010000058.1, read on the forward strand.
TTGAGTCCCCGCAGATTGAGGTTCAGCAGGTGCCAAACCCCAGTTTCAATGCCCAGATCATGGCCGAGCGCCTGGCTAATGCTCTGGAACGCGGTTGGTATTTCAGAAAGGCCGGGTCGAGCATTATAAGGAGAGTTATGGAATCCGGCGCTCTGGGATGCGAGGTCATCATCGCGGGAAAACTGACAGGAGCCCGTGCCAGGGTTCAGAAGTTTACTGAAGGGTACATCAAACACAGCGGAGAGCCGGTAAACACCATAGTGGAGAAGGGCTTTGCCGTCGCAATCAAGAAGTTAGGGGTGATCGGTGTTCAGGTGCGAATCATTCCTCCTGAATCCAAGCTTCCCGATCACTTCGAGATGATCGTTCCCAAGCAAAAACTTGTCCGAAAGGAAGAGATTGCTATCACTCCTGTCGGTGAAGAGATTGAAGAGGAGGATCTGGCAATGAATCTCGATGAGTTTGATGATGTGGAAACTCCGGAGGATCGGTAATGGCCATCCTTCGTGCAAGCGATATCCGGCAGCTCTCAGATGTGGAATTGCAGGAACAGATGGAGAAACTCAGGATAGAGCTTATCCAGCACAACGGAAAGGTCAGTGCCGGAGGATCCACTGAAAATCCAGGGAGAATTCGTGAGCTCCGGCGGACAATTGCCCGTATGATGACTGAACAGAATCACAGGAGAACAGTATGATCTCTGCCCGGAACATCCTGCGCCATGAACTTATTGGCCTGGTTGTTTCGGTAGTGGAAGCATCAAATCCCCTTCACCGTGGAATATCAGGCCAGATTATCGATGAGACCAGAAACACTCTCCTCATCCGCACACCGGATGGCGACAGGAGGATACAGAAGCAGTACACCCGCTTCTGTATCAGTATTCCCGATGGAACCCGGGTTCTCATCGATGGATCTGCGATCGTGTCATCTCCGGAGAAGAGGATAACGCAGTATGCGAAAATTCGAGGTAAATAATGGCGAAAAATATTGGATTGGGCGTCCTGCCACCTGAACAGGCATGCAGTGACGCAAACTGCCCGTTTCACGGCAGTTTACCGGTGCGCGGCCAGGTGATCACCGGTAAAGTCGTGAGCGATCGCATGATGGGAACGGTAGTTGTGGAGCGTAACTACCTCCATTTCGTGCGAAAGTATAACCGGTACGAGAAGAGAAGCTCGAGGATTCATGCTCACAATCCTCCCTGCCTGCAGGCAAAAGTCGGTGACGATGTGAAGATTGCCGAGTGCAGGCCGCTCTCGAAGACCACGACCTTTGTAGTGGTGGAGGTACAGAGGCTATGAAAGCCAAACAGTCAAAGACGCCGCGATCCCTCTCAACAGGGACCAGGATGATCTGTGCCGACAACACCGGAGCACGTGAAGTCCAGATTGTATCGGTTTTCGGGTATCACGGGGTCCGCCGCCGCCAGCCCAAGATGGGTCTCGGTGACCTTGCGACGGTTACGGTAAAGAAGGGAACCCCCGATATGCGAAGAAAACTCGTCAGAGCCGTAGTAATCCGGCAGAGAAAAGAGATAAAACGCCCGAACGGTCTTCGGATTACGTTCGATGATAATGCCGTGGTGGTTGTCGATGAGAAGAACGAGCCACGGGGTACAGAGATAAAAGGTCCGGTCGCACGGGAAGTCGCTGAGCGCTTTCCAAAGATTGGATCGATGGCAACGATGATTGTGTGAGGTGTGCGGAATATGGTAAGAATTGAGAGTACACAACCAAGAAAACAGCGCAAGGCGCGCTATAATGCCCCCGCGCACCTCCGCGGAAAATTCATCAGTGCTCCACTCACCGATGAACTCAGGACGCAATACAAGAGAAGGACCGTCCGGGTCGTGAAGGGTGATACCGTAAAGGTACTCAGGGGAGATGCTGCAGGGACGGAGGGGCTGGTCGATGATGTTGATACCGGAAGGTCGCTCCTGATTATCCAGGGAGTCTCGATTCCGAAAGCGGACGGAACAGAAGTTCCACGACCGGTCGATCCCTCCAATGTGCAGATCACCAAACTCAATCTGAAAGATCCCAAACGGGCTGAAAAAATGGCGGAGGAACGCTGATGTCAGATCACCTGAAACGTCTGCGTGCACCAGACTCATGGCACATTGCCAAAAAGACCAGCACATTCGTTGCAAAGACCGCTCCCGGCCCTCATAATGCCAATGCCATGCCGATCGCGGTCTGGCTTCGTGACCACATGAACTTTGCGCGCAATATGAAGGAAGTAAAGCAGATTCTCGGCCAGAATGATGTTATTATCAATGGTCGGCCCTGCCGCGATCCACGAATGGGTATCGGTATTTTCGATATCATCTCTCTTCCAAAGATCGGGAAACACTATCGGATCCTGCGCGACAAGAAAGGGCGGCATAAGACGATCGAGATAACTGCCGAATCGGCAAAGACACGCCTTGCCAAGGTGAGGAACAAGACAATTATCCCCGGCGGAAAAGTTCAGTTGAACCTTCGTTTTGGAGCAAATGTTCTTGGTGACAACCAGTATAAGCCTGGCGACTCTGTGGTCATCTCCCTGCAGCCGGAAGATCGGTTTACCATCACAGACCATTTCCCATTCGCGGTAGGGAACATGGCAATGGTCATTGGAGGGAGACATTCGGGACGGATCGCCCGGATAACCGCGATAGAAAAAGTACCGGGCAGTGTTCCAAACCGGGTCCTGCTGGCCGATGAGAAAGCCGGGACTACCTTCGATACCATCGATGCCTATATCTACATGGTAGGTCGCGAGACCCCAGCTCTTGCAGAATGGGGGATTGAGGAATGAATCCGATGCGCGAAGTCTTTGTTGACAAGGTGGTCGTCCACATGGGCGTGGGAGAGAGCGGGGACAAGCTCACCAAAGCAGTTGATATCATGAAGAAGATCACGGGCAACAATCCCGTAAAGAGTGTGGCGAAAAAGACCAATCCGGCATTCGGAATCCGCAAGGGTGCCCCGATCAGCTGCAAGGTCACGCTCAGGGGAGAGACCGCAGGTGATTTTCTTGACACGGCGCTTGCTATCATCGAAAGGAAAGTCAGCCGTGACCAGTTTGACAAGAGCGGAAATTTCTCTTTCGGCATTGAAGAGCATACTGATTTCCCCGGAATGTCCTATGATCCCCAGATCGGGATTTATGGCATGGATATAAACGTGATCCTTGCCAGGAAGGGTGTCCGTATTGCCCGCCGCAACATCGAACGCCACCGTCTTCCCCAAAAGCAGATGGTTCAGCCTGAGGATGCGATCGCATTCCTTAAAAGTCGCTATCAAGCGGAGGTGGCATGATGGGCGGAGAGAAGACCAAAAAGTTCGGCCGCGGGGCATTTGCATGCAAAATCTGCGGCAGGAAACAAGGCCTTGTCCGCAGGTACCATATTATGTTCTGCAGGCAGTGTTTCAGGGAATGGGCCCAGAAGATGGGATTCAAAAAGATGAATTGAGGAGGAAGGGCACATGGGAAGATTAAACACAATTGCAGATGGGATGAGTGCGCTGAAGAATGCTGCAGATGGCGGCAAACCTGGCGTCCTTATCGAGCCGGCAGGCAAACTCCTCGGGGCCATGTTCCGTATCATGCAGGAATCAGGATATATCTCCGGATTTGAGTATGTTGATGACGGTCGCGGAGGGCAATTCCTCGTTCAGCTGAATGGGCGGATCAATAAGTGTGGTGCAATCTCACCCCGGTATTCCGTACCATTGAATGAGCTTGAGTATTGGGAGACCCAGTATCTTCCTGGAAAGAATTTCGGGATTCTGATCCTTTCCACCTCAAAAGGGGTCATGACCCATGAACAGGCCAGGAAGGAAGGGGTCGGTGGAGAACTTCTCGGGTATGTGTATTAGAGGTGAGAGAGCATGGCATCGGAAAGAAAAGTAACCATACCAGAAGGAGTGAAGGTCGAGCTGGAAGGGACCTTGCTGAAAGTGAAGGGGCCGAAAGGTCAGCTAGAACGGATCGTCAGGTTCCCCCAGATTACTACCGTTTTGGCAGACAATACGGTGATCTTCTCCACCAATTCAGATCGTAAGAGTGTGATTGCCATGGTGGGCACTTTTGCTGCACATACCAGAAATATGTGCCACGGTGTCAACACCGGGTTCGAATACCGTATGAAGGTGGTCTACAGCCATTTTCCTATCCAGCTCAAGCTGCAGGGTAATAAACTTGAGATCAATAATTTCCTGGGTGAGAAAAAGGCCAGGTATGCCACAATTGTCAATGGCGTGACAGCAAAGATAGGAAATGACGAGATTATCCTCTCCGGAATTGATAAAGAGCTCATTGGCAATACTTCGGCCAACATCGAACATGCGACCAAGATCCGGAACCGTGATCCCCGCATTTTCCAGGACGGAATTTATATCGTCGAGAGGGTGTGATTGAAATGGCCGACGAGACAAAAAGGTTGATCCAGGTCCGTTCCGACAAATCAGCATCATTCAAGCGGGACGGGGCGGGGAAAAAGAAGCAGCTCTCCGAATCCTGGCGGATGCCGCGCGGGCTCCATTCCAAAAAGCGGAGGCAGAAGAAAGCAAAAGGGCCGCTCCCGACACCAGGGTATGGCAGCCCCATCGAGGTCAGGGGGATGCACCCGAGCGGATATCGTGAAATCCGGGTCTTTACCCCGGGTGATCTTGCAGGATTGAATCCTGACGAAGATGCCATCCGTATAGGCGGAACCGTTGGAAACAAGAAACGAATGCTTATACAGGATCAGGCGGTTGCAGCAGGGCTGAAGGTTTTGAACGCGAGGGATATCAGGCCCAAGGAGCAGGAGGCGAAGAGCGATGACTGATATTGCAAACCAGCGGCGTCTCGCAGCATCGCTTCTCGGTTGTGGTATCAATCGCGTATGGTTTGATGCCGAACGGATCGGCGACATCCAGAATGCGATATCGCGAGAGGATATCCGGGGACTTATCGGAGAGGGTGTGATCCGGGCACGTCAGGTCCAAGGCAACAGCCGCGGAAGAGCCCGGGCGCTTATGGCGAAACGTTCTTATGGGCACTGCAAGGGACCCGGCAGACGAAAAGGGGCTGCCGGGGCACGAAATCCTTCGAAAAGGGAGTGGATACAGAAGATTCGGGCGATCAGAAAAACTCTTGCAGAACTTCGCGAGAGCGGAGAGATAGAACCTCACCTCTACCGCACCTTGTATCGGAAGGCTGCCGGAGGGCAGTTCAGGAACGTAGCGCACCTGAAAGCTCAAATCGGGATCATTTCAGGGAGGATGAAGTAACATGGCAACGGGACCTCGTTACTTCGTTCCTTTCCGGAGACGCAAGGAAGGGAAGACCGATTATTACAAACGGGCCAAACTGGTGGTCTCTGACCGCCCAAGGATGGTCGTGAGGAAGACCAACCGGCAGATCATAATCCAGCTGGTTTTGGCAGAGATGGATGGTGACCGGACTCTGGTGAGTGCCAGTTCCACCGAACTGGCGAACTACGGATACACGGGATCGACATCCGCACTCCCGGCAGCATACCTTACCGGGATGCTTTTTGCGGTAAAGGCACTGAATGCCGACCAGCAACGAGCCGTCCTTGACATAGGTCTGCACCGTGCAACACCGGGGAACAGGGTCTTTGCCGCGCTCAAAGGAGCTGTTGCTGCGGGTCTTGATGTACCCCATGGAGAACAGGTGCTCCCTGATGATGATCGGGTAAAAGGTGCACATATCGCAGCGTTTGCACCCGAACGTGCAGGGGATCTGGTTCGGAACGTCGATGAGACGATTGACGCCATAATGAAGGAGTTGAGGTGAGATGCCTTACGAGAAGACAGAATGGGTTCCGCTTACCGGCCTCGGAAAGATGGTAGCCTCGGGAGAGATTACCAGCATCGACCAGGTGCTGGAGAGCGGGCGTCCCATCAAGGAACCTGAGATCGTCGATGCATTTCTCCCAGATCTGGAAGATGAAGTGCTCGATATCGAGATGGTCCAGCGCATGACCGATTCAGGGCGCAGAGTCAAATTCAGGGCAGTGGTTGTCGTCGGGAACCGCAACGGCTACATCGGATTTGGCCAGGGGAAAGACTCCCAGGTTGGCGATGCAATCAAGAAGGCCATTGTCGATGCAAAGATGAACGTAATCAAGGTCAGGCGCGGATGTGGATCATGGGAATGCGGTTGCGATACCACCCATTCCATCCCAATGAAGGTAGAGGGTGCAGCGGGGAGCGTGAGGGTCATGCTCAAACCTGCTCCCCAGGGAATCGGCCTCGTCACGGGTGAGATAAGCAGAAAGGTACTCCAGCTGGCAGGGATAAAGGACGCCTGGACCTTCTCGAAGGGGCAGACCAGGACGACCATCAATTTTGCCAAGGCCACCTTCAACGCGCTCAAGGCGACAAATATGACCCGGCGCGGAGGTGATGAGTGATGTACGCCATAGTACAGGTCCGCGGGGTAGTGAATACCCGCCGTGAGATCAAGGATACGCTCAAGATGCTCCGGCTTCACCACATCAATCACTGCGTCCTTGTCCCGGATACGCCTGAATACCTCGGCATGATCCGGAAGGTCAAGGACTTCGTCGCTTATGGTGAAGTTGATGCCGTTACCATTGAAACGATCCTTCGCACACGGGGACGTGTTATCGGAGATATTCCATTGACAGATGAGTATGTGAAGTCAAATTCATTGTATTCAGGGATTACCGAATTTGCAGCAGCTCTGGCTTCGGGTGAGACACGACTTGCTGACATGCCCGGATTGAAGCCCGTCCTCCGTCTGCACCCGCCCCGGAAAGGGTACAGGACGATCAAACGAACTGCCCAGCAGGGGGGCGCGCTCGGCTATTATGGGCAGGAGATTAATGCGCTCCTCCACAGGATGAGGTGAAAAAAGATGCCGGTAAACAAACGTTCGAAATACCGCGGATCACGAACATGCGGTGGGGGTACCCATAAGAACAGGCGTGGAGCTGGTAACAGGGGCGGAAGAGGACGGGCGGGTCACCGTGATCATCGGTTCTCCCACTATCTCCTGTATGGTGAAATCCATAACGGAAAGGATGGATTCTATAACCAGACCGCCAGGATCATGCGGGTGATCTCGGTTGGTGAGATCGATCAGATGGCCCCTTCCCTTCTTGCAGGGGGAAAAGCCACCCGGGAGGGGGATACGATCACCCTCCATGCAGATCAAATCGGTATCGATAAGATACTTGGAAGCGGAAAAGTCACGTTGAAGATGAACATCACGGCGAGAGCATTCTCCGCTCAGGCAAAGAGCAAGATCGAGGCAATGGGTGGTCAGGCCCTGGTCATCTGACCAATTTTTAGGGTGTAAGAATGGGAACACTGTTGGACCGCATGGAACCGCTGCTTGCTGCAATGCCGGCAGTAAAAAGTCCCGAAGGCCACGTCCATTTCAAAAACAAGCTGTTATGGACCGCTGGCATACTCATCCTGTATTTCGTTATGACCAATATCCCCCTCTGGGGACTTGATCCAAATTCCATGGATCTCTTCCAATATTACCGGGCTCTGCTCGCTGGCGCGAGTGGTTCCCTGATACAGCTGGGTATTGGTCCGATTGTCACGGCATCCATTGTCCTCCAGCTCCTGAAGGGTGCAGACATCCTTCATATCGATACCGCCGAGGTTCGTGGGCAGGTCCTCTATATGGGCCTCCAGAAGCTCCTGATCTTTGTGATGATTGTGATCGAGGCACTTCCGAACCTGGTAGGAGGATTTCTCCTGCCGGATCCTGTCATAGCAGATATGTTCTTTGGCGGGAGTCTCACCGCAGTCTCGTTCATCATCTTCATCCAGATATGCATCGGCGGAGTGCTGATTATGTTCATGGATGAAGTGGTCACCAAGTGGGGTATCGGATCAGGGGTCGGTCTCTTCATCATCGCCGGTATATCACAGGCCATCATCAATGGTCTTATCAGCTGGATACCGGTAACCGATCAATATGCAGTGGGATTCTTCCCGCGGCTCGTACAGGTGATTATGGACGGGGCAGATTTCCTGCAATACATGGGTCCTGAGCTGCTGGCGTTCATCACCACGATTGCCATCTTCCTGATAGTCACCTACGTGGAATCCACCAGGATCGAGATCCCGCTTGCCCATGCACAGGTGAGGGGGGCAAGAGCACGCTTCCCGGTAAAGCTGATCTATGCCAGTGTATTACCCATGATTCTCGTGAGAGTGTTGCAAGCGAACATCCAGATGATAGGGCTGTTCCTCTACAATATCGGAATCACGATATTTGGAACATTCTCTGGCGCGCAGGCTGTCAGTGGTCTGATGTATTATCTCGCACCGATCAACGGACCGAGTGATTGGATGTGGTGGAATCCGGCATACGGAATTACCAATGCACCATGGCAGATCCTCATACGTCTCGGTATTGACGTCACGTTCATGGTCGTTGGAGGAGCAATTTTTGCCCTGTTCTGGATAAAAACTGCAGGTCTCGATTCGAAGGACGTGGCCCGGCAGATCCAGATGTCAGGGATGTCGATCCCTGGCTACCGGAGAAATCCCCAGGTTCTTGAAAAATATCTCGACCGCTACATTCCACGGGTGACCGTAATCGGAGGGGTATTTATCGGAGTGCTTTCGGTTTTTGCAAACCTCTTTGGGGTGATAGGTGCAGTGAGCGGAACGGGCCTTCTCCTGACAGTGAGTATCACCTACCGGCTCTACGAGGAGATTGCCAGCCAGCAGATCATGGAGATGTATCCGTTCATGAGGACATTCTTTGGAAAGGAGTAAGTATGAGAGGGAGGAGCGTAATCGTTACGGGTGTTCCAGGGGTTGGTAAGACCACCGTAGTTACGGGGGCATTAAAGATCCTGGATCAAGAGGGCATCATCTACAAGACCCTGAACTTCGGGACGTACATGTTCGATGTCGCACAGAAGGAAGGTATCGCGAAAGACCGGGATGAGATGCGCAGGCTTGACAAGGATGTTCAGAAGCGACTCCAGAAACGTGCCGCCCAGGAGATGGCAAAAGAGGAGGGAAATGTCCTGATCGATACGCATGCATCGGTGAAGACTCCGAAAGGCTATCTTGCAGGGCTCCCTGAATGGGTCCTTCGTGAGCTGATGCCGGATACCATCATCCTCGTTGAGACGGACGAGGATCAGATCCTCCTCCGGAGGCTGACCGATGAGACACGGACCCGTGACCTCGAAGGATCCTACAGTATCGGCGAGCATCAGCAGTTCAATCGATCCATTGCTGCAGCATATTCGATGATGACCGGCTGTACCATCAAATTCGTCACGAATGCGGATCACCTCCTTGAAAAAGCAGTCGAAGACATGGCAGCGATCCTGCGGTGAAGGGGAAATGGCGAAGAGGAGTTACGGAGGAATAATCGCCCTTGTCGTGGCGATGGTGCTGATATTCTCCTACAGTATCTCTTGGATCCGGGATAGCGTAGGTAGCGCGATCGATGTGATATTTGGTCCTCTTGCAGCACATCTTCCTTTCTACATCTTCATTGTGGTCCTCTCCACCCTGACTGCGATCTACTCCTCACTCATCCAGAAATATACCATCGATTATGAAAAGATGCAGGATACCCAGGAGCGGATGAAAGTCTTCCAGAAGGAATACCGGGAAGCGCAGCTCTCCGGTGATGATAAGAGAATCAAGAAGCTCGACGCAAAGCGGGACAAGATGATGAAGGATCAGCTGGAGATGTCCCAGCAGCAGTTTAAGCCGATGGCATATATCCTCATTGTATCGGTACCCATCTTCTTCTGGCTTCTCTATCGTCTGAATAATTTTGTGGATAATATCGGAATCACCATGCCGTTTTTTGGTCCTCATCTCCTCTCTGATTTTATCCTTGGCCCCATCCCTGCATGGATCCTCTGGTATATGATCTGCTCCCTCACTATCAGCCAGGTGGTTAGAAAAGCCCTCAATATCGGGGGCATCTGATGCGGATCACAGTGAGTGGCCTTCCCGGGAGCGGGACCACCTCACTGGCACGACACATTGCAGGCATTCTTCATATGGACCTGATCTCCGCGGGCGAGGTGTTCAGGCAGATGGCACTGGAACATGGGATGGAACTGGCTGAATTCGGACGGCTTGCAGAGTCAGATCCTTCATTTGACCATCTTATCGATGAACGGCAGAAGGAGATTGCACTCGCTCACGATGATATTATTGTCGAAGGCCGCCTCTCAGGATGGTTTGTTTCAGAAGCAGAACTGAAGATCTGGCTCTATGCTTCGCTTGAATGCAGGTTATGCCGTATCCAGACCCGGGATTTCATTGGGAATTCTGACGATGCAGCTCAATTGACGCGTGAACGGGAATCATCTGAAGCGGTCCGGTACAGGATGTATTACGGCATTGACATAGCTGACCTGTCTCCTTATCACCTCGTGCTGAACTCAGAACGGTTCGCAGTAGAAGAGCTCGGGGAACTGGTCTGCTCAGCAATTGATGTGATAAGAAAACGGAACTGACGTTTTGGCATCAAAATCCCATCCGCATTTTTCATCAGGGGAGGCCATTAAACCAGAGCGATATCCTATCGGTTTCATACCCTTTTGGGTGTATCTCTTATAGAGGACTATCATGGTGCAGCGATATGACCATCGAACAAGACCTGATTGCAGAGCACAGTGTACAACGAACAGCTGTTAAGCCAGTGCCGGGGAAAAAAAAGATGGTATCTGAAATTTCCGTGCATGTCGTAAAAGAGTGGGATAGTGCTGTGCTGGTGGATCTCTACCGAGCCGGAGGATGGTGGATGCAGGACCATGATCCTGCCCATCTGCCGGCCCTGGTCAGGTCTAGTTTTGCCTTTGCTATCGCCGTGGATGAGGCAACTGGAAGATCGGTAGGGATGGGCAGGATCATATCAGATGGCGTTGCTGATGGGTATATTCAGGACCTGGTGGTCATTCCCGAATTTCGCGGAAAAGGCGTAGGCCGGAAAATTCTCCGGACTCTGCTTGCCTTCTGTTATGAAAGGAACATAACATGGATAGGTCTGATTGCTGAACCGGGTACTGAAGAGTTCTACACATCAATCGGTTTCTCACGGATGAAAGATCACATACCGATGAGGTATCGTGGGAGGCTGTGAGTACCGATGCTGTCCGTATCTGATTTCTCCCCGGTAAGGTTGGAGGATCGGCCGCTGTTTATCTCCCACTATCAAACGTTTCCACAGGTACATTCTGACAACACTTTCTCCAACATGATATGCTGGAACTCGTATGCTCACTACCGGTTTGCCCAACTGAAAGAAAACCTCCTTATTTCAAGCACCATTGAAGGAAAAATCTCATATCGTCCGCCTATCGGGCCTAGGGATCCGGAACTTCTTGCTGATCTTTTTGAACTGTGTATCCATAGCGGGAATGAGATCCCCCTCTCACTGGTCGATACAACGCAAAAGGCATGGATCCTTTCAGAATATCCTGATTTGCCCCTGTATCCCGACCGTGATTACTTCGAATATGTCTACCAGACCGAGGATCTTGCCACTCTGCCAGGGAAGAATTACCTCTCGATACGGCGCCACCTGAACCGTTTCCGGAACAACTGTAAACCTGTTGTTGAGCCGCTTGAGACCCAGAATCTTGATGAAGGAGCCGACTTTCTCGTCGAATGGTGCGAGTGGAAAAATTGTGACAGCGAACCTTTTTTAGGGCACGAGAAAGAGGCAATGCTCTATGCGCTTTCTCATATGGCAGAACTTGGCATGAGAGGGCTCTTGATCAGGGTTGTGGGCAAAGTCGGCGCAATCTCTCTCTTTGAACCCCTGAACGAAGACACCCTGGTGGTCCATTTTGAAAAAGGACTGCCTGACTGTGAGGGAATTTACAAGGCCATCAATGCAGAAACTGCGTTCGCCGTAAAAGATAAGTACCGCTACATTAACCGGGAGAGTGACATGGGTGTCCCCGGACTCCGTGAGGCAAAGATGCGGTATCACCCCCATCACATGGTCGAGGTCTGGTATGCGACCCTGGATGATATGGAACGGATTCTTTAAACCCGGCTCTCTTATTTTAGTTAGTGTAGTGACCTTTTTACTCGGGTAAGATCAGTTCAGTCTTTGCCAGTGTCTCTCCTCCCACATAGGAATCCTTGATTTACTTTACATTCAGTGAGAATGAATAAATCGTCCCATAATCCTGGAGCAGACCGATGATGCCATCTGCAACGATACTTACTGCAATGGCAGCGACAAGCATTCCCAATATCTTTGCAAGGATTTCAGTCACGGTGTTTCCAAGGAGTTTCTGTATCTGGAAGGAAAACCGAAGAACAACCCAGGTGGCAGCAAGGACGAGCGCAATGGCAAGTGCCGTGATGATCATGCCGTTTTCTTCCGAGAGAAGGAGAACTGTCGTGATTGTACCAGGACCGCAGAGGAGTGGCGTTCCAATGATCACTCCTGCGGCTGTGGGGGTGTGCTCCTTTGTCTTCCCGATATCAATACCGAGGGCCATCTGGAGACCAAGGAGAAAGAGCAGGATGCCTCCGGCAACTTGAAAGCTTGCGAGCGTGATCCCCAGGGTGTCAAAGATAAAAAAATTGAAGAAAAGGAACAGGTACATCAAAAATCCTGCAACCGCAACGGCGATCAGGGCCTGCCGGTTGATTTCAGATGAACTCTGCCCCTGGGTCATTGAGGTGAAAATCGGGACCGAGAGCAGTGGGTCGAGGATGACAAAGAGGGCTGAGAATGAATATATAAGTGCCCCTGGGAGGTCTGCCATATCTCAGCAGTATACTCATTCCTTCGGAATAAAGGGATTGGTACCAGGCGGTATTTTCCAGGAAAAGGAGTACAAGACCATTTCTTTGCCTTGATGAGAGAGCATTACTCTCCCGGTTGAATGTGCTCCGGGTATGACCACTCCTGATAGATAGGGGGGGTTGATGCCAGATTCTGGGGGGTGTCCGGCAAAACGAAGAAACCAGGGGGCATATCCGAGAGCATTATACAATCTGCATGGTGGAATAAAAACTTTCACCTCTCGTTCCAGGGATCAGGGATGATGCCCCGGCGGGGATGGTACTGCGGTGCTAACTTCTCCTGTCCACCAGCCTCTTTGGCCTCCCCTTGATCCGTGAGAGTTCCAGCCCCCCCTGTTCCGTAAAGGAAAAGATCAGGGAGAAGGTGTCACCGGAGAGGCGCGAGAGGGCTGTCTTATAGCGGTAAAAAGATCTTTTAAAATTCGCCATCACGAGTTCTTTTTCAGGTCCGGTGATCACCCCTTTCGTCTCGAAACTGACCCTGAGGACGGTATCGGCCGTCTCCTCACTCTCATAGACAAAAGCTTCGTATTCTCCGGAAAGGTACTCCATATTCTCTCTCTGGAAGACACCACGTTCGATATCGACCCTGTTTACCGGTGTTCCAAGGATCCATACGGTCTCTGCCTCACGCTGGGGATTCATGATCTTCATATGAGTTCTGCCACAGGGGCAGGTATCCCTGGTGGTTACGACTGTCGTATCCTCCGTATCGTAATTGATCAGCAGTGTTCCTGTCTTGCCCCCGACAGGAAGGAGTGTCGTCAGAACCGCTCTTCCGCATTCTCCGTCCTCCACAAAATCACCGAGCGTGGGATCATACACGTCGAGGTGGACGAGATCCTCAGGTACATGGAGACCCTGCCGTACATGGCATTCTCCGCACATCGTCCCTTCCGTACTTCCATAGGTATTGAAAACTTCACGGTCCCAGACCTCTGATACGTAGGCCCGTGACTCATCGGCAAAACTCTCTCCCCCGACAATAAGCGCCCTGATTGAGGATTCCTCCGGCTTGATCCCTTCAGCCCTCATCCGTTCTGCAAGGCGAAGAAGCTTGAAGACACTCCCCACGATCCCGGTCGGGTGGTAGCTGTTGATGATTCTGGCTGGAAAATTGCATTTTCCAATGGGGATGATGGTAGCATGGATGTCGCGGGCAGCAAGCGTCATGGTGTTCGCGCCGACGTTCATACCATATGACGCGCAAATTACGATCCTGTCTCCATGGGAGAAACCCTGGGAGACGAAACTCCTGGCATATTTTTCCGCGTACCTGAGCCAGTCTTCCCATGTGAGAAAGAAACTCTTCGGGATCCCTGAGGTTCCTGATGTCTCATGGATGGTGAAGACGTCGCTCCACTCCACGCTCCTGAACATGAACTCTTTTGTGACGGGGGGTTGGTTCTCGCGGATTGTCGATCCTGATATCAGTGGGAGATTGATCAGATCCTCATGTGTTTTTACCGATGCCGGATCAATACGGTGCTTCCGGAACCATGCATGATAAAAGGGTGAATGTTCGGCGGCGTACCGGATGGTGTACCGAACCCGTTCATCGATAAGGGTATTGAGATCATCGCGTGGGAGGCACTCAACATCTTCCCTGAAAAATCCACTCTCCACCATTTTCATACCATTACCTTTCATGCTAATCATATATGTTCGTGGACTCTGTCTGAACTATCAGTCGCCTCATACTTACAAAAAATCTCGCTACCGCTCTCCACTCTGCGAAAATCCCCTCTTTTCCCAATAGCCACGGTAGGATGGATCATCAGACACCTCGATTCTCGTTACCCATTTAATCCATTTGTAACCCCATCGATCTTCCCCCACAAGCTGGAAGGGAAAACCTCTCTCCGCAGGAAGTGTAACGCCGTTCATGGAATATGCCAGGAGAATGTCGCGGTCCTCAATATAGTCAAGAGGAAGGGACGTTGAATAACCATCTGCTGCATAAAATATCACTGTGTTAGCGGCAGGATTCACTCCAGCCTCGTTGAGCAAATCTTTTACCCTCACCCCCTCCCAGAGTATTGTCACTTCCCATCCTTCAACACAGAAGAGGGTGACTTTTTTCTTGAAGGGAGGGTATTCTGTGATCACCTCTTCATAGGGAAGGAGGAGTGGGTGCGATACAAGCCCCTTAATCTCCAGCAGGTACGCTGACTGGTTGATGTACTGGGGGCCGTCGAGAGAATTTTCACGAAAATCGGTGATTGACGAGAGACGCTCTCCCTGATACTCCCTTATTTCCACCGAGGTCAGGGCGGTGACGTTTGCATCATCCCTTTCCGGGAGTAATTCAGGATTGAAAACACAACCTGAAAGGAGGGTAGTAAGTATCAGGATAAGTCCTATGATACCAGAAGGATTCATTCTCATTTAATCCCCCGTCTGTCATTGGGCTCTGATTCTCTTAAGGGTGCTTAACGAGGCATGTCAGGAAAAATAACAGCCCAGTTCCATGAAAAATAGATTTATTAGCTTCAAAACGAGTCTCTAGATTACAGGAGATGAAAAAATGCCGCCAGTCGAGCGATACAAGTGCAGGGTCTGCGGATATATCTATTCGCCACTGCGGGGAGAGCCACATAACGGCATTCCTGCCGGTACCAAATTTGACGATCTTCCCGAGTCATATATCTGCCCCCTCTGCGGGATGCAGGGGAAGGGGAAGATTGGAAAATGGGGATTTGAGGAGTGGTTGCCAACACGCTGGGTTTGCTCAGTCTGCGGGTATGTCTACGACCAGAAGAGGGGTGAGCCACACCGGGGAATAAAGGCGGGGACGGCCTTTGAGGATCTCCCTGAGGATTATGTCTGTCCGGTCTGTGCCCTCGATCCAAAGATAAAAGTCCAGTTTGGAAAAGTCTTTAAAAATGGCTTCGAACCACTTGAGCTCTGAAGCCAAAGCACTTCGTTTTTAGAATCCTTTCGGTCTCCGGGGGTCCGTTCCTACAGCCTCGCGAATAGAGGGGTATGATCCCAGGTCATGCCATATCCTAATGAAAACTCGTCCTATTTCAGCTTCTTCAGTGACTCCCGTGCGGTATGACGGACCTCCAGTTCCTCGTCGTCAAGCAGCGGTTCCAGATATTCCCTGTATCGTATCTCGCCAATCTTACCCAGGGCTTCAGCAGCTGATTGTCTCACCCCTTTTTTTTTGTCGGTCAGGAGTGGGATGATCGCCGGACCCGCCTTGGGATCACCAAGTTCACCCAATGCCCATGCAGCTCCCTGGCGGGTCCACCGGTCCGGACTGTCAATGCACCGGATGAGTGGTTCAAATGCCCGGGGATCCCGCAGGGTTCCAAGCGCCCTGATAGCTACCCAGACGACATCTGGAACCTGGTCTCCGAGCAGAAGAATAAGGGGTTCCACCGCACGTTCGTCACCCATGTTCCCCAATGACTCTGCTGACCGGGCGCGAAGGGTGGAATTGGGATCGGAAAGTTGTTTTATCAGGATGGAAAGGTTCTGTTCCTGCCGCTCCTCATGGCGAATCATCGCCTCTCTCACAGGATCCCGTCCGGTACCATGCATTTGTATGCCCTCATCATGTGCTCTGTAACTTCAGGCATCAATGTTTCTGTTTTCCCCACGATGCCTCATGAAAATAGTGTGCTATTAATAGCATCAGGTCGATCTAACAGAATACACCTGGTAACAGTCGAGGGCAACCATGTCTCACCTGATCCTGCTTCCTACCGATTTCTCTGAATATTCCCGGATGACAGCCGATATGGTGTCAGGTATTCCGGGTGAACATGAAATAATCCTGCTTCATGTAGCGGAGGGGGGCTCCGGGTCGACACGGAGAATCATTGGTGATCACCACTCCTCATCGAGTTCTGTCGAACAGAGCCTGGAGGCAGAGAAGGGGAGGCTCGTGGCAAGGGGGAATACCGTCCGCACCAGCATCCTCAAAGCGGACGGGCGGGACATCCCTGGATTAATTCTCTCATACGCACGGAAAGAACAGGTGGATCTCATTATGCTGGGAGCCCGTGGGAAAGGCTTTGTCGAAGGCCTGCTTCTTGGTTCAGTCTCGTCGAAGATTGTCCGTAATGCCACAACTGATGTCCTTATTACCCATCACCCGGGCCTGGTTCTTCCCTTTCAAAAATCACCAGAACCGAAGACGAACCAAACCCCCTTGTTTTCAAGAGTTCTGTATCCGGTGGACTTCTCAAAACCCTGCCTCGAGAGGTTGTCCTCTCTCATGGCCCGGGGCATCATCGATGAGATCGTTCTCCTCCACATTATCCCGAATGCAGACAGCCGGAAAGAGCTCGATCAGGCAATCAGCGGAGCGTATCTCCAACTCCAGGATCTTGGGAAGCGCTATAACGAAAGCAGCACAAAGGTAAAGCTGCTTCTGCGGTTTGGAAAGCCCGCAGAGATGATATGCACGATGGCCCTTGAGGAGAAAGCAACCCTGGTTGCTCTGCCACGGTTAGGGGCTTCGGATTTTACCAGGAGTCTCCCGATTGGAAGCACTGCCGAGGAAGTGGTAAAGAAGGCAAAAATACCGGTATGTCTGCTCTATCCCGATATCACGCTTGAAGTTTCGGTGCGGGAGCTTGAGAAGGATGAATTCCCTCTCGCAGAAAAAGTGTGGGCTCATTACCATCAGCAGAAAGCAGACTCCCACACTGACCGTATCTTTGGTGTATTCGTTGAAGGGATGCTGGCGGCGGTTGCCAGGTGCAGGCGCCATCCGGACGGGCTCGAAGTGGATGGAGTCTTCACCCTCGATGACTTCAGGGGAAGGGGATATGCAAGGGATGTCATGCAGCCATTGGTGTCAGCCTGTGGGAATGAGATACTGTATATGCATTCCACCCTCGGCCTGGTGGAATTTTATCGTCAGTTTGGCTTTGAAAAAATTCCGGAACAGAACCTCCCAACGACGATAAAGGCACGGTTCGATTTTGCGATGGGCGAGATGCAGGGATCCAATGTCCAGCCTATGATGCGGAGGGCAACGGACCAGTGATGCTCGTCTGTTGAAATGTGAGAAATTAGCCACTTTATAGGCTTTTTTTAAAAAGGAATGAATCCCTCGAAAAAAAGGGATCAGATGAGTTTGAAGATGGGGTGGGTTTCTGCCTTGACATCGATGCCAAGCGGCCGCACTGCTTCGAGCGTGACGATGTCCATGTAGGCCTGTGCCGTGATCATCGGCTCGACGTTCTCGATCGGACCGTACATGATAAGGTCGGCGCCAAGCGTGCTTGCGACAAGGTTGCAGCCGATATCCGGAGCTGACCAGGCAGCCTGGATAACTCCGTCAAGGCCGCCCTTGTAGTGGTGAAGCAGCTGCTTGAGATACACATCCTTGCCCTTCAGGGACTCTGCGAGCGCGGACGGATTCTTCTTCGATCCCTTCCAGCGCTTGAGCCATGTCCACGCAACGGTCATGTTGTGGTAGGCGCCACCCGTCGGGTATCCATGAATAGCCTTACAGGCGAGGATCTCACGGTATGCACTTCCCGAGCCAAGTCCGAGTGGTGTTGCGGCGGTATCCAGGATTGGCCGGGTGATACCACACTCTTCGGCAATCTGGATCATCCCTTTTGTCTGACCTGCAACGCCTCCTTCGACGAGTACCTTCTCCCTTCCTGCTACGGAAGGGTCGGCGGGATTGAAGGCCAGGACAATGGCTGAGTTCACATCACTGTTTTTGAGCGCTTCGATATTCTCGGGCATAATCGAACCATTGATAGAGTTGTAAATGGCCCGGTGTGCCACTCCGGTATCGGTTACGTACTTACAGGCATGTGCCAGGGCGGCCGGCACAGAGGAGTCCATAAGAAATGCAGTCTTGCTGTCAAGACTGCAGAACCAGTCGATGTAGCTCTCGAATGCTGCCGGGTATTCAGCGAGGATCTGGATAAAGTGCGGAATCCCCACAAGATCAGAGAGTTCCTGGCACCTGTTCCAGAGCGCTTCTGCTGCTGCTTTGTCTATCTTTCCGGTCTTGTCATCAAGCACGATCTCATGCTTGTTATAGAAGATTGAGCAAGCCAGTACAGTCGGGTATTCACCAGGCTGTCCTCCGATCTTGGTGCCGTTGAAGTCCCAGACTTGCTGCTCTTTTTCGAATCTGAACATGTTCTTTCACACCTCCATTATAGTAAGACGTTTAGTTTCGGGAGCAGTACCAGGAGCAGGACAAATACGGTGAGCCCTGCCACCAGACCATAGAGGATACCAATATCCCGACCGATTTTTCTTCCGACGCGCTGGGCGATCTCGGCATCTGCAAACTCGATCTGTTTCTCGATCTTGTCCAGACGCTGCTCGATCTCAAGGAACTGGGGATTTACCCCTGCCGCTGCGGTCTCTACGCCACCAGCAGCTTCCTTGACCTCGACAACCATCGGGTCAGCAGCGAACGCACCCGGGTCTCTCCCCTTGAGTTCGTTGATCTTGGCCCCGATAGTGCCGAGATCTTCGGACTCCATGATGTTGACCAGTTCACACTGCTCCTGGAAGCGCTTGATAGCATCATCGGCAAGGTTCTCGATGAATGGAATGGCACCTTCAGCCCCGACGACTCTTCCGTCCTTGACCCCGCCTTTATGGAGTGCAGCCATGGTCTGGCCTGCAAGGTGACCCTTCACCTCGGTCCCGCAGAGCAGGAGGAAA
>JAAYWH010000059.1 GCA_012516785.1 Methanomicrobiales archaeon
TGAACAGGCATAGGAAGGCGACCCTTGAGAAACACCGGTCCATTGCGCCGGGAAGATGTTTTGAGTTTGATATCGTTGAGACAGGAATAGTGGTAAGGACGGGGGATGCCATATGACAGATCAGTATCAAAGGAGGAAGAGTCAATGGAGGAAAAGGGCAGGTACTATTACGGGGATGTGCCTTCTTTTTCTTTTCCTTTGCACGGCGGGGTGTTCAACAAAGGAAACCCACCAGAACGGGGAACAGATTGCCTGGCAGACGACACTGCTTACCGATGTCCGGACAGGAACGCAGTTCAGCATCGCTGAAATGAACGGCACCCCACTCCTCATCCAGCCCTTTACTATCACCTGTCCGATCTGCATGCAGCAGCAGGCTGCGATCTCCAGACTCTATGCCCAGGAAGAGATACCCTTCGTCATGGTAGGGCTGGATATTGATCCGAACGGGAACGAAAATTCACTCCATGACTATACCCGGGATCACGAATACTATGGTTTCTATGCCCGCTCACCGCCTGAATTGACCACAGCGCTGGTTGATCAGTTCGGGTTGCGTGTGCTCTCACCTGCCCAGGCGCCCCTGATTCTTGTATGCCCTGATGGGAAGGCAAGGATGCTTGATCCCGGCCTGAAGAGTTCGGAGGATCTCCAGAGGGTGCTTACTGAAGGCTGCCAGGCATGACCCTGGCAGATCTTACCGTAGCATTCACTGCAGGCCTCCTCTCTCCTCTTGGTGCTGCATGCGTTCTCCCTCTCTATCCCGGGTACCTCTCTTTTCTTGCAGCTCAACAGAGAGAACCGGCAGTTGAATCCCGAATTCCGTGCATCCGGATACTGCTCGGATTTATTGCAGGGGCAGGGATCCTTGCTGCAATGCTTGGATTCGGCCTCCTTGTAGGAGTGATCTTCACCCTCCCAATCGGTGATGTATTGTCGGTCGTCTCCCCTGTTGCATATGTCATCCTCGGCGGTATCGGAATACTCCTCATTTTGGGAGCGGGTGTTCGTCTTCCATTCCCCACACCGGATATCCTGAAAGGGAGATCCCCGCTGGGGGGGGCTTTTTTATTCGGACTCTTTTTTGGAATCCTTATCCTGCCCTGTAATGCAGGACCGGTGACGGTCCTGCTTGCGCTCAGCACAAGTGCTTCGGATTTTATGTCCAATCTAGGAAATTTTTTGGCCTATGGTATGGGAATGGCAATACCACTCATCGCCATCTCAGCTGTTTCCTTATACAAAGGGAACCGGCTTGTCCAGGCTCTCACCACCCACCGCCGATCGATCAACATCGCCACGGGGGTCCTGATGATTGGTGTTGCTGCATATTACCTTCTTGTTGTTTTCGGAATCCAGGACTGGATGTTCTCTTCCTGACTCCCGCCATTCAGAGAGCAGAATATGATCAGAAGGTAATAGCTCCTTTAAAAACCGTCTCGGCAGGGCCTTCCATGAGAGTCTTCTCGCCAAGTGTGATGACAAGGGGTCCACCTCGTGTGTCAACCTTGACCTTCGTCCCTGTATAGCCGAGATGCCGGGCGATCGCAGCTGCCGCCGTTGCTCCGGTCCCGCAGGAGAAGGTCTCATCCTCCACCCCGCGCTCGTATGTCCTTATGCTGATATGATCCTCTCCCTCACGCTTTACGATATTGACATTTGCCCCTTCCGGAAATGAGGCATGGTGACGGATGGCTGGCCCGATCTCAATGAGGGGAAACGATTCAGGGTCTTCAACGAAAATCACCGCATGCGGAACACCGGTATTGACAGCATACACCATGTATCCCTCAATTGTTTCCCTGTACTCACCCTCACCGGTCGCAGGAATATCGGCACGGTTGAACAGTGGTTCCGGCATCTGGATGGTCGCAAGGAAGGTATCATCGGTGTAATCCATAACAACATTGATAATTCCTGCCATAGTCTCGACAGTACAGCTCTTTTCCACGTACCCAGTATCGAATGCATATTTTGCAAAACACCGAATTCCGTTCCCGCACATCGGGGCTTCACTCTCATCCGGCTGGAAAAGACGCATTTTGAGATCGGCCGAACCGGAACGGGAGAGGTAGAGGACGCCGTCCGCACCGATTCCAAACCTTCGATCGCAATACAATTGTGCGAACTGGGGTTTCATTTCGTCAGGAATAACCGTCTTTTCGTATTCATCGATAAGAATAAAATCGTTCCCGTTGCCATGCATTTTCACAAAAGTAATTTCCATTGTCACTTACACTCCGGTCTGTTTTTTATCTGGCATACTAATCATAATCCTCCAAGGTCACAGTCCCCGAATAATTCTGATGGCGAGTACGTCTCTGGTACATCTACATCGACGCGATCACCTTGTACGTGCTTCAAAGTCACCAATCTCCCATCCCAGATAATCACGAAGGATAATATACGCCATTTGCGGAGGTATTGCCCCCTCTTCGGTGACAATGAGATTCACGTACTCGGGGGGGGTAACATCAAAAACGGGATTTCTCACCGTTATGAAGGGATGTGCTTTTGCTATCGGATCCGGAAGCACCTCTGAGCTGGCCCGCTCCTCGATCTCAATGTATTCACCGAGGATCGTCCGCGGGGCGAATTTATAGGTCTCCGCAGCAACAAGGAAACTGGTCCTTGCTTCGTGAGCAGCAAGTGCAATCTGTGATGTTCCGATCTTGTTCACGACGGCCCCATTTACCGAAACGGCATCTGCTCCAACAATCACCCTGTCGATTTCTTTCATGAAATAGCGGACCGCGGAATCAACAATGTAAGTGGTAGGTATCCCAGCGCGGTTGAGGGTCCCGATAGTCAGGAGACCCTGGTTTCCCGGTCTCACCTCTGTTGCATACACAGAGAATCTGACGCCTTTCCTATGAGCAGTGAGGAGGCATTCAAGGGCTGCTTCAGAATTGCAATGGGTAAGGATCACATCACCGTCCCTGATATGGCGTGCTCCTACCTCGCCAATACGCTGAATGGCATTCTCTGACGAACGGATGAAATCCTGGCATGCCCTTGAAAACTCTTCCTTCGCTGAGGAAACCGAGGGAGTATCCAGGGTTAATGAACTCATCACCAGATGGACAGCATTCGGAAGGGAGACTGCAGTCGGCCTGGTAGCAATGAGGAGATCAGCGGCAGTTACCATCTCCTTCCGGTACTCTGAAAGATCTCTCGAGGGTGCTGTCTCCGAGTGTGCCTTGAGTGCGGCGACAGCTGCACGTGCAATCCTCCCGGCCCCCCGTATCTCCATCTTCTTTATTTTCTCAGCGGTATCACTAACCAGCATAGACTGTACGTAGTACATGCCAGCAGAGTCCAAAGAACTTTGCGGGATTCCAACCGGCCATGTCGATAGCTGTAGTGTTTGATAGCGCGGGGACACTGCTTCATACCTACCGTGTCGCAAAGGACGTGGAGCAGCAGCGGCTACTCCCAGGCATTGAGACAGTAACCCTCACATTCAGTTCTCCTGAACGGGTACTTGTCGTTATCCATGTCCATTCCAGGGAGATCATCGGATCGGATCATGAAATCCTTCTTTCACGGTATCTGGTATCCCATCAGGCAGGATTCGGCATCAGTTGCACGAGAAAGATCACGACCGCTGAGGATATCGGAGATGTTCTTTACCATGACACTCACGCGAGGATCGGAGATCTCCAGGACTGCATAAAGAATGTCTGGCAGGTCTGCAAACGGGAATCGGTTGTCACCCTCAATTCCGGGGTCATCCTGAATATGGCAAAAAAAACCATCGAGTTCACTGTCACAACAGGGGGGAGACCCTTTGAGGGGGCAAAAGAGGCGATACGAGATCTCCACCAGAGGGGTATTCCCACCTTCATCGCATCCGGAGACCGGGTAGCAAAGCTGGAGAAGATGGCTGATTATCTGGGAATACCGCGGGACAGGGTGTATGGCGTTGCAACACCGACCGTCAAGGCCCAGATTGTGGCTGACCTCCAGTGCGAGTATGATACCGTAGTAATGGTCGGAGACGGTATCAATGATCTCTGTGCCATGAAGAAGGCGGATCTCGCCATCCTTACTGAAGAACAGCCGGGTGACAAACCCGGTGAACTGTATCAGGCAGCCCACCATGTGGTGAAAAATGTCCGCGAAGTGGTTGAAATCGTCGAGAAGCTGTCAGATGAATGACTCCCGCACGGATGCATTGATATAAAGAGTAATATGCCACGAATACAACATTAGGTTATGAGAGGAGAGGAATGAATCCACTGATCACCGTTGATTCTGTCTGCATGGACTTCGATGGAAAACGGGTCCTGAATAATATTTCTTTTACGATTGGTGAAGGGGAAATCCTCGGGATTATTGGAAGGAGTGGGGCGGGGAAGACCGTGCTTATGCACCTTATCCGCGGGATAGAGCAACCCCCGACTTCCGGAAAGATCATATATCATATCGCCGCCTGTGATACCTGCGACTATGTGGGAGTGGGCAGCTCCGCAGGATCTCCCTGCCCGAAATGTGGCGGTACAATGAAATCGCTGGATATCGATTTGTGGGATGAGAAGAACAGTGCCATGAAACGGCGGGTGATGAAAGGTACTGCAATCATGTTCCAGCGGACGTTTGCACTTTACGGAAACGACCGAGTTATCGAAAATGTCCTGCATGCTCTCGATGACATCGAATACCCCGCCGACAAAGCGATAAACCGTGCAGCAGATCTCCTCGATGAAGTCCGCCTCTCCCATCGGATGATGCACATCGCCCGGGATCTTTCCGGGGGTGAAAAGCAACGGGTTGTCCTGGCAAGGCAGCTCGCCAAAGAGCCATTCCTCCTGTTTGCCGATGAGCCGACCGGCACACTCGATCCACAGACAGCCCACCTCGTCCATACCATGCTAACCGAGGCTGCGAGCGCAAATAACATGGGCATGGTGGTCACTTCCCACTTCCCGCAGGTAATCGAAGAAGTGACGGATCGGGCCCTTCTTCTTGAGAACGGCGCTATTGCCCATCTCGGAGACCCGAAAGAGGTCATCCGAAAATTCATGGAAGGTGTCGGGGATGACGAAGGACATAAAGCACCTGATATTGGGGAAAATATCCTCACTGCACGTGATGTTTACAAGCGATATGTCTCAGCCGACAGAGGTGTCATCAAAGCGGTGAACGGTGTCAGTTTTGATGTGTCAGAAAAGGAAATCTTTGGGATTATTGGAAAAAGTGGGGCAGGAAAGACCACTCTCTCACGGATAATCAGCGGTATTATTGAACCAACCTCCGGCGAGATGAATATCAGGATCGGTGATGATGTGGTCGACATGACAAAACCAGGTATCGAGTTCCGTGGGAGAGCAAAGGGATATATCGGCCTGCTCCACCAGGAATATGACCTCTACCCTCACCGGACTGTTCTTGACAACCTCACCGATGCAATCGGCCTGGAATTTCCAAAGGAACTTGCCATGCGAAAGGCAATCCTCACCCTAAAAATGGCGGGATTCGTTGAGGAGAAGAGCAGGGAGATCCTCGACCGCTACCCAGGGCAGCTCTCAGAAGGTGAGCGCCACAGAGTCGCCCTTGCACAGGTACTTATCAGGGAACCCAGATTGATTATCCTCGATGAACCCACCGGGACCATGGATCCCCTGACAAAGATCGATGTCAAACATTCCATCCTCCACGCAAGGGATGAGATGGACGAGACGTTCATCGTTGTCTCTCACGACATGGACTTCGTCAAGGATATCTGCGACCGGCTTGCCCTCATGAGGGGGGGTAAGATCATCCAGATTGGAAAAACGGATGAAGTCCTGTCCAGCCTCACCGAAGATGAACGCCAGGTCATGGGAAAAGCTTCTTCGGTATAATGTCACTCACGATACATCTCGATGGGAAGCCTTTCGAGATCGCAGAGGGGAAACTCCTTTCGGAGATCATACCGGATAAAGATCCACGCTGCTGTGTCGCCGTTATAAGGCCTGCAACCCGTGAATCCGCCAGCACCTCCAGTTTCCGGCTCGTTACCACGCAAGGGGAGATAACCATCGAACCAGTGGGAGGCGGACCGGAAATTTTTTCCAGGCTCACTTCCGAAAATCTGCTCACGATCCATTGGCATGACCGTTATTCATCCGCTTTTGGTCCTTTTGCAAGCACGATCAAGCCTGCGAGGAGCCCACACCTCTATGAGAGGGGAGAGGTTATTCTTGGGTGTGGAGGATACGATCCCAAGCATTCCTATATTATATTTTCAAAAATGAGGCATGCAGCTGACTTCGGAGCGGATGAGACAGGGGGGATTATCGGAAAGGTTGTCTCCGGGATCGGCGTTCTGGACCGTTGGAGGACCGGAGATGCTATCCAGAGGATCGAACAGGTGATCAGCTGGGCCGATACCAGCCGTTCATTCACGACAACCGATAAAAATCTTGTTCTCGAGGACGGCATGGAGATTATCACCCATGTCTTGATCAGGGCTGCAGGGTACGAAAACCGCCGTGTTGATACCACCACTGCCGGGAGCGTGGAACACCTGCTTCTCTCTTATGAAGAGCTCTTATTTCACGTGAGCCGGTCCGCAAGCACCCATATTGCAGATATCCGTAAAAGCGGTACGGATGTCCCTGAAGAGAACCGCCTTCCCAGACGGGAGGGGTCCGTAACGGCAAGGACAAAAGGGAGAGGGAGAGGTAGTATTTACATTTACACCACTGACATCCCTGCCTCAAATGCCCATACCATTGTCGGACAGGTAACCAGGGGCATCGAGCTTGTACGGCTTGCAAAGGATGGAGATGTATTCTGCCTGAAGATTGATCCCCCTCGTTTTGATCTCGTTGGTCTGTTGCTCCCTGCAGCAGAGCAGGCCGCATCGGCAAAGGGTATAAGGCTTATTGCTGACAGGCGGGAAGAGGAGCGGGTTGTGGTCGGCCAGACCCCGGAGACCACCCTTGAATGTCTTGCAGCCGGAGAAGTGCATCTCACGACAGTTCCCCTGTCGCAGGTTGTTGATATCTCCCTTGACGATCTACATTCCCCTGACTCCTGCACTGTCTTCAGAAGGCTCACAGGCCTTCACCTGCACCGCGTAGGAAGCCTCCCCCTCTTCTTCCATTTTGAGGATGTGTATCTCTTCAAACCAGCGGTACCCAAAGATGTGGCCATCGTCCCTGAGAATGTTCCGTCTGACACCGTACCAGCAGGGACCCTCGCCATTACCAACGATTCCCGGAGGGGTTCGGGGCTGGTTGGAGTCAGAACGACGGACAATAGCGAATTCGGGCCCACATCGGAGCCCTTCGAAGGGACGAATATTATCGGAAAGGTCCTTGACCTTCATAAGCTGCGCGAATACAAGGAGACTGAAATTGTGTTTATCAGGGAGGCAGGGAGATGACTGAATATCAGCCAAAGTATGTCAATACCGTCACAAAATATGTATTTGTTGAATCGCCGGAGATGACCCCTGGTGACCTGGCCATCAGGGCTTACGAGATCTCCCAGGGAGTTATGATCAAGGAGACCTGTTTTGGTCTGCAGATTACTGGAAAGGAGGATGAGGTGAACGCAATTGTTGATCATCTCCGGAAATTCGATCCGGCCCACATCTTCGTGAAAGACCGGGGATTTCCGCCGGGCGATTCACGGCGGTGCAGGGCAAACCTCGGGGGTGCACGCCCTGGCTATTTCGGCCATGAATTTGAGATCTCACTCAGTCGGTTCATATCAAAAGGGCTGGTTGAGCTGCCGAAGAGGGATGCCCTTGCCGAACCAAAGCCGCCTGAACCCGACGGAAGTGCAAAGCTCGATGCGAAGAAACTCCGGAAGATCATCGAATCAGTGGAGACCTGATCATGGTAAAAGTATTTATTTATCCTACGACGAGTCTCATCCTTTCCGATCTCGTGGCGCGGTTTGGGCACACTCCACTCTCCGCCGCACTCCAGATAAGGGAACACATCCAGACCCCGGGGCTTGAATCCCCCCCGCTCCAGATCACTCCGGAAGATCCCAAGAAGGGCCTGAAGTGGGCGGCTGTCGAAGTTCCTTCCGGGGTTAGGGGAAGAATGTCGCTGTACGGGCCGATGCTTGAACAGGCGGAGGCTGCGATCATCATCCACGATGCAGATTTCTCTTTCGGATGCATGGGGTGTGCAAGAACAAACGAGCTGATTCAGTTTCTCCTGCGAAAAAGGGGTATCCCAGTCCTTGATCTCCGATACCCGAGGACGGAAGAAGAGGGTATCGAATTTGTTGCGGCGATAAAAAAATTTCTCAATGAGCTGGCCGGAGGTGGTGCATGAACCTTGTCAGGATAGCACAGCTCTCATGCGGACCGGAGTACTCAGGGGTCCAGAGAGAGATCAACGAGGCGGCCAGATCTGTCGATGCAGAGATCTTTTTCCCGGACATCAGGCTTGCAGATATCAGGGAGGGTTTCGACCTTTTCGGCCTCGATGTCCGAAGTCCTGATTTGAAACTGGCGATTGCCAGGGCACGGGCACTGGTTGAAGGGAAGATTGAGGCTGACGCTGTGTTTATTGCAACATGTTTCCGGTGTGCTGAAGCTGCGATAGTGAGAAATGAACTCCGCCGGTACATCCATGAAAATTCCCGCCTTCCGGTTGTCAGCTACTCATTTACTGAGCGGACCACTGCAGGGACACTTCTCACCAGGATGGAAGCACTTACAACAATTGCGCGGAGAAGGGCGCTGCTTGCCCGAGAAGTCCAGGAAGGACTGACGCTTGGGGTTGATTCCGGCTCAAGCACAACGAAAGCGGTGATCATGCGCGATAACCAAATCATCGGTACGGGGTGGCTTCCCACGACTGCAGTACTGAAAAGTGCCGAGGACGCCATCGATATCGCTCTGAAGGAGGCTGGAGTGAAACGGGAGGAGATACAAGCTATCGGAACAACCGGATACGGACGCTTCCTCGTTGGAGAGAAGATGCATGCCGATCTCATCCAGGAAGAACTCACGATCAACTCCAAGGGAGCCGTCTACCTCGCCGACAGGCAGCATGGCCCATCAACCGTGATAGATATCGGAGGGATGGACAACAAGGCAATCAGCGTGCAGGATGGGATACCGGGAACATTCACGATGGGTGGGATCTGCGCCGGGGCAAGTGGCAGGTTCCTCGAGATGACCGCCAAGCGACTTGGGGTTGATATCACCGAACTCGGCCCTCTTGCCCTTCGTGGCATGGGCAGGGAGGTCCCGATGAACAGCTACTGTATTGTGTTCGGCACCCAGAGTCTGGTGAATGCCCTCGCAGCAGGCAGTTCTCCGGAGGATGTTGCCGCAGCTGCATGCCATAGCGTCGCAGAGCAGGTATTCGAACAACAGCTCCAGGAGGTCGACATCAAAGAACCGGTGATCATGGTGGGAGGGACATCACTCATCCAGGGGCTGGTGAAAGCCATGGGTGACCTACTCCAGGTTGAGGTGGTTGTCCCCCACCACTCCCAGTATATCGGGGCTGTGGGGTCTGCACTCCTTGCATCAGGGTTTATCAAGGGATCGTAAGAATGGATGCGATCGAATATTTCGAGGTGGAGAGCCCCGAAGACGCAGGTCGTGAGTATTATCGCCGTATCGCAGACGTGGTGCTCCTTGACCACAACCTTCTCCGGGTTATAAAAAAACTTCATATCTCCATCGATCCGCGGATCCCCCTCTTCATCGCGGTAGGGGTGACCAAAAAAATCCCGCGGGTGATTAAGGTAGGGGATATTGCTGATGTGAACGTCCAGGAGAGGAAGGTGACTCTCTCGATTGGGGATGAGACCTACCTTGCACCGCTCCTGAAGATACTCTGGGCAGAGTACGGTGGAGACAAGGTGGTACAGCCTGACAGATTCACGGTTATCCTCAATATAGAGGGGGCAGATGGTCGCCAGATTGAGGAGATACCCGTCATCGATCCAAGCGAAGCGCTCTATAAGGACCTGATCTACGCCTTGCTGGTTATCCAGCCCGAAGGGTTCAAGGTACGGCGGCAATACTATGGCAAAGAGAAGTTTTACCTCGTGGCAAGCGAGAATACCCTCCCTGAAAACTTCGAGGATCTGGTGAAGGAAAAATTTGCACTGATGGGGGAGACTCTGTGAACCTTGTGCCGGTAACCTACAAAGGGGGGATCTACCGCCATGACGAGATCATGGACCTGATCGAAGACCTTGGTGGATACATCATCCAGAAACATGTCCTTGCCCAGGAAGTAGTCCTCCAGGCGCTTGTTCCACGGGAAGATATCGGACTCATCGCACGGATAGGAAAGCCGCTTACCGGGGAGATCACCCCTTCACCGCTTGTTGGGACCGAGATCGCAGTAGTCACTATGAGCCTCGAGATCCATCACCTCCCCCACGCCTCCTGTGATGTCGCTGAATATGTGCGGCGGATGGGTGCAAAGACCAACATGGTCGGGCTTGCACGAGGCTTCGGGAAAAGGATTGCACAACTGAACGATGAAGAGCGGGACGTCATCAATGAGCATGACCTTGCTGTCTACCTCCTCGGTGACTTCGAGACATGTATTGAACATAAGTTCCCCGTCCTCCGGAGAGGTATCCATATACCCATCATAGTGCTCGGCGGACCATCCACCGAGACACTGATGAGGATCATCGATCCGCCGGTAGACGGATATGTCGGGAATGTCGGCCGTTTCATGCATAGGACGAAGGAATCAGAGGAACTCGAGATGCTCGATCAGGTCGTGACCGAGATCACCCGAGTACTCGACAAGAAGAGGGATGCGATTGCCAAGGATCCGCCATCAGTGTCACCCGCCCGACTGATGGACATCATCAGCAGCCAGGTCGATGATATCCACGAAGTCCTCTCACCAACTCCCATCACTGTGCAGATGACAGGTCTTCGGGTGAAATTGCCGTATGATCGATTCGCCCCGCTGTTGAAAGAGATCATTATTGAAGAAGGGATCACAATCGGCGAGGTTGCAGAGATTCTCCCCTCAAGGATGCGTGACTATATTCTCATACGGATAAAGCCATTCTCTGAAACAAATATCATGGTCTGATTGTGGGGGATTGAGAGGGAGTTCCTACCTCATCCTTCTCTGGTAGATCAGGATTAGGTTGATTTTTTTCAGTCTGATTGACTATTTTCACCAGAGGACGTGTGAAAAAAACTCTGAAAATATGCCATTTTCGCAGTTCCACAACTGATTTAAAAAAAATGAAATCCCATTTAAAATCTACAAAGAATGAAAAATTTGAGTATCACACCCAATCGCATTGCGGGGGACGCCGCAGCAGTGGTGGATAAGCCGAAGGCGCGACCCCCTGGAGGGATATGATAGACGTGAGATCCTTTATGAGGGCAAATAATGATGGATGGAATGCCACCAGGTCCTCCTCCGATCAACTCCGGAATACTCCATTGAGATTTCACGAAAATACCGACAGAAGATCCTCCTTCCACTCTGATTGAACGGGTAAAAAAATGATAAGGTCTATTGTGCCATGACCCCGGCAATCTTGAAATACTGGTAGTTGGTTGCCGGTACAGGATCCGCCTGGAAATGCCAGGTCTGGCCTGCGCCGAAATACTCTACATGGGCATGAGCATTTCCGAGCAGGTTCCCACTATTATCGTAGAGATTGAAAGTAACCTGGAGATAAGAGAGGGAACCTGGCCCTTCATTCTTCATCCTGCCGTAAATGATGATATTCCCTGATGCATCCTTCCTGGAGTTTGATTCAATCATGGTAAGACGGTGCTCAGGGGGTGTTGAATACGGCACATAGCCATATGATCGTTCGATATACCCGGACGTTGCCAGTTCAGCGGGTCCGTTGCGCAAGGTCTGGGTGGAGGTCTGTTCAGCTGATACCGTCGGAGTGGGGGTAGGCATTACTGTCAGCTGTTCACCAGGTATTTCTGAGGGGCCGGGTTCAAACGGCCCAACACAACCTGCAAAAAGAAGAAGCGCCACCACGAGCAGAATTCCGGGCACGATCTTCCATGTACTACGGGGGCGAGGGATGATGGAATTACTCATGGATTCCCTGTGGATTTTTCAGGGATAAGTACCTTTTGAGGGAGAGATCTTTCCTGGAACCTCAACAACTGTCTGGGAATCCTGACGGTGTGGTTCTGATCCCTCGGCTGCCTGAAGCATCAGAGGGACTTATCCGCTCCCAAAACCATTTACCCGGGAAAAGGTGGAATCACATCATCCGGTGCGCTGCTCCCGATAATCTCATCCAGAATATTAAAAACCAGAACAAGGAGATCGGGAATTGCTGTATCTTGTGTTGTGACGGTCTTTCCCCCAAAGGTAAGGGAGTACCTGAAGTAATCGGCACCGTTCTGCGTTGCGGGATATTGTTCTTTTAGTAATGCGAAATCTGTTGTATCCAGCAGAATTTCAAGTTCGGACAGCGTTCCCGGATCGATCATTATGGTTCGTTCAGACTCCTTGCGTTGTACCGATGCGGTTCCATTGGAATAAATTGTCAGGTGATCATCGAACCCTGCAAATCCTCCTGTACGGGAATATTCGATAAAGGATCCCGATTCCTGAGACAGATCCTGCTTTTCAGCTGAAAAGACCAGGAGCTCCCGGCCCATTCCGTCGAGGAGATGAAGCTGTCCCGCACTGAAAGAGAATGTAGCCGCCATACCGAGGAGATCAAAATAAGCGCTCTCCTGCTCCATGCAGCCCTCGGGTAATGAGCAGTACATTTTTGTGGATCCGATTGGCCCTACTGCAATCGTAGTCCCCGTCAGCTGATACGATCCAAAGTAATGATTACACCCTGAGGTTCCTGTTATCGTCCCATCATCACCGAATTCAGCTGAGATGCTTGTTCCCGGCAAAACCGGCCGGAGGGATTCCCCATCGCTATACGAGTTAAGGTACCAGGAGCCATTTATCGGTCCGAAGGGCTGGTCAACAGGGGCAATAGATGCGAGCTGCACAGGAATCCCCCACATTGCATAGGTGGCGGTATCCCGCTCTTCATACGCGGTAAATACTACCCGCATGCCATCAATCCGATACTCTTCAGGGAGGTTCAGGGGAAGGTAGTGATCCCCGGCATCGGTTACTATCCCGAAAAATCCCCCCTCAAGATCCACAAAGGTGACCGTTCCCAATGAAGTAAACGCTTCCCCCGTCTTATCGATGCTGATCAGGTGGAGCCGGCTCCCCCACATCAATACTCCTGGGGATGGTTCGGTGGCAATACCTCTGAAGGTAACACGAATCCCGTCAACTGCCAGAGACCGGGGGAGGTTATCCGGCAGGTACTGATCACCTGCTCCCGTGACAATCCCAAAGAATCCCTCTCCTTCCAGGCTGATGAGTCGGATGATACCTTCCCCCGTTATCCAAGTGGGTACCGGTTGCATCCTGCCCGCATAACTGGTGTGGTTCATACGGTCA
>JAAYWH010000060.1 GCA_012516785.1 Methanomicrobiales archaeon
AAAGTGACAAAGTCCATGGGAAAGAATATCAGCGAAAGTTATGCAAAAGAGGAAAGCCTGTGGAAAGGCACGGGGAAAGGACTTCTCGACGTCGGATTTGAGTTAGGATTCGATAAACTGAAGGATAAAGGCCTAAAAGCGCTTGATAAAAAAATCAATCCGACGGGGAGTAAAAAAATATCCAATCTTATCAACCCTCAATCGGCCGATATTGGAGAACTTACCCCAACACAGATTGCAGATTTGGTTGAAAAGCATGGTCATGGTGGATGGGCGATTACCGAACGTACCACCAGCAGGCTTTCCAAGGCAGCATTTGCGGGAACCTACAAGACAACACAGGGACTGGCAATCAAATACATCATAAAAGATCCGATCAAGACGAAGATCGGATTGAAAAAGGCAAAGTAATAAGGTGACAAGGATGACTGACGATAACTCAATTTTTATCGCTGCAGAACTTCTTCCCGCACTCGGGTATGCATGGAAAGGACCGCTGACTACCATCTCACCGCTTCATTATCCCGATAGCCCGGAGATGGAAAAGCTTATGCCGTTCCTAAAACAGGAGAACCTTGTAGGCCCCGACGGGAGCCTTATGGC
Source organism: Methanomicrobiales archaeon (assembly GCA_012516785.1). Lineage (GTDB taxonomy): Archaea > Halobacteriota > Methanomicrobia > Methanomicrobiales > Methanospirillaceae > UBA9949. Next base: position 604 of record JAAYWH010000060.1, read on the forward strand.
TAAAGTCCGACCAGTCGTAGAACATCTGGCCCGGGCACAGACGTTTACAAGGGTCTATCTCACAACGCGGTTTGGTGTATCAGAGTACCTCATGTACTTCATGCCGGACGGATATTGGATCTCCCTGAGCCAGACCGGGAAATACGTGCAGATCGTGAGCCCGGGGAAGATCGATATAATTGTCGAGGCCGTCCGGCAGCAGATCGGGGATAGCGTTTTCACATCTGCTTCACTGCACGCCTCGCTGTCACCCATGGAAGCGCTGGCGCTTGCCGCCCTCTGGGACCTCCAGAGGAAAGCACAGCTGCTGGCGATAGCTGACGAGCGGGATGCTGAACCGGCAGGCTGGTCCTTGGGAGAGATTACAAGCCAGGCCTCCACGAACAACCAGAAGTACCAGTGGATGACCAATGTCGTCCGTAAGTGGACTGACTATGAAGGCATCCCTACGGCAGATGAAATGAAACAGGTAGCAGATTCACTCGTTGCGAAAAACTACTGTACTAACTCGGGAGGGTCATATGTCCTTTCAGGTGATGCACTCGATATTTCAGATGGCATGCTCCTGTTCGACAAGGTTGTCACCCTGACCTCCGGGATAGAAGGCCCAGACGGGCAGGTCGCAATCGTCGGATTCTCCTGTATCCAGGCTGGTGTCCATGACCTTCTGATGATCGATTTCCAGGACGGAAAACTGGAACTGGACTCAGTCTCTGCTACTGAGGTCATCGAATATATCGATGCTTTCATGCGGAAACCCCAGGAACTCCTGAAAGGAATTGTCCCCCAGCCTATTGTCAAGAAGGAACCAGGAGCTAGCTGCTCGAAATGCGGGAGCCCGCTTGCTCCCGGTAAAAAGTTCTGCGGGAACTGCGGGACTCCCTCCGGCTCTCAGGTAACAGAGGAAAAAGTCAGCCCCGGATTAGCAACATGCCCGAAATGCGGCAGTCCCCTGACCCCCGGGAAAAAATTCTGCGGAAGTTGCGGTGCACCGGTTGGGATTAGCAGTCCAAAAACTCCCGTCTGTCCGCAATGCGGCAGTCCCGTAACTCCCGGGAAGAAATTCTGTGGAAGTTGCGGCGGAAAACTGTGAGGTACGGAACATGCCAAAATCCTGCGAACAATGCGGAGCTCCCCTCAAACCGGATCTCAAATTCTGCGAAGAATGTGGAGCACCTGTAGTTGTTGAGCCACACGCACTTCCCAAAACCCCCCCGGAGAAACCAGCCCCGGCGGTAGCAACTCCTCCGCTTGTTCCTGAACCTGCGAAAGACAGCCCATCTTTTTCACTTCCCAGGTTAGTTGGAACGGTCACCATCATCGTGATTTTATGTATCATCGCATTGGTTGTTTATTCCGGGTTCATGACCCCCCAGCCGGATTTAGGAGGCGAAATCCACAGTTCTTCTACTCCTATCCCAACGACAAAGGTGACATCAAGCCCCGTAACAACAATGGCAGTTCCGGGGGATGGCTCAGCCACAGACTGGTACACGAGAGGAACAGCACTCTACGATTCAGGAGATTACTCCGGTGCTCTGTATGCATTTGAGAAAGCGACAACTCTTGATCCAGAGACGGCAAATGCCTGGAACGCTAAGTCGCGAGCTCTACATAAACTTGGAAAAAATGAAGAAGCAATCGTCAATGTCAACAAGGCTATTGCGATTGACCCTGTTGAATCAATCTATGAGAATAATAAAGGAATCTACCTCAGGGCACTCAATCGCTATGACGAAGCTCTCAGTGCTCACGGAGTGGCAATCGCCTTGGACCCACATTCTGCCTTTGCATGGTATTGTAAAGGACTTACCCTTGATGATTTAGGCAGAAATCAGGATGCACTGGATGCATACAACGTGTCGATCTCAATCGAACCGAATTTTGAAGATGCATGGTATGATAAAGGACGAACGCTCAGAACACTAGCAAGATATGATGAGGCGCTTATCGCGATTGATAAGGCGATTGCCATCGATCCGAATGATGCGTATAATTGGAATGTCAAAGGGCTGATTCTGGAAGACATGAACCGTTATTCCGAAGCACTCGCCGCGTACGAAAAGGCGATTGCCATCGATCCAACCTATCAGAGCCCCACCAATAACAGGAAGAACCTGCTCGATAAGATGGGGAAGTAATCCCGAATACCATCTAATTTTTAGTGATTCGTTAGTAAAGGCCACCTCTGTATACTAACTAACGGTGGCCAGATGAATGACCCGGGTAGAACTGACACAATATACGAATGACGAAGAGAGTGCAGAGACATATCTAAGGGCAGGGAATCCTCACACATTCAAGGAATGTCCGTATTGTCAGCGCAAGATGATAAACCGGGTCAGGAGATTCAAATACAAAAGTTCCTCCTGCAATTGCGAATGGGGAGAAAGGCCTGGGAGTATCATCGCGGGTTTACGAGTACCCTGTACCACGTTCCTCATGGCGATCAAGTTATTTGAAGTGGACACCTCGGTAAGAAAAGCTGCGAAGCAATTGAGATTAGCCTATACACGGTTATACAATATCCACTCTCTCATCTGGAAGGCAATACTCACGACCGAGATGAATGCACCCTCATCCTCCGGCGAGATCGAGATGGATGGATCGTACTTTAGTGGGAGAAGAGAAGAGAAACATGGATGTGGTGCAGAAGGAATGGTACCGAAATGCAGCACGAACTGATGAAAAAAAGCGAACTTCCCTGTAGGAGAATTCCTTTATGGAATCCCCTTGCGTACAGGTCAGATCGGACAGGAAACTCTCTCCGTTTCCTTCCTTCCGAAGGGGAACCCATTAAGGATGCAGGTGCCACGGTCGTCTTCGAACACCTTATCCCCATTGAGAAAAAATGGAATTTCAAATGAAATCATGACGATCTGCAAAGGATGTGGAAAAGAAATGCTGCAGGGGGCTCTTTCCTGTCCTGCATGTGGGGAGACCACAGAGAAACTAAAAGAGCAGGGAATTGACCTGTACTGGGGGAAGAAAGCACCCGTGATCGGGAGCAGCATTGTCGTGAAACAGCTGACCATTGCGTTGGGAATCGGGTTCCTGTTCGTCCTCTTCATACTTTTTATCATCTCTCCCACCGCTGCAATGGCAGCTGCACCCATCATAGTAGCGGTTTTCCTCTTCATGCTCGTGATGGGACTGATCATTGCCGCTGCCATACAGTTCTTCACGAGAGGAGGTCCGTATATGGAGTATGCCGTCACCCGAAAGGGGGTCGGGTACCGTGCAGGGGACGAGCTCAAAGCCCTCAATACCCTGACTCTGTTCGGAAGTGCCATCGGGGGATCGCTTTCAGGCACTGGGGGCAGCCTCATCAATAGCGCCCGCCAGATGGACTTCATGGAATGGGGTGAGATTCGGAGCGTGACCGGGTATCGCCGTGATAACTCGATTCTCTTCTACCGGAAGGCTCTGGTAAACCCGTTCGCTTTTTTTTGCACTCAAGAAATTTTTGAGAAAGTACTGGCCCTCTCCCGCGAACGGGCCCCCCACGCAACGGTACGGGTAAATTAGTCTCAACCATGGAATTCGGAATATTCAGTGTCTTACCCGGGGATCGGTTTATGAGAGTTTTTTCATGTATTGTGAATCATGCGGTGCACAAAATGCTGATACCGTTCATTTCTGTGAAAGATAGGGAGCAGCGCTGGAAACACCCCAATCCACTGATAGGATTACCACGGAACGCCCTGGCAAGCCCTCTCGGAGTGGGATGACATATGGCAAGATCGGAATCATCGTAGGAGTCCTCGGAATCTTTTTGTTCTTTTTCCTTTTTTAAGGCCTGATTGCAATTGTTCTTGAATATCTGGGATATAAGAACGGGGATGAAAAGAACGGAGAGATTGCAATGATTTTAGGAGCTGTCGGGACTGTACTATTTCTTCTTGTATCACAGGTATTTGTCTGACACGGTTATCCCTTTATTTTTGACCGGGATTCCGGGATCTCTCCCGGGTCGGAGAGCACCCCATGTATATATGGATGAGATCCTTTACTGGAGTGAGAGAAAAAAGTGTTTTAATCCAGAAGGTAACAAGAACTGAATAATAGAGATTCATCACGATGACGCCAGATCAAATATTTTGTGAG
>JAAYWH010000061.1 GCA_012516785.1 Methanomicrobiales archaeon
CGGCGGGAAAAATATCAACAGATATAAGAACAAATCTGTCAAATATCTCAGCTGCCGTGAGAGGAGGTTGGATGAAAACTGAGGTATTAAAGAACATCAAAGCAACCGAAGACGAGTACCAGTCGATAATAAACACGGTTATGGCTGAGAGAAAACGCATACTTGCTGACGCTGAACTCGAGGCTGACAACCTGGTGATAAAGGCAAACACCAGCGCCGAAGAGTACAGAAAGATGCGACTTGCAGAAGCACGGGCGCAGGCAGAACGGAAGCATGCCGAGATTGTCAGGGAAGGCGAGCGGAAATCTGCTGATCTGAAGGAAAAGGGCATTAAAAACCTTAATTCGGCCGTTGAACTGCTGGTTTCCCGATTTAAGGAGAGCCTGCATGCTCACGCCTGAACAGATGAGCAAGGTCCTTATCGCGGGCCCGAAGGATGCACTGGATTCCGTTATCGCGGAGCTCGATTCCCAGCGGCTTTTTCACATAGAAGACTTTGTGGAGAATGACCAGGAAGAGTATACCGGGTATAAGATAGGGAATCCTCTGGCAGGTGCCGGAGACATTTCGAAGGAACTGCTCAGACTGAGGTCGGTTACCGGGGCATTCTCCCTTCAGGGAGAGGATCTGGATCCCAAGGCACGGATCAGGAGATCGGAGCTGGCAGCACAGATCGAGAAGGAACTCCCCCGCATCGAGGACGAGGTTGAGTCCCTCCTCGCGAAGAGGTCGGCACTCGAGAACCATCAGAAGGAGATCGAGCAGAAGATCGAGGTGCTGACCCCCTTTGCTGATTTGAGAACCGATCTCTCCCTGCTTCACGGGTACCGGACGCTTACCATCTTTGCCGGCACTATCGGAAAGAAGATCGATCTCGGGGTACCGAGTGAAGTATACCACTCCGAATCCAAGAAAGGCAATTTCCTGGTCGCAGCAGTTCCCGTCGAATACCGTCAGGAAGTAGAGAGAAAGCTGCTCGATGCCCAGTTCCAGGCTGTCCCGATTCCCGATGAACCGGGGCCTGCCAAGGAACGGATCAGCGTGTACAATGTGCAGCGGGAAGCGGACAGAAAGGACCTTGAAGAGATCTCGAACCAGATCAACGCCCTGAAGTCCCAGCACTCCGAGTTCCTTGCAGCCTGCGACGAACTCCTTTCCATTGAGGCAGAAAAAGCGGAGGTACCGCTCAGGTTTGCGACAACAGACCATGCGTTTGTCGCAGAAGGCTGGGTCCCGACCGAATCCCTCGAAGGCCTTGTGAACGGGATCACGAAGGCTTCGGGGGGGAAGGCGTACGTCACACAACTACCGGTCGAAGAAGGAAAGGATCTCCCGCCCATGGAGTACCATAACATCAATTTTGTAAAACCAAGCCAGTTCCTGATCGATGTGTATTCCCGACCGAAGTACACCGAGCTTGATCCCACGCTTATTGTATCAATCGTATTCCCCATCTTCTTCGGGTTGATCCTCGGAGATGTCGGGTACGGTGCACTACTCCTTGCAATGAGCCTTGGTCTCCGGATGGTCATCAAGGGAGACGATGGAAGGATGCTCCTTGATGTCCTGCGGAATGCAAGTATTGCTAGCATCATCTTTGGCTTCCTGTTCAGTGAATTCCTGGGATTCCCGATCCCCGGTCTGCATCCCGTGCTCCCGACCCGACACCTGAACATTGGCGGAGAGGCCGGCGGTCACGGGCCGGCGGTCCCTGAGCTGATGATCATGGCGATCTGGATCGGCATTGCGTATATCACGCTCGGCCGGATTCTTGGTATGATCAACCACGCCCGGCAGGACCATGGATCTCACCGGGTAAAAGCGGTCCTGGCCAACCTTGGCTGGATCATGGTGATGTGGGGGATCCTGCTGATGATCTGGTCGTTCTTTGCCATGCCGCTGATGCCTGATCTCACCGGGTATCCCGCCCTTGTTGCAGGGTTGAGCATTCCAGCGATCGCAGGAGTGGTGTTGATCCTTGTTGGCATTCTCCTGATTGCGAGGGATTCAGCACTGGAAATTGTGGAACTGCCCACTATCCTCTCCCACGTGCTCTCGTTTGCACGTCTGGTTGGTGTGGGCCTCTCGTCAGTTGCTATCGCCATGGTGGTGAACTTTATCGCCATCGGCCTTATTATTGAACCGCAGTTGGAACATCTCACCATTATTGGTGTAATACTCATCATAGTCGGGGTTTTTGTATTCCTGCTCGGGCACCTCTTCAACGCGATCCTGGGGCTGCTCGGGGGAGGATTACAGTCCCTGAGGTTGAATTATGTCGAATTCTTCACCAAATTTTACAAGGGTGGAGGTAGGAAGTACGATCCATTCGGATTGAAAAGAAGATTTACGGAGGACTAAAAAC
>JAAYWH010000062.1 GCA_012516785.1 Methanomicrobiales archaeon
ATCGGCTGGCTCTCTTCAGAAATGCATACCTTTACTTCAATTGAGTGCACGATATCCATCTGGGGTGATCTCCTTTTGGTTTTGTCACCAGTGAGATCATCCCATGAGGGATTATCTTAGCCGATTTTTGGACACGATCAAAATTTTTTACAGCATCTCCCTGAAAAGTAACATTAAATATTTCGACTTTTGATTTACTCCATGAATTTGCGGCCATTGTTTAAAATTGATATTGTTTTTTAAAATAATATTTATAATTGCTGAATTTTTATTATTCAGGTCATTTCCAATCTATCTCTTTTCAATTCTTTCAGAATTAGGATTTGAATTCATTTCATCCCCCGTTCCCCCACCCCCCTCAAACTTTATCACGATCCTCCACCCCACCTGCTCACAGCCCTCAATCAAGGGCAGGAGCATCAATCATGGCAGATTTTGTTGAGCAGAGCGTCACCAAGAGTGCCGTTCGTGAACTCACCACCCCGTTTGCAGACGCCGCTGCGCTCAACACGGTGGTGGCCTCCGTCATCAGTACCAACCCCTTCGGGTGTACTTCCTACGAGGTGGGCGGTGTGACCATGGACCCGGTCACCAAGACACGGGAGTATTACAACGCCCGTGTCATCTATGAGGATGATGACGCCAAGACGGTTGGATACGTGACCGTCCGTGCACCGTCTACCGCAGCCTTCGCAACCATGAAGAGCGAGATCCTGGCTGACGCCGAGATGACCGCTGCAATGGGTGGCGACCCGGTGAACGACCAGGAGCGGGAGAGCTACTCTGTCGCTCTGCGGTGTCACGACCCCTCCGGGGAGACCTACTACGTGACCTTCACCCGGGACCAGATCCGCGTCTCCTCCTACAGCGACGACGCCATTCTTGCCGTCATCGAAGCCTGGGCCGACACGGTGCCCGCTCTGGCGTGAGCCGTTCTCTGACAACGGGATAGGGAGCCCCCTCCTCCCCTTTCCGGCACCATTCCCTTTTGCCAGGGCTCCCGTTGTCCGCGAGGGAGGGAGTCCGATGGATGCAGACATTATTGTGATTGTGCTTGGCGCCGTGCTGCCTATCTACCCGGCACTGTTCGTCATCTACCAGAAGATCGGGAAGTATGACGTGATGTGTGAGGAGGTGGGAAAGCTCCGCGAAGAGCACGACCGCATCATGCAAGGAGACAGACATGGATCAGCAACTCGTGCAGATCATTGAGATGTTCGTCGCCCTGGTGGCGGCGCTCATCGCGTATTGGCAGAGAAATCAGAAGATCGAAGCGAAGAACGAGACCCGGCAGGTGGTGGCCTTCTTCGACCCGAAGGATGAAACCGTCACCACCCCACCCGAGGCGGTCCCGGCCCGCTCCTGGAAGATGAGCGACGAGACCCGCCGGTGGGTATTAGTCGGGCATGACTCGACGAACCAGGCCATCCTGCTCCGGCAGATAGAGGAGGCCGAGGAGAAACGGCTTACGCACTACTACCTCACCTACCAGGACCGGGGCGGAGGGTTCTACGAGATTGAGTATGGCCTGATGAAGGGATCGGGAGTTGAGAAGCCGGTGTAAGGTTCTGACCGCTCCGGTGGCTCCTTTATCTTCCCTCTCCTATCTTCTCTTGCCTCTCCCAAGAGGCATCACAGAGGGAAGGCTGGTGGTGCACCCCTGCACCACCCCTGTTCTTCATCCGGGATCTCTATCACCTGTATCGCAGCCATAAGAAAACGGTGTCCGTTCGCCTCACGACCTTGGAAATCGGGCAGCCTGTTCCCATGCAGGAGGGTACAGGCTGAGCCAAAAAGAGGTCAGTATTTTCCATTAGGTCATGTGATTTTACCCGAACAATTTTGAATTTGTTATTCGATCAATTTACAAATTACCTAAAAAGTCCACTAGGTTCGGCTGTTTTGATGGGATAATGATGTTATTTAATATTTCAGGATTTTCGCGTATCGCCGCTTTTTCTTCCAGATATTTTTTCACCGATTCCGTCTCCCCAATAGTCTGTTTCGTCCGTTCTACTTCATTCTGCATGAGGGCACTATTAAGAAATTGGTAAATTGCATTATTTTTCAACAGAATGTCGGATGGAATAGGCAGTTTCTGTGGGTAATGATCAAGGTTCATATAATAATATGAATCTGGATCGAAAATCCGGTGTTTATGAAGGATATGTGCTTCAAGGTACTCTTCCTTGGACTTAAAATTGTGAGTGCTTGCCAGTTCCCTTAAAGAATCATCATTGTTCCAGTCAATATTCGGTCTTCTCCAGGGTTCCCGATCAGTCCCGATAAAATCTGCTCCGTAGAATTGAGTGAGAATGTCGGAGGCAGCCGCTTTTTCTTGTTGGATATTTGGCAGAATCTCTTTCTTAATATGGGAAAAATATAATGTTACATTCAAATCCCCCAATATCTTGTCAATAAGATGCACAATGGTTTTCAGCCGCGAGGAATAGGTACTGTGGCACGATTTGGCATCAAAATTAACCCAGATATTGGCATAATGCTGATGTCTATAGTGCGAAAGAATCGTTTCAAGATTGTTTTTTGACAATTCAATATGCACAGGGGCAAAAATTGGACGATTGTTCCGGTCCATTAATATTTGGATGCTCTGGTCGATGAAGGAAAGATATTGTGTCACATTGATATCTTCCCTTTTTTCCAACCATATATCTGGACATAACACGAATGCCTTCGAGGCCGAATGGATATAATCAAGAAGACAGATATAACTGTTCTCATCAAACCCAGGAAATATCTTCTTCTCCCCTTTGATTACAGTTGAGAATTCATTAAACGGGTTTCTCGGAAAGACGAGAGACACCGTTGTCAACGCAGAATTCCACATCTTTTTTTTAATGGAAAAAAAGGAGTCGAGTCCATGAACTCTTTCTGGTCCAGCTTCGGTTAACAGACGATATAACGATATCCAGCTACGGATATCAGAAACAAATTTTTGATATTCAAGGATGGGTCGGAATGAAGCCTTTACGATTGAACTGGCATCCTGATCATTGATGCCGCTCCCAGCAAGCACCTTGTATGGGGTTTCGATTTTTCGCCGGATATATTCAATCTCAATCTGTTTGATACAATAATCGCCATCCTTAGCGTGGGTGATCCGTTCAACAGAGAGATGAGGATCAAAATCACGCGCTGACATTATAATTCCTTATATATTCAATCGCTGGCATAAGGATTGCCCTGCAAACATCAGGATTGATGCTACATGGGCGTGTTTTTCCACTACTGTCCAAAGCATTTTTTATCTCAAGTAAAAACTCGAGAGCTTCGTTTGGAGTAATCCTTCTGTCTTCACAACACGCATTTTGGACAAACCCGATAGTCCCATTCATTCTTGGTGCAAGGTGACTGAAATGTCTCTGTACGAATTTGTAAGGCCGACGATCATCAATTACTAAAAACCGAAGCTTGTCCTCAATATCAAGCATATAGCCGATTCCAATTGCCTCGTATTCACCATCGTTGATATGATCCGGGTTCCTGCCAAAAAACGGCTTTATGAGTTCATAATAATCAAAATTAGCGATATTGATCCTTTGAATGAAGTTATTATCATTCACAAGAGATTTGGGGAGTTCACTCAGAATTCTATTCCCAATGTAAAATGAGTATGCCCGTAAAAAATTTGCAAGAATATCCTTCCGTTTAATATCGCAAGTGCAGCAACTGTAAAATGTTGAATCTGCAGCAACAGAATCTCTCATTTCAGCTGCTCGCGATGAGGTTTTCGTATCGTTCGTTGTCGATGTAGCCCTTCCTAACGAGATTCTCCGCTAATCTCTTTTTCGACTTTTGAATGCCATAATAGACATTAGACTTCTCCCTGTATTCCGGATACGTATCATAAATAAGGAGAAGCAATTCTTCAGGGGTGAGTTTATCGTAAAGTTCCCGGACCATCTTCATCGCTGCAAGGATGGGACTCATTTGTGGATTTGCCGAACTTGCCTTATACAATCGCTCATACTCGTCTCTACCATGGGGGGTTAATTCCACAAATCCTCCAGTAAGTTTGTCAGCAGGGTCAGGTGGACTGTAGTGCCAACAATTAATCAAGTGGAATGGATTACGGATTACCTGGTCAATCTCTTCAGAATAGGGTCCTCGATAATGTGAAATAAATTTCATGAAATTTTTAATATCGGGATGAAAATTCCAGAGAAAAAATGCCTCTTTTTCCAGATGAAGCATGGATATTTTTTTGTTTCGGGCACCCAGCAGTAAAAGAATGAGATGCTCCAGCGCTCGCGTTCTCGTATCCGAAACAGTCCTCTGCTGCATTATTGCGTCCCAATGTTATCTCGATGATTCCTGTTATGATGTATCAATATGCGTGTTTAAACAATTTATGATAAATCAATGACCGCATGGAGCGAAATTGAAAAGGTACTCTTTTTCGCTCATATTTTCGTTATACTAAGCCAATTCCACGAGAATCGTTAAATACTATCTCAATCTCAAATTCCTTGAGGTAATCAAGGTGGCAGAGTTACCCATTGCAGCAGTTGTAAGAATTGCCAAGAAGAGTGGAGCAGAGCGGGTCGGAAGTGACGCCGCAGTTGCGCTCGTAGCACAGACTGAAGAATACATTGCAGGTCTTGTGAAAGAAGCAAATAAGCTTGCAATGCATGCAGGAAGGAAAACCATCAAGGAAGAGGATATTGAACTCGCCGTAAAGTCCCTTTAATCTTCAATTCTTCTTTTATCCCGTGTTTTTGTTTTATCTTTTTATTTTTTGGTGAAAGGAATCACGTCGTGATTGTTTTATCTGACGCTTGAAGGAGGGGCTTCGCCCCCCGCCGCGTGGGCACCGCCCCGGGAGATGATCGTATTCTGGTGACGGGGCACCATGCTCGTTCCGCTTCGCTTCTGTCGCAACGTGCCCCTGCTTCTCTTCCAGGTTAATGTCCTGATGACGCTCCCGGCTTTGTCGTTTCACTCCTTGCCGGAAGCTGTTCTATCCCGCTCCTCGCACCATGCTGCGCAGCGTGCACGTCGCTGCACATCTGGGCAGGGTGACGCTCAGTGACTCGCTCCCTGCGGTCGCTCGGGCCGCTGAGGCCGGTTCGACTCCCCTAAAGCGTCGCTAGAAATCCCACTCCTCCGCCCTTGCGTCACGCCGGGGGATAGGCAAGTATCCCCCTCTCTCCGCACCCTTCAGGCCGGGCTCCTCCTCTCCCAGGGGAGAGGCAGTAATGGAGAAGGAGACCTTCGGCATCACATCGGGAGCGGGAGTCTTTAGATACAGGCCGGCCGGTTGACATAGGGGGTGGAACAGAGCGTGAAACTTGGTTGTTTCTCTCACCGTCCTTATTTCACCATTCACGATCCTCTAAGATCTGTGTGCCTGTCTCACTCGTCGGCATTGATTTCAATCCTCATCCTATGTAAAAAAACTAAGATCAAAAGTGGGAATTTTTTATAGGAAAAAAGAAAAAAACCATGCTATGGATTTATTTGATAAATATGTTTCAGCGATAAAAGAACATGTGATACCATCAGATGAGGAAATTGTAGACGGTTTTATTTGTTCATTTAAATTTGAGAGAGAGGTCGAGGGTAGGAATTATCGGTATACGGATTTGGGATATAAAAAGCCGATGAACCAATGGGTAGTACTCACCAACAAACAGATCTATTTTTTCCAACCCCAAAAAGAACTCCAAAAAGTAGTGAAAAAAAGGTATGATGAATTGAAGTTCGATGATATCTTTGAGGTGTTTCTTGGTCATAAGGTCAAAATCATAAATAAAAATCCCTATTATTTTATTGACGTAGAAATTGTATCATCAAAGAAAAGGGCATTTCAATTTTTGACTACGTTCAACCATTATTGCGTGAGTGACCGATCTACACCCTCCAGAGAGTTAATTTTAGGGGGGAAATACTCACAGAGAATTACCCTTGTAAATAACAATAATCTCATTTTCAAGAACAGTGGGAATGACGGGGGGATGTATATTTCAGACGAGCGTGTGTTTTTTTGGATGAACGAGCACAGGCCATGAAAGGAATGTGGACGCGAATGGCAATACCCGTTTTTGGAAAATATATTGCAGATCACAATATTGTAAAATCCTTTAATAATAAAATTAATTCTCTAGAGATTGCAAAAGTATCACGTTTTGAAATTGACCATTCACAAATCAAGGCGATTGTGTATCATTGTTCGGAAAAGGGGAGTTCTATTCCAAACTCAATAACCTTCTTCTGGGAGGGTGGGGAACAATTCCAGGGCAAAAACCAGGTAAAACTTAATTTTATTCTGCGTGAGGATATGGACTATTTTATCAACTTATTCAATACTTTAGATCAAGTAAAAACAAAAATGTTTAATGACTCTTCCGAGGAGTACAGGACCCGCTATCCCAATGGTATTCAAGCATGAAGAAGAGCGTCAAACAGTTTTTTCATTTCTTGAATAGGTAATCAATCCCACTATCAAAAGGTTGCTTTCATAAGCGGAATGAAATAAAAAGATAGCAGTACCCATCTTCTCCTGGATATCACCGGAGCACTTTTCAATTCCATCAATTCCTGACGTGATACCTTGCGAATCCCTCCCTCCAGTCGGGAGGCGCCGGTGCTCGTCCCTCCGCTCGTCGCCGTTTCAGATGGATGAACAAGGCCGGCCGGTTGACCTCCGGGGCGAGAGTGCGACCGGCAGGGAGCACCCGCACTGGAGAGTCAAGCCTGCCGGCCGTCATCACGACCAGGAGAACCAGGACCAGCGGAGCGGAGGCCGCCAACGAGGACGCAGGCCGAGTGCGTCGCCAGAGCGAAGCGTTTGAGTGCCCCGGAGAACCACCCGGAGGGCGACCCCTCGCAGCGAGCGAACGTGAGCAGTGGGGGAGCCCGAAGGGCCGAAGGATGCTGTTGCTATTACTTTCACACCGCGTGGCAACCATATAAGACCGCAACAGACCATATCATATATTGGTGAGAACCACCATGAACCAAGCAAACGCATTTGAACACATAGGGGCAGCCCGTCAATATGAGGGCACCCTGCGGATTGACATCAAGACCATGCAGGCCGTTGTAGCCCGGTCAGACGTGACCCGGCTTCTCGATCACTGGCCGGTCGATATCTTCGACATCTCTGACGTGATGAAGACCGCCGGGAATCCCTCGCCTGTCGGGAAGGCATGGATAACCCGTTCGGGAAAAGCTGTCATGTATGTGATCAACGGCATCAAGTACGTCTCTCCCCTCGCCCAGGTGAAGGGCGCTATCACAGGGGAGCGGAAGTATGCCAACGTCTCGATCATGCGGGAGATCACCGGGGCGGTCCCGGTCCTCTCCTCCTTACCAGTCGCAGAGGTGGCGGCATGACCGGGACCAGGAGTGTGTACGACGTGATCCCCACCCGGGACCTTGACAAGATCTGCCGGCTCCAGGAGCAGGCGGTCGAACTCGAGAACCAGGCATTCATCCTCCAGGCGAAGGCGCAGGACCTGCGGACCCGTGCAGAGGACATTGTGACAGTCTATCGTATCCAGGTCGATAAGGAAGGCTGGGATGCGTGCCGGGCAGAGGCCAAGAAACAGAATATGATCTCGTGGTGCTGTGACCCGCTCCCCGGCCAGGGGGTGCAGGCATGACAGAACCGCAGCTTATCACGGTCAAGAAGATCCTGGAGGGTTCCCCCTTCCAGGACAGCATCGAGATAGGAACGCCTGGAAAGGGTGGTGCAATCAAGATATACGGCGACTTCGCCGACCCGGCCGGCTTCGAGGCCCGGATACATGAGGCGGTCCGCCTGCGGAAGATGACAAGCGACCTTATGGGAGGGGTGTAAATGCCCCCTCACGATCTCCCCTTTCCTGACGTCGCCGATTGGATCCTGGACCACTGCGACCCGGCCCGGTCCCGGTGCCTCTGCGGGCGTGACCTTCGGGGTGATCTGGTCCACGGATATCCCCATGATGCCGGCTGGGAGACCGACACCGGCCGGATGTGGCTCTTCATTCACTGCCCGGACTGTGGTTATGAAATGGCTATTTGGAAGCTTGGCGTGTCCCGGGACCAGGATTTCCGCACCAGGAGCGAGACCAGGCCGGCGGGGGTGCTGGCATGAAGCGTGAGATTCTCACCGATGAGAACGGCGAGCCTATCGGAATTGCCTACACTCTCGACAACCCGGAAGACGACGGGGCAGAGCTTTTCAACGAGCTCACCCGGCTGCTGGGGGATGACTGATGAACGGCGACACCCTCGCCGAATTTTTTGGCGATGTGATCCACGCCTACACGCGGGCCGATGCAATCCGCGACGGGGTCCTCGTCGAACTGCCCGCGAAGATCTGCAAAGAGGCTGGTATCGTGGTGCCCGTTGCAGTGACCACCGGGGTCTGGTCTCTGGTCGCTCCCAATAATATCGAGGAGATGCCGTGCCAGAGCGTTGAAGGCCGGCTATGGGATCTGCTCTGGATGTTCACCTGTACGGCCAGGGCGGCCAGGGGGCTGCACCGATCGACAATTCATTTCAAATGTGACTTCCTTACAACAAGGACTGAATCAGGCGGAGTAGTGATCACTGAACACCAGACGGCAACCATGCGGGCTACCTGCGGGCCGGGTGATGATGGGGAACCAGTGATCACCATTATGCTCCCTGGGGAGGACTGATCAGATGGACACTGTGATGCCAGGAGGACCAGCCATCCCCGCCCCTACCTTTTACACTACCGAAGAAGTTGCAGATCTCCTGAAGGTGCATGTCAAAACGATACGCGAAATGATCAAGTCCAAGCGCCTGCAGGCGGTCAAGGTCGGCCAGGAATATCGGATTACCGACGAACAGATCCGGCAATACATCGAGGAGAACAAGACAACGTGACCGGGGTACCCGGCATAAACCACCATGAACCAAATGTTGATAAATGCCGGCCGGCCCGGTCACATAGTGATAGGTCGCCGGGGTCAATATCCCTTTTCCCCTCTTTGTTCTTGATTTTCCGGAGCGGCCTCCGGCCTCGCCCACTGCTCGCATACGCTCGCTTCGAGGGCTCGGCCTGCGGCGGGTTGATGGGGGTACTCTATCGCTCCGCTCCGGCGACGCACTCGGCCTGCGTCCTCGTTGGCGGCCTCTGCTTCGCTAGCATGAGTGGATGGGGTGGGTTGACGGCACGACAGGCTTGACTCTCCCGGCCGGTCGCTCCGCTCTCGCTTCGCTATCCCGTCCAGGAGGTCAACCGGTCGGCCTGGGTCATCCGTTTGATATGGCGACGAGCGGAGGGACGAGCACCGGCGCCTCCCGACCGGAAGGGAGGGCATCACAAGATCCGGTGACGTCTCAACGAAGCCGACCAAGGCCATAGCGGCCCGAGCGACCGCAGAGAGCGAGTCACTGAGCGTCATCATTGTCCGGTAAACAGCGACGAGCATGGTGCAAAGCACGATGCAAGGAGCGGGATGGAACAGCTGCCGGCGAGGAGTGGAACGACAAAGCCGGGAGCGTCAGTGAATCAGGATTAGGAAGAGAAAATCAGGGGCATGGTGCGAGTGTAGCGGAGTGGAGGAGCACCGGACCGGAGGGAGGAGCGGACGGAGATGAAGCAGAGCGAGCACGTTGCCCCGTTATTGTGTATCAAGATCTCTCTGGTCTCCTCTCTCCTGCGATGAGATTCTGACCAGAGGGAGGAATCGCATGGGGCAGGGGTCCCATGCCGCAGGAGGAGGGGCACCGGGGTGGAGGCCTCGCCCCTTCGGATTGGTAGGGGCGGGGTCAGGGGTAGGGGTCGGTCGCAGGGGCGATTATTTGCGCGGTAAGAAAAAGAACAGCATAGAACACTCTGTTCCTTGTCCCACCCGCAGCATCATGTTCTTTTTTCGTATTTCAACTTTGGAAAAGAAAGTAAAGGAATCAATTCTCAACACATAGCTGGCTGACTCTATGATTTTCATAGACTAAGGAAGAATCTTTCCAAGAGGAGTTAAAAAATGGTATAAGACTTAAAAATTTGATTTGCAGCATTTGCTGATCATCTCAGTTCACAATAGATGTACAATTTCAGATAGCTGAAACCTTCCTTGGGTCTTTTAAAACCTGGATTGTGAAGTTTACCTCACGTCGTGTATACGCGAGTCGCCGATTCTCTATATCCATCCGATTGATATATAGAAGACTATATTCTATGTCGAAATGTTATATATTCATTTAAATCCGTTTTGTATTCAGACCACCATGGTTCTGAAAAAGAGACAAACTGGATGTATCACCCTCGCACTCGCAGGAATTCTTGTTCTGGGACTTGTCGCGACCGGGTGTGTGGGAAACGAGCCAACATCGTCCTCCTCACAGGAACGAACATCGATCAAAGTGACGGGCTCAACAACGGTCCTTCCTATCGCCCAGCTGGCTGCTGATGCGTATATGGGAACCCACTCCGATGCCGATATCCAGGTTACTGGAGGAGGCTCCAGTGTCGGGGTCCAGGCAGCAGGGGAGAAAACTGCCGATATCGGGATGTCGTCACGTGATGTCAAGTCAGATGAACTGAAAAAATATCCGAACCTGGTGATCACCACGATTGGGAAAGACGGAGTTGCGCTTATTCTCCACCCGTCAAACACCATTACCAGCCTCACCACGACCCAAATCAAGGATATTTATGCTGGTAATTATACAAACTGGAACCAGGTTGGCGGCCCTGATCTGGCGATTGTCGTTGTAGGCAGGGACAGTGCTTCAGGAACCAGAGAGTTCTTCTCTGAGAAGGTGATGAATAAGGGGAACTACACCAGTATCCAACTCGAAAAGAACTCGAATGGTGCCGTGCAGCAGACGATTGCCCAGACGCCGGGAGCGATTGGATATGTCGGTCTTGGGTTCATCGACAATTCCGTTAAGGCGGTGAAGGTCGATACCAACGGAGCGTTGGTTGATCCAACAATAGCGAATGTACTCAGTGGCTCATACCCCCTCTCCCGGTCGCTCTACATGATTACCAACGGCCAGTCTACCGGCCTCGCCAAAATGTACCTTGACTACCTCCTCTCCCCGGAGGGACAGCGTATCCTATCAGAAGAAGGATTTGTGCCGGTGAAATAACTCCTTCCCACACTTTTTGATTATTTAATCCTGACAATCTGGATAGGCGGGTATCGATGGTGTATTGGTTCGGAAAAGGAAATCTGAGGACGCCAATGTCGAAACGCTCGAAAAAAACGGGGGCAGAAAAACCGAGCGTCCTCTTCCTCTGCACCTACAACTCTGTCCGCTCTCAGATAGCCGAAGGACTCATGCGATCACTCTGTCCCGATCGCTTCGAGGTGTTTTCTGCAGGTATTGCCCCCGCAGGACTTCATCCCCTTGCCATCAAGACGATGCGGGAGATCGGGATTGACATCAGCAGTCAACAAGCAAAATCAGTGCGGGATTTTCGTACGACACACTTCGATTATGTGATATCATTCAGCAACGAGTTACCCGATATCCTCGGGCGCAGGATGCCATCCGGAGAGACTATCCTTGTATGCCCGGTACAAAGCCCGTCCGATTTGTATCTTGATGAAATAGAGGCTCTTGCCGATTTCAGGGAATTACGGGAGAATCTTAAACGAATTCTGGAACATACCTTCGGTAATATCCCCTCGTCCCAGGAGAAATCTGCATGATGGTGGGAGAAGATCATCAGGGAACCTCATTATGCTCTGAAGAAAAAAGTGCAGGCTCCTATCGGTTTTTAAACCGAACGTCCTATATACAGTCATCGGTGTGATGCATATGGCCTTGCCAGATATCAGGAACCGAATGGCCACTCCTGCAATCCGGAGAATCCAGGAGCAGGCAATTGGGTCGCTCTGGTTTATCTGTGCCATATTCGCAGTGCTCACGGTATGTTTCATTCTTGGCTACCTTTTCTACAATGGATATCCGGCATTTGTCCAGATTGGGCTCCAGGATTTCCTATTCGGCCTGGACTGGAACCCCACTGGCAGCCCACCAAGTTATGGGATTCTCTCACTGATTGTTGGAACTATCCTTGTGATGATCGGCGCCATGGTTCTCGCGGTCCCGCTCGGGATTGCAAGCGCCATCTTCATTTCTGAACTCGCTGGTCCCCGTCTCCGGACCATTATCAAACCCGCCGTTGAACTGCTTGCAGGCATCCCTTCCGTCGTATATGGTTTCTTTGGGCTTGTGGTACTTACCAACTGGATCCGTGTCTCCTTCGATGTCCCGACGGGAGAGACCTGGCTTGCGGGATCAATCCTTCTCGGAATTATGGCACTTCCCACGATTGTCAGCGTCTCTGAGGATGCGATCAATTCGGTGCCCCGTGAATTTAAAGAAGGCTCACTCGCTATAGGTGCCACTGGCTGGCAGACGATCAGCAAGGTGATCATCCCCGCGGCTCTTTCAGGTATCACCGCGGCGATCATCCTCGGGATCGGCAGGGCTATCGGTGAGACCATGGCGGTTCTGATGGTGACCGGGAATGCAGCAGTCGTGCCTGAACCTATCTGGAACGTATTATCTCCCATCCGCACCCTGACCGCAACCCTTGGTATCGAGACCGGCGAAGTCCCAATAGGGAGTCTTCATTACAATGCGCTCTTTGCGATTGCCGTTGTGCTGCTGATCATCACCCTTCTCATCAATTTATCAGCGACCTTCATTCTCAATCGTATTCGGCATGCTCAGACCGGAAGTGCCGAAATAAAACGATTGGTTTCTCAAGACACAAGTGTTCAAATCCGCCGTTTCTTGCGGTATGGTTTCCTTGGTATGGTTCTGTTGCTGGTTGCGGTTGCTGCCGGAATTCTCCCCTGCCTGGTGCTGCTTGTTGTGGTGATTACACTATCCCTCCTATGGAAGAGGATTTCCCCAAAGAGTACCCAGAAAATAGCCTATTCGTGCATGTTCGCGGCGGTAGGTATCGTTCTAGCCGTACTTACCATCATCCTTCTCGATATCATTGTAAAAGGACTCCCTGTGATCTCATGGGAATTCATTTTCGGGTATCCATCCAACCTCGGCAGGGCTGGCGGAATTTTCCCAGCGATTGTCGGGACCATCTACCTGGTAATCGGGGCAATCATGATCGCTCTGCCGATTGGTATCGGGGCGACGATTTATCTTTCCGAGTATACCAGGGAAGGCCTGGTAAC
>JAAYWH010000063.1 GCA_012516785.1 Methanomicrobiales archaeon
CCTTTTTTTCCGAATACCCGGGTTGTGAAATATCAAGGGAATGATCTCCCTCTCTACTGAGGAACAAGCGATGCATTGACGAGGAGAATCCGGGATCAATCGGTATCGTTGGGGTGCTGGTTTGCCAGGATCAGACGCAACTCCTGCTCTCCCCGCTCTGACCGGTATCGATCGTAACACTTTAGGAACCATGTATTCATGCCCGGATGGTTCGCCTCCCGTCTCTGGAATAGCTGGCTTCCTATGGACCGCCAATGCCGCCTCTGGAATAGTACGACAGATCGCGATATCGTTCAAATGGAAATGGCGCACCTGATGAAGCTCGCGCTCCCTCGTCCTCCTTTTACAGAAAAAGGGGATCAGATCATCTCAGCCTTGATGATCGTGACATTCTGGAGCGGCCGGTCTCCACCAGCCCGGCCCGTTGTCTGGACTTTACCGATCGCATCGACAATATCTATTCCCTCGACCACTTTCCCGAAGACCGGGTGCTTTGTGTCCAGGTAATTGTTATTGACGAGGTTGATGAAGAACTGGGATCCGCCGGTGTTGGGACCAGCATTTGCCATGGCCACGGTCCCGCGGTCGTTCCGGTTCCCCGGCTGGAACTCGTCCGGGATCGCATGTCCCGGTCCGCCACCCCCGGTTCCGGTGGGGTCTCCTCCCTGGATCATGAACCCGTCAATCACGCGATGGAATATCACCCCGTCATAGTACCCGGCCTTTACGAGGGTCTCGAAGTTCCCGGCCGTTATCGGCATGGAGGGATCAAGAGCGATAACGATCGTGCCCATGTTCGTCTCAAGCTGTACTTTTTTCCATGACTCGTCGGGAACTGACGTCATAACCGGGGTGGTCGTGGATGTGGTGGTCCCTGTGAAGACCGGGGTGGTCTTTCCAGTTGTGGGAGATGGTGTGGAAGGTTGCCCGGTTGTACATCCTGCTGCAATCAGGAGTGCGGCAAGAACAATGCCGAAAATGAGAATACATCTGGCGGATGACATCTGAGGTTCAGGTTGGACCAGAAGGAAAAAAGGATTTTGGGTAGGGACCAGGAAAAGGATCGGACCAGGAAAAGGAATAGAACAGGGTGAAGTACCGGACAGGAAGAAGTTCAGGCCAGGAAGAGGAATGGATCAGGGAACTCTTGTGACAGGTATAAGGCAGAAGAGAATGATACCTACCACGATGGACCGCTATCGGTGTTCACAATGCAGCCAGGAGTATTTTTTGAAGAATACCTGCAGTTGCTGCACTCCGCCGCCGGGACCCCATTTCTGCCCGGAATGCGGGGGGGAGCTCTTCAGGATTGGCGGGGATTATTTCTGCGCTCCTGAGAATTACGAAATGGATTGAGATGGGACATCAGGCACTGTGGTGGACTTTTCCCTCTTTTTCTCTGTGAAAGAGGAGTCTTTCCCTAGTGCTCATGGTCCTGTTCCCTCATATTCTGCAACCATGACCAAACAATGGTCCCCTCTTTCAAGGGAGTACGATGCAGTACTAGATATACTCACACAGCATGTGTCATACAACAGTTTCCAATAACTGTTTTGAGAAAGATCATGTATAATCGATCAAATTATGGGAGTCCGAGAACTACCGGACCCCGCGAAATGACAAAAGTAGTATGTTCAGATTGTGGAAAGGATTGCGAAGTACCGTTCAAGCCCACTGAGGGACGCCCCGTGTATTGTCAGGAATGCCTGCCAAAGCACCGGCAGCCCCGGTACTAATCTTTTTTTAAGACCCCTTCGCCTTCACAACGTAGTGTTCAGGCTTCCCTGCGCTCATCAAACCCTCACTGCCGTCTTCTTATCCTTTCCCGCTTCCCGTGAACTGCGCCTCCCGAGTTCTCCGGCAATGACCATCAGGAGAATAAATCCGATCACTGCCACGTCCATGACCTCCAGCATCACATCGGGATTGGTAGCAAAGTTGCCTGTGGCGACAGCAAATGCAGCAACCAGATTCCTTTGGCTGGTTCCGAGGGCAAGGACCTTCTTGATCTCCTTATTGGTCCCACCGAGGAGATACCCGATGACCACCGCTCCAATTATCAACAGGACCGCCGCCAGAATTCCACCGGTTCCAAGAATGCCAAAGGAGTCATCGAAATAAGCCACGAAGTATCCGATGAACATTGCGGCAAGGGAAAGGTTAGCGGCCATGGTCATGGTATGGACGAGGCCCGTGGCCACCTCTTCGTACCGTGCCCGGATGAAAAGGGCAAAGGCGAGCGGGATGAGCATCAGCACGATAAGGCTCTTTGAGATCTCCCAGGGACTCACCTCCACCCCGGGCAGGACAAAAGGCAGCACGAGGGGCAGGTAAGCGATGGTTATCACCATCAGAAGGACCATCAGCCCGGCAGTAAAGGCCATGTCGCCTTTGGCCAGCTGTACCAGCTTGGGGAGGAATGGCGCCCCTGCAGCAAAACCCACGAGGATCAGGCCGATCTGCAGTCCCTCAGAGAGCGGGATGATCCATACAATCAGGAGTGCGAGCACGGGCACCAGGACGAAGTTGGCCACAAGCGCCATGATGAGGAGTTTCCTGTTCTTCAAGGGGTTCAGGATCTGAGGAATGGTCAGGTTGAATCCCATGCCGAGCATACTGGTGACGATAAATATCAGCACCCCCAGGTTGGCGATGGCAAGAAAGACCGGATCGTACTGGGTCATACGGTTTTCACCCCCTCAAGCCGGTACTTGTATTCGCAATCGACGTTGCGCTCCTGATCGTCCATTCCCCTCATCATAATTCTCCGCTGATATGGGGCGGTTGTTATCCATAGATAAAAGAGTTATGGATTTTAATCCGGAAGCCAGGAACATCGATGCCTGAACTCCTATTACCAGTTTACAGTCCTACCAGGACTCCGCAGTCCGAATGGGTGCCGATCGCGGAATCTTTTGCAAGGCGGTGCTCAAGCAAAATACCGCAAACCGTTTTCCCGATTTTCTTTTCCGGATACCTGCGAAATTTTTCGAAGTTAACGCCAGATTCATGACGTCATCTCCCTATATTCATCGTACAGACAATGTCACCCAAACATACCTTCATACTCTGTATCTCATTCATCCTCCTCGCAGTCATTGCAGCAGGATGTATGAGCATCCCCGCAACTACTCCTCCTGTTTCATCTGAACTGAAGAAGTTCAACTCCACCACCGAGATCGAGCAGTATCTGGCCGATTCTCTGGCTGCAGGTCAGCATGACGGATACTATCCCTCTTCTCTTGCTCCCGGGGGCATGGGCACCGGGGTGAATGCCCCACAGGAGTCCACAGAGAAATCCGACTCCAACATCCCCGCACCCTCCATCCCTGGCGGAATCGATTACTCGCAGACCAATATCCAGGTTTCCGGTGTCGATGAGCCCGACATCATCAAGAATGATAATCGGTATATCTACACGATCTCAGGCTCAACCCTTGTCATTATCGACGCTTACCCCGCAGAAGATGCCTCAATACTATCCAAAATAGAGATCAATGATACGCCACGGGATCTCTTTGTCAGCGGGGACCGCCTTGTCCTCTTCAGTACGGATGAACAGCGACCGGAAACGTCCGACCCCTACGTAAAGGCAGTCCCGCCCTACTACCGCCCCCCTTCACCGGTTACCCATACGACAATCTATGATATCAGCGACCGGAACCATCCGACAATACTGAAAGAGTACTCGATCGAAGGCGATTATCTCGATGCCCGGATGATCGGTTCGCTGGTATACCAGATCACCAGGGAGCAGATCTCACCCTATTATGGCGATCATATCGTTGTCCCGGCCCTCCGTGAGGGGACAAGGACCGTGATCCAGCCGGATGTCTGGTACTTCGACCATCCCGAGTCCCAGTACACCTTCACCACCATCACCTCCCTTGATGCTTCGAATGGAAAGGAGAAGGATGCCCAGACCTACCTGCTCGGTACGGGAAACACCCTCTACGTATCAGAAGATGCGATCTATGTGAGCTACCCGAATTACCACCCTGTGATCTATAAGGGGATTCCGCAGGAGGTCGCCCCGGGTCTGGCTGTTGACGCCAGAGGTTCGGCCGGGATCTCCTCATCACAGGTCTCCGCCATCCCGCCCGACTTCAACACCCTCCCCGAGAGTGAGGGGGAGTCGATCCTTGACAGTCTCCGAAACGATGAACAGGATGCAATCCGCCGCCAAGAGGCCGATCAGACCACTACGGTTATCCACAAGATTGGCATCAGGGACGGTGCCATCACGTACCTTGCAAAGGGGGAGGTCCCGGGAACTCTCGACAACCAGTTCTCAATGGATGAGTACAAGGACAACCTCCGCGTCGCCTCAACCTCCAGCATCTACACCCCGCGGTTCGGGCAATACACGTACAACAATGTCTATGTCCTTGACGAGAAAATGGCCACGATCGGTGAATTGACCCACATCGCTGAACAGGAGACCATCTACTCGACGCGGTTTATCGGCGACCGGCTCTACATGGTGACCTTCAAGCGGATCGACCCGTTCTTCGTGATCGATCTCGCAAAGCCGGAGAACCCGGAGATCCTCGGGAAACTGAAGATCCCCGGCTACTCTGATTACCTCCACCCATACGATGCAACGCACATCATCGGTATCGGCAAGGAGACCACCACCAATGACTGGGGCGGCGTCTCCACAAGCGGTGTCAAGCTGGCCCTCTTTGATGTCTCGGACGTGACCAGTCCCAAACAGCTGGACAAGGTCCAGATCGGGGATGCCGGCTCTGATTCAGCAGCGCTCTCGGATCACCACGCGTTCCTCTTCGAAAAGGGAAAGAACCTCCTTGTAATCCCGGTCCGGGCGGTTTCCAATGAGCCGGTCACCCAGGAGGACTCCTCCTCTGCCTACCGTCCGTACGTCTGGTATGGGGCATATGTGTTCGGACTCACGCCCGAGACCGGATTCACCCTCAAAGGAACCGTCCAGCATGGTAGTGGTGACAGCGGGTACTACTATTACGGCAGCTCAACCTCGGAGGTGAAGCGTTCTCTGTACATCGGGGATATCCTGTACACGATGTCTTCAAAACAGATCAAGGCAAACCCCCTTGACGATCTCAATACGACCATCACCACCATCCCCCTGCCCAATGGTGGAGAGATCTTATACCCTCCCCTTGTGAAGTAGAGGCAGGGAATCAGGTCATTTTTTCGGAAGTGCCGGATTTTCTCTCACAAAGACCGGATTTACGGCACCACCATCCGGGCGGCACCGATCTGAGGAAGAACCAGGTTCACAATCAATGCTCCGGAGGGATGAAGGGAAGAGGAGGAGCAGGATGATGTCAGCATTGGTATCCTCTCTGTTAGGTGATCCTTACAAGCACTATTCCCCGGGGGCTATCAGAGAACACCGCATGGAATTGCGATATGCAGGAAGATCATCCCTCGGTATTTATTATTCTTTCAAGGAAAATTCAGAAACTGATACCCCGGACGTCAATAAAGGCCGTACCTCCCTTCTTTCCCTGAAGGCGGGGAAGACCCCCTGCTGACCGGTTCCCGGGAAGGATCTTTTATTCTCTCATCAGGCCTATTCTCTTTGAGACATCTGCCGGCGAAGGAGTGATGGTATGGATCTGAAAAGAGAGAAGACCCGGTTATCCGTCAGGACAAAAATATTTCTGGTCTTCCTTATCCTCTCTGTCACCGCCCTTCTCCTCACCGGTTTTCTTGCCTTTGTGCAGATGGGGAACGTGAGCCGGTTCGCTGTCGATCGGAGCACCGAGCTCGCCAGCTCCATCATGAACGACAGTTCTGCTGCCCTGGAGCAGGATGCAGAAGATGCTCTTCTCCGGCTGGCAACGGACCAGGCACACATCAGTGATATCCTCTTCCGTCAGGTGGGCAGTGAGACCAGCTCCATGGCCACTTATGCCCTCCGGATCCAGCAGGATCCCTCCCTGATACGGGAGCGACACTTCTATCTCCAGGACGATCCTCCGGCCGATAATCTCTCGACATCAGTGCTCTTCCTCTCTCCTGGAGTCGAACCCCACATTCCGGTTGAGGAGCAGAATGCCATCGGTATGATGGACTCCATCTTCATCCCGGTCTATTCATCGGACCCGAACCTGGCGGCGGTATACCTGGGGACAAGCAGTGGGATGTCGGTCATCTATCCCTGGTTTACCGGGATGGATGCTGCCTTTGATCCCCGGACGCGGGAATGGTTCAGGCAGGCCGAGCAGACCGGGAACCTCACGTGGTCAAAGCCCTATGTCGACCTGCTCGGGCATGGTCTGATGATCACCTGCTCGAAACCAGTGGCCGATCCCGAGACGGGATGGTTCTGGGTGGTCGGGGCCGACATCACCATCGAGACCATCAACCAGAACATCATCGGGACCCAGGTCGGTGAACTGGGGTATGCCATGCTGATCGACTCAGAAGGGAACATCATCTCGCGACCCGGGCTCTCCTCAGGGGACATGCGGTGGGACGAGTCGTTTGAGACCGAGAACCTCGTCAGATCTGAAAACCCGGGCCTCCGGGAGGTCGCCATGGACATGGTCAGCGGGAATACCGGTGTGGCGAAGGTACAGTACGAGAACGGAGAACGGTTCATCGCCTATGCTCCGGTAGAGAGCGTGAACTGGTCGGTTGCCGTGGTGATGCCGGTGGATGAAGTCGTGGCTCCCGCGGAAGCGACGAGGGAGAGTATCCTTGCGGCTTCGGGTGAGACG
Organism: Methanomicrobiales archaeon; assembly: GCA_012516785.1. Classification (GTDB taxonomy): domain Archaea; phylum Halobacteriota; class Methanomicrobia; order Methanomicrobiales; family Methanospirillaceae; genus UBA9949. The sequence goes on from JAAYWH010000063.1 coordinate 6,711, forward strand.
GCATCGCACATCACCGGCCAGCAGGACCAGATGCGGACGATCTTCTCGGTTGCCTTCTTTGTGCTGCTCGCGGCGGTCGGAATCCTCACCCTTCTCTTCACCCGTCATCTCACCCGGCCGATCGAAGAGCTCAGGAAAGGATCCGAGGCGATCGGGGCAGGGAACCTCGATTATGCCGTGAACGTGCAGAGCGGGGATGAATTCGAGGATCTCGCAGCTTCGTTCAACCACATGGCCGCCGACCTGAAGGACCATATCGAGAACCTGAAGAAGACCACGGCAGAGAAGGAACGTATCGAGAAGGAGCTCGAGATCGCAAAAGTGATCCAGCAGAGTTTCCTCCCGGAAACAGCGCCACGACTTCCTGGCATGGAACTTGAAGGCTTCAATCTCCCGGCTGCGGAGGTGGGCGGCGACTTCTACGACTTCATCGCTCTCGATGATGAACAGTGGGGACTGGTCATCGCCGATGTCTCTGGAAAGGGAGTCCCTGCTGCCCTGTTCATGGCCCTCTCCCGCACGCTCGTCAGGGCAAGCACCTTCCATTACCATGACCCGGCAGAGTCGATCCGGGAGGCCAACCTGAATATCTTCCTCGACTCAAAGACCAGCATGTTCGTCACCCTTTTCTATGCGGTCCTTGATGCCAGCAGAAAGGTACTCACCTACGTCAATGCTGGCCACAACCCGCCCATGCTTTTCTCATCCGGGACATCTGGGGTGACGCTGCTTGAGGCACAGGGGATCGCTCTTGGGGTGATTGATACCATAGATCTCGAATCGGTAACCGTCCCCCTGCATCCAGGAGACGTGGTGGTTTTGTATACCGACGGGGTAACCGAAGCCACCAACGATCGGGACGAGGAATATGGGGTGACCCGGTTAAGTGATATCGTGATGGCATCACGCGACCTGCCTGCGAGGGAGATTATCACTACCATCGTCGAGGATGTGATCCGGTTCACCGGAGCCCGGCCCCAGTTCGATGACATCACCCTGATGATTCTCAAGGTCAGCTAGTGGCGATCGCAATGTTCTCCTTTGCAATTCCGATTGCCGGACTAAAGAGCATGAAGGGTCCCCGGAGGTTTTTTTCAGACGGGATCGGATCCGGAAAAACGCAAGGGGGCTCTCTTCTGCATGAGTGGTGAAAAGAGAAAAAAAATAGGGTATAGTGGCATTTCATCCACCAATTTTTTCATCCTTCAAAGTGTTTCATGTCATTTTAAAACGCTCCTGGGGGTTGCGCCTTCGGCTAACCCCCGCCGCTGTGGCGTCCCCCACGATGCGA
>JAAYWH010000064.1 GCA_012516785.1 Methanomicrobiales archaeon
ACCTTCTCATACATCTTCTCATCGCCGCCACGGCCTTCCATGATCAATCCCTTCATGTAGGCACTGGCCTGTCCGATGGATGGGGAGTCACCGAGCATGTCAACACGGATGGTGTGGTATTCCTCAACCGGGGTGTCAGCGCTTGAGACAACGAACCGGTCACCAGAGGTGGTTCCGACGTTGACAACGGACATATCGATGGAGCTGCCAGTGTCGACGACATTACAGAATGCCGGGATATAGCTGCTGACGGTCGGTGCGAATACGCAGATCATCTTCTCAGATGTATTCTGGGCACGGCCGGTTCCGTCAAGGAAGATGCTCTCGTCGGATGAGACGCGGGCGCCATCGATGCCAACGAAGTTGATCTGTTTCTCGGCTTCAACGTTCCACTGGTTGGTGAGCCTGGCCTTGGTCTCTACCTGAGTGGTCTTGTCGTAGTAAATGTTCCCAACACCGTTGGACTGGGTATCCTCTTCGTAGGTCTTGGCGTAGTACGTTCCCTTGTCGAGAGTGGGTACTTCGGTAATTGGATCTGCAGAGGTCTGAACCCAGTCAAGATCAGTCATAGAGTCAAAGTTACCCTGTGCCTGAATGCTGGTAAGTAAGGTAATACCCTGGGTCTCAAAAGTTGCATTGACCCCGGCGTCGGCCATAGCAAAGCCAGTCATTCCGACAAGCATAGCGAGGGCAATGACCATAATTCCAAATTTCTTCATAATATCCTCCTACATTTCATGCTGATACTCTCAGCATCAACCCAACTTTTTGGAATTAAGAATATAAGAATCTTTCTTTACTGAACGGTTAAATAAATGACGAGATTGGTTAATATAACCTGCTTCCAGGGGATAGATATCTCTCTGTCTTTCAACAAATCTTTCATCACTTTCATCACCGCTTCCTTAATCAGATTTAACCACATTTGGAGACTGTAGATTTCCTGCTTCTACCGATGCTAAAATTCCTACGTCATCTAATAACAGACCGTTTTGAATTGTGTCTGGTAAAAAATCTCTCATATTTTCAAAAAACCTGGGGATTATCCAGAATGAGCATGATCTTTCTGGAGCGAAAAAAATGCGTGTATTAGCCGGATGGCACAACATTTGGGGGTATAAAGTAAAAATACTCCTTCCACGAGACAGATTATCGTTCTGCAATCTTTCGGATATCCAGGGGAAGAGATATCGTCGCTCGATTGTGTGGATGCTCCATGGAGCCAGGAGAAACCAGTTTAGGATATTCAAAAACAAGTATCACAATTGCTATGGCGAATAGGGTGTTAGTGATGATAGTATTCTCAAAGGATTGAGTGTATTATTCACCGAACACCTGATATCAATCAAGCTGTCAGGACTCGATGCTGCTTTCCGAGTATCTTAAAACAACTGGGTTTAGCTTACAATCCTCCCTACATTTCACATCCTCATCAGGAATGCATTCTTTTCCCCGATGCAGATCCTGGCTCATTATCATGTGAAATCAGATGGATGATTCAAATTTACAATTGGAGGAGAGAAGGGAATCATCAGCCTTGTTATTAGTGTGACGGTTCCTCTCTCCGGTATTCTGGAACATGGTGAGCAGGTTATCTTTGCATTTTTAGGGAATGACCCGAGTGAAACCTTGCTGGAGCAGGTTTATCAAGAAAGTGATATGAGTGAGTCTCACTTACCTAGAAAAATTTCGAACCTACAACGAAATTGTCTTTTATGAATCGGAGGATCGACATTGAGACGATGTCTTCGAATGGAAAGGTTACCTCAACAGCATTGAAAGGTTCTGGTAATTTGCTCATGAACTTTTTAAGAATCACGTAGCGTGATGCCCAGAAATATTCTGTCTATCTTAAAGAATTGAAATTGCAGTAATGCCCCAGAGATCGAGACCTTTTTCACGATCTTATCCACGTATGAGAAGGATTTAGCCCTGTGGCACGAGGAATCACTAAAAAAAATTCTAGGAATAATTCCTAGGTCATTTTTCTGTAAGATCAGGCTCTCTTGACACCAGAGATCCAGTCCATGTTCTTGTCGAACAACATGATGTATCCATCAACACTGGTTCTCTCTTCAAACTCAACCTTCTCATACATCTTCTCATCGCCGCCACGGCCTTCCATGATCAATCCCTTCATGTAGGCACTGGCCTGTCCGATGGATGGGGAGTCGCCGAGCATGTCAACACGGATGGTGTGGTATTCCTCAACAGGGGTATCAGCGCTTGCAACAATGAACCGGTTTCCGGTGGTAGTCCCGACGTTGGCAACGGACATATCGATGGAGCTGCCAGTGTCGACGACATTACAGAATGCGGGTATATTGCTGCTGACGGTCGGTGCGAAGACACAGATTACCTTATCCTTGGTCTCCTGTGCACGTCCAGTTCCATCAACGAAGATGCTCTCATCTGATGAGATCCGGGCACCATCGATGCCAACGAAGTTGATCTGCTTCTCAGCTTCGATGTTCCACTGGTTGCTGAGCCGGGCCTTCGTCTCTACCAGGGTGGTCTTGTCGTAGTAAATGTTCCCTACCCCGTTAGACTGGGTGTCTTCCTGATAGGTCGATGCATAATACGTTCCGGCGTCCAGTGAGGGCACCTCAGTAATTGGATCTGCAGAGGTCTGAACCCAGTCGATGTCGGTCATCGAGTCCATGTTGCCCTGTGCCTGGATGCTGGTGACGATGGTAATCCCCTGGGTCTCAAAAGTTGCATTAACCCCGGGATCAGCCATAGCAAAGCCAGTCATCGCGACAAGCATCGCAAAGGCCACAACCAAAAAGCCATAGTGTTTCATTTATTTCCTCCAACATTTCATGCTGATACTCTCAGCATCACCCTTAATTTTGAAAAGCACTCTATAATAATATTTCTTAACTGACAGGTTATACAATAGGCGAAATCAGTTCATTTCACTCCTGTAGCCTTTAATTGAACTAGTGCCTTTTTACGAGGGTATTCTTCTGAACAATCTCTCAGAAAGAACCAAACGAAAGGAAAATTGGTGGGAGATTATCGGTAAAGAGCGGTAACCGAGCACTATTCACACTCCAGATTACATTCAACCAGGTATTACTACCTATTTGTTGAAATCATCACAGTCTGCCACTACATTGGCTTTTAGAAAATACCCCTCTTTTGGATTAAAAGCCATTATAAGTAGATCAATGGCGAGGAAAATTGAATATTTCTGCTTCCTTTGAAGAGACCCTTCGAGAATAGCTTAAGCCGACTAATTTTTTCTTTCAAAGGAAGGAACAGCTTTTTTTTGAGCAATGAAACCGGAGTGTTTCAGCTCGCCTTCTTTTTTGCTATTATATCAGAGAGGTATCGTTTCAGTGTTCCGCGCGAAAATCATGATATCAAAAACAATAAGAGTTCCCAGGAAAAAATAGTTGAAGAGTTACCTTTTCATGCCGGAAAGATAGCCCATTTCCTTGTTGAAAAGGGTGATGAATCCATCAACGCTTGTTCTTTCGTTCAACTCGATTTTCTCATTCAAGCCCATCTCATTGCCCCTTCCCTCGAAGATCATACCCTCCATGAACGTCGAAACCTTGCCCCTTGACGGGATGTCTTCCCGATCAGTGATACGGATGGTATGACTGAGTTCCACCGGGGTATCAGAAGATGCAACGATAAAGCGGGCATTCGTTGTCGTCAGGACATTTGCCACACTCATATCAATGGAACTGCCTGCTGAAACATAGTTACAATATGCGGGGACGGACCCTGATACCGAGTTGCCGAAAATACAGATGAGCTTATCTGAAGTTGTACTCGGATTTGCTGTTCCCGATACCATTATTGTCTCGGCTGAATGCACCCGCGAGCCATTGTAGCCAACAAAGGAGAGCTGCTTTGTCGCCTCGATATTGGACTGCCCGGTGAGCTTGGCACCTGTATCAACGGTCAGCTCCTTGTCATACCTGATCTCTCCTATCCCGCCTGAATTGGTGTCTTCAGTGTAAACAGCCTGATAAAGGGCACCATTACCACTAATCGGGGGGACTTCTGTTAATCCGCCCTCACTGGTGGTGGATGTCATCGCAACATCGGTAGTGGAACTGAAACTGCCAACGGCGATTATCGTTGTAGAGGTATGAAATCCTTGCGTTTCGGAGGTAGCATTGATCCCGGTATCTCCCATTACGATTCCGGTAATCAGACCGATCAAAACGAAGGAAATCACCAGGATTGCTCTTTTTCCCATTTCGTAACTCCTCGTGTCTGAAATGCTTCTTGTATCACCATGCAATGCCGATGTCACAGCATCACTATAACCTTGGCAGCGTAGTATAAATTATTTCTTCATAATCGCCTGATTTTCCCGTCATTCAGATAATTGAACCAATTAATCCTTCCATTTTACTATCTGGGGGATACTATTTAGCTGACCGGTTCGATAAATGCAGGAATACCTGACCGACTTATTCCCTACTTTCGAGCGATGGTGAGATAACCTGTATGTCCCACCCGTGTGGATGGCCTGGTGCCCCTCTTTGTTCGGCTCATCTCGCGCTCCATACATTCCAATGCCTTCAATTCTGAAAAAAGCGGCTCTGCAACGTCTATCACTGAAAAAAGATATTCCAGGAATGGGGTGTAACAGGCAAGATATCCGCCCGGTTTGAGCACAGAATGGGCATGACGGATGTGATCTGGTGCAATGGTCATATCCAGGTGTACAATATCAAATAAGCCCTGTATCCCGAGTATATCTGAGGTAACCACCTCAACGTTATCAAGGCATGCATCCTTTATGTTCGCTTCAGCAATCCGGGCAAAATCAGGTCTGACCTCACAAGTAGTGACGTCCCGGGCGATTCCCCCGAAAAAAATTGCTGCAATGCCTGTACCGGTTCCGGAATCGAGCACCCTGTCGTTCCGATTCATTCCGGTGTAAGCAATTACGAGCCCGATGTCCTTTGGAAGCATTGGGGCACCACTCCTTTTTGCATATTCAAAAAAATCGGGTGCTCTCGGAAGGAGAATTACAAATTCAGATCCGTTATGTGACTGGATGACATCCCCCGATTCTGCACCAACAATTTCATCAAGGTTGATTATTCCCCGATCGGTGGAGAAGGTGCCGTTTCCTGCCTTAAGAAAATACTTCCTCTCTTCACCGACTAGAAGGATCCGCTGGCCGGACCTGATCATTTCGAGACCTTCAGGATTGCCTCGGCAATATCTCCATTGCAGGAAACAAGAGCCTCCCTGGCAGCCTCCCTGGAAACACCTGCCTGTTCGGAAACAAGCTTCACATCATCATCGGGTATTTCGGGCACTGCAGGTTCGAATCGCACCTGGCCTGCGACCTGATAGGTGGTAATCCCCTGCATTGTCATTGCCGTCACTTCCGCCGAATCGAAGATGTAATTGCCCTTTTTCGTGTAAATAATAAGTTTCTGAACATCCTCGATTGGCTCCATCTGCATCCCGATCTGTTTCATCATCTGCTTCATTTTTTTGGGATTTATGTTTCCTGGCATCATGCCTCTCACCTTCCCTGCCGTACTTTTACTGCTACACCGTAATTAAAGAACAGCATCTCCTCCCCTGAAAGAAGTGCCGAACCGGTTGCAAGGAGGTGATCCTGGTCGTCTACAACCATCACTTCATCCCCCGCCCGGATGCCAGGATCTGCGGCGATCACATGCTTTGCAAATGTGTTTTTGCCCGTTCGTACAAATTCTGCAACATCAGCAGCGGCAGTCACACGGTATGCCGGGGGAGTCAGGCAGGAGAGCAACCGTAAAGCTCCCTCAATTCCCAACGTAAGACGACCGTCCATCGCCCGGACGGTCGCAAGTCGATTCCCCTCGAGGGAGATCTGTCGCACCCTTCCAGTCCTTGACAGAATCGCCTCACACCCTTCCGGGAAAAGGGCAAGTCCGGCCCCCTGCCCGAACTGGAAATCAGCGATGACCTGCATCCTCCTTCGTGCACTGTCCTGCAAGCAATTCGTTGACATATTGGATAAATTCATGTTCTGACTCACGCGGGATAAATGCACCTGCAGCGATCCGGTGCCCTCCGCCAGCACCACCGAATCGTTCCGAGGCTGAAGTCGCTGCTTCCTGAAGATCAATCCCCCGTGACAGCATCTGTTCATTGGCGCGGAGCGATACCTTGGTAAGGGAGGGATCTTCCGGTTGTTCCACCATGATGAGGATCGGCTTTTCCCGGTTGAGCTTTGAAAGTGCCATGCCGGCACCGATTCCGACAATGGTATCAGGGTAGCGGTTTCCGACATGAAGAAACTGGAGATGTGAGAGCTCGGACACGCCAGTGTCCAGAATAAATTGAAGGAGTTCCCTGATAATCGTCCTGTGGTTGGTAAGCATATGTTCAGCTTCCCGATATGCAGATCCGCGATCGCCCCTGCAGATCTGAGCACCTGTTTTAGGCCTTGACCACCTGCCACATGCATTCAGAAGCGTGGCATATTCCTGTGCATTCCGGAGCGGCGTTCGGGCCTTCTCAGCCGGAAACAAGTATGATTCACAGAAAAGCCGGGTGATAGAACAGGTATGTGCAAGCAGTTGCTGGGCAAGGGCGCTGGAGATGATCCGCTGCTCCTCACAGGAGAATTCTTCCCAGACCCTCCATCGCTGGAGATTGTCCTGCAGCGGTATTCCAAGTTTCTGAAGAAACCGGAGGGCTCCTCTCGCATTATTGCTGATACCCGGGATGATAGGGTCATCATTGTAGGAAAGACTGATATGAAGTGGCCGGGTAGAGATCCCATAACAATTCAGGTCATACTTTCGGACCTCCACGGAGCCATGTGCTGATCCTTCATATGCGATCTCTCTCGCAATCCCGGTAAGTCCGCAATCCTCTCTGGCCATCATATCCCCTACATTGCCTATTACGGCCAGGGGTGCAAGGTCGGTATTCCCTGAATCGATCTCTTTTGCAACCAGATAAGCGACACCGGCCGCACTCAGCTTTACATGACCGTAAGGGTGACAGTTTACCTGCAGGTAATCGACATCACATGGCTGGCTGATATGGTGATCGATGATTCCTACCTCATCGTTCCTAAAACCCGCTTCAGCGATGAGATTCTGCTGGCCTGCACCGAGATCACAGAAAAGTTTGAACGTTTCATCTTTTGGCACCTGCCGGATTGTCAGGGGTTCGAGCTGCCGGACAAAGACCGATGTTGTCCTTATTCCTGCCCGCGAAAGGGCCTGGGAGAGGATTGCCTCACCCGTGATGCCATCAGCATCAATATGGGAAATAATGGTTACCGACTCATGCGAAAGGAGATCCCATGCAACAGCCCGCACATCTTCTGACAGTCCCATCATTCTATATATCGGGCGATTCAGGAAAAAAAGGTTATTTTTCCGGAGATCAGGGGACCAGGTTGAGAAATACCGATCCTCCATCGCTCTTTTACAGCATATATTTCATAACTCCTTACAACCTTACAATCAAGGAAGGAGAATGCCGGGTGCAACAAAAACACGGGCATCCTGTTGCTGGAGTCGCCGGGTTTGCAGAAACTGGGATCATCACCCCTGAGCGGATGCAGGGGGTTGATACCAATGCCCAGGCGCTGGGGCTTTCATCCCTCCAGATGATGGAGAGTGCCGGAAGGGCTCTTGCTGACGCGGTGAGAGCCCGGCATTCCAAAAGAGTACTTATTCTCTGCGGGAAGGGAAACAACGGGGGGGATGGGATGGTAGCAGCCCGTTATCTCCAGGATCTTCATCCCATCGTCTTCGTCATCGCCGGATCGGGTATGACCAGAGAGAGCGCAGAGCAGTTACGTCTCATCCACTATTGCAACGTGGAGATTGTTCCCGTTTTATGCAGGGATGATGTTATTGCACAGGCAGATCACTTCTCTCGCCCAGACCTCATCGTTGATGCCCTGCTTGGTACTGGTCTGCGGGGTGCTGTGAAAGAACCGGTCCGCTCCTGTGTGGAGATGGCAAACCAGTCATCTGCGATGATTCTCTCTGCCGATATCCCTACTCCGGGTATCAGGGCTGATTATATCCTTGCGTTTCATAGACCGAAAGTTGCGGGATCTGCTGTCGCTGAGATAGGAATTCCGCTTGAGGCGGAACTCTTTACAGGGCCCGGGGACCTCCTCACTATCCGGAAAAAGCGACCTGATGCACACAAGGGAAGCGGAGGAGAAGTCCTTGTGATTGGGGGTGGACCCTACCAGGGAGCCCCCTACCTCTGTGGCCTCGGGGCCCTCAGGGCAGGAGCCGATATTGTCAGGATTGCCTCCCCCGTATTTGAGCCTGTGCCAGAACTCATCTATGAACGTCTCGAAGGGGATATCATCGGTGCAGAGCATATCGACCGTATTCTTCCGCTTATTGATCGTGCTGACGTCGTGGTAATGGGGAACGGTCTCGGCAGGAGGAGTCACCATGTGGTGAGAGCACTTGCTCCCTCCTGCAGGAGAGTGGTCTTCGATGCAGATGCCATCCGGTTGCCGATACCAGAGGCAGGGGACAGTATCTTTACCCCTCATATAGGTGAATTCGAGAGGATGACTGGTGGAAAGCCAGGCGATGATCTGGTCACCAGGGCGCATGCTGTCAGGGCGGCAGCAAAGAGGGGCATCGTGCTTTTAAAAGGACCGATCGATATCATCTCCGATGGATCACGGGTCCGGTTCAACCGGACCGGCACCCCGGCAATGACCACTGGTGGAACCGGCGATGTGCTTGCTGGAGTTATAGCGGGCCTTTTCTGCCAGATGCCGGGCTTTGAAGCTGCTTGCGCGGGGGCGTATGCAACCGGAAAGGCAGGGATGATGATAGGAGCAATCCATGAGGGGGGTATGCTTGCAAGCGACCTGCTTTCGTATATCCCGAAAATATTATTTGGCAAAGGAGGAGGATGATGGCAGAGTTTACCCACGTAAGTGATGACAGGGTCCGGATGGTGGATGTCGGTGAAAAGGCCGAAATGAAGCGTCTTGCTGTTGCAGCCGGCAGTATATATCTGAGACCAGAGACGCTTACCGCAATCAGGGAAGGTACTATGATAAAGGGCAATGTGCTGGCTACAGCAAGGGTTGCAGCAACTCTTGCAGTAAAGGACACCTTCCGTATTATACCCATGTGCCATGCAATTCCCATCACCTCTGTTGAGGTTGACTTCGGGCAGATGGAAGATCACATCAAGGTCACCGTTCTCGTTCGTTCGATAGGAAAGACAGGTGTGGAGATGGAAGCTCTCACCGGCGTATCCATTGCGCTTCTCACCATCTGGGATATGGTGAAGTCTGCAGAGAAGGATGCGTTCGGGCAGTATCCCTGTACCCGGATTGATGCTATCCGCGTGATTCAGAAACAGAAGGAGTGATTCTGGTTTATATGCGGTCTATGAGCGCATGGCTTTATGTGGTTTTATAATGATTTATTATGGTCTGCGGGATCCTTCCCGTAAAGGAATGTGGCGTGGTATAACGCTGAACCTGAGGTGATATATAATGGCAAAATCGATGTATGCCTACGTGCGTGAGGCATGGAAAAAACCAGCTGAAACAGGGGTCAAGGAACTCCAGTGGCAGCGGATGCAGGAATGGCGGCGCGAGGAGAGTGTCGTGCGCCTCGAGCATCCCACCAGAATCGACCGGGCGAGAAACCTTGGTTACAAGGCAAAACAGGGTATTGCTGTTGTCCGGGTAAGGATACGACGCGGAGGGCGCCGCAAACCCCGGTACGTGCGTGCGAGGAGATCTGCACGGATGGGGGTAAATCGGATGACTGCCGGAAAAAGTCTCCAGCGTATTGCCGAAGAACGTGCATCGGTCAAGTATCCAAACATGGAAGTACTGAACTCCTACTGGGTAGGCCAGGATGGGAAGCAGAAATGGTTCGAAGTCATTCTTGTTGACGGCAACCACCCATCAATAAAAGCTGACCGAAACCTCGCCTGGTTGAACAATCCTGTTCATCGCGGGCGTGCGGAGCGCGGTAAGACGAGTGCAGGGAGAAAAGGCCGGGGGATGATGAACCGCGGAAAAGGCACTGAAAAGACACGGCCCAGCATCAGGTCGCATGGCAATCTGGGCAAATAACTTATTCTCTTTTCTCTCACGTGTGTTCTGATGATGGAAACGGATGCCTGTATCCATCCTTATCCGGTTGGAACTGCTTCAGTTCGCAGAATGGCGATGGAAGCCGGTGCGTTGGGATTCGGCAGTATTGTAGTACCTGGTGAAGTGGCTGGAGTATACCACGGGGTGCGGATCATTCCTGCAGTGATCATCAGCGAGACGGACCTCAGGCGGGTTATCGGGCAGATCAGGAGGCACTCGAATAGCGGGAACCTTGTATTTGTGGATGCTGGAGATAACGGCTTTAACCGTGCCGTTCTTGCCCAGAAGGGATTGAATGCCATCAGGTGCCTTCACCAGATACCAAAAAAGGCATTTGATCACATCTCTGCGCGTCTTGCCTATGAAAATAGCATAGCGGTCGAGATCGATCTCTACCCGCTTATCCATGAGAAGGGTATTTTCAGACAGAGAGTATTGAATCGTTACAATGACCTGATGAGACTACATTCCCGGTATCAATTCCCCCTGATCCTATCCAGCAATGCCTTTTCTGTTCTCGATCTCCGTTCTCCCGATGAGATCCGTCTCCTCTGTTCTCTGTTTGGTATGGAGAAGGATGATACGAATTGGGCATTGCAGACCGTCAGCACCCTCATATCTCCCGTCGAATCGGTCATGGTGGCTCCATGAAACCCCGCCCCCCTACCATGAGAGAAAAGAGGCGATACCTCCTTCTTCGTATCGACCCGCCAACTCCGGATCCTGATCCAAAGGATCTGTATTTTTCGGTACTGGACTCGGTGACGAGTCTTTATGGAGACGCGGAAGCAGCCAGGATGATGCCGGTCGTCATTTCCTGTGGATCAGGGTATGCAGTAGTGAGATGTATTAGGGGTTATGAAGAAAAATTACGGATTGCGATCGTGACCCTGACCTCTGTTACGGAGCGGAGGATTGCGCTGCACGCAGTAGCCACTTCAGGAACCCTGCTCGCGCTCAGGCGCAGGGTTTCAGGACTATCTCCTGTCAGATTCGAGACGATCTCCCCTCTGCACTTCCGGGACAGGGAGTATACGGCACGGCGTTATCAGGGTCAAAAGGTTGATTTGCAGGAAAAAGGAATTAACAGGCAGGAACTATTGTTTCTCACACAGGATGATCTTGAGGGATTATAATGCAGCCACAGGCATATCAGATGGGTTATGATCGGGCGATAACTGTTTTTAGTCCGGATGGCCGCCTTTATCAGGTCGAATACGCGCGTGAAGCGGTGAAACGGGGAACGACTGCGGTCGGAATAAAATGTGAGGACGGGATAGTCCTTATTGTAGACAAGCGGGTGAGTTCCCGACTGCTGGAGGCGTCTTCCATCGAGAAGATATTCATGATTGATGAACACATCGGTGTTGCCTCATCAGGGCTTGTCGGGGATGCCCGGGCACTTGTCGACCGTGCGCGGATTGAATGCCAGATCAATCGTGTTACCTACGATGAGAAAATGGATGTTGAAGCCCTGGCAAAAAAACTCTGCGATCATATGCAGACCTATACCCAGTTTGGTGGAGCACGGCCTTATGGCACGGCTCTCCTGATTGCCGGGATCAGTGATGGCAGATGCCGTCTCTTTGAGACGGATCCCTCCGGCACGCTTCTGGAGTACAAGGCGACCGGGATTGGAATCGGACGAAATGCAGTGATGAAGGTGTTCGAGGAGGAATATTCACATGAGGCTCCTCTGAAGGACAGTATTCTCCTGGGGTTGAAGGCGCTCCATGATGCGACTGAGGGGAAATTTGATGTGAATACCGTTGAAATCGGGATTATTGAGACAAAGACTCCCCAATTCCGTAAGATGACCAAGGAAGAGGTAGCCTCCTTCGTTGAACAATTTGAAAAGTAGGTGCAATAATGATTCCCCTTGACAGAGCAGTAGTGGCACGACTCGAAAGCCACGGGGAAAAATTTGAGTTATTGGTAGATCCCGATCGTGCTGTGAAGTTCAGACAGGGAGAACCGGTTGATCTCGAAGATATGGTAGCCGCCCTGGCAATCTTTGAGAACTCTTCAAGGGGAACACGGGCATCCGAAGAGGCTCTGAATAAAGTGTTCCATACCACCGAATTTCTCCCAGTCGCTACTCGGATCATCCAGAAGGGCGAGATCCATCTTACTGCCGAACAGCGACGGCATATGATTGCAGAGAAGCGGCGTCAGGTCATTACCTTTATCGCCCGGAATGCAGTAAATCCGCAGAGCGGTCTCCCGCATCCCCCCCAGCGGATTGAACTGGCAATGGATGAGGCACGGGTGAATATCGATCTCTACAAAAGTGTTGATGAACAGGTGAAGGAGACGGTGAAAGCGCTCCGCCCTCTTCTTCCAATCCGATTCGAAGAGATCCGGATCGCGGTGAAGATCCCTCCGGATTTCGCATCGAAAGCGTTCGGGGAGATCCAGCCTGTTGCCCAGATAGAGAAAGATGAGTGGCAGAAGGATGGATCATGGATCTGCGTAGTCAGAATTCCTGCTGGCATCCAGGGTGATTTTTACGATCTGATCAATCGGATTACCAAGGGGCAGGGCGAAGTACGGATCCTCAATCAAGTATATTAACAGCGAGGACATAGTATAAGAGACATACAAGCGGGTGACTATATATGGCCAGCAGGACACAGAAAGCGAAAGGTAAGGTGTCAGGGAGCGCCGGGCGATTCGGTCCGCGCTATGGAAGGTTTGTCAGGAAAAGGGTCTCTGACATGGAACAGGTATCAAAGGCTGCCCACCGCTGCCCACGTTGCGATACCATCGCCGTCCGCCGTCAGGGGACCGGCATTTGGGGATGCAGAAAGTGCGGTTTCAAGTTTGCAGGTGGGGCTTATCAGCCGCAGACCCCGCAGCTTCGCATCGCACTAAGGACAATCGACCGCTCCCTTGGCAAGGAGGCATGAGCAGGTTTGGCTGGTTCTTACAAGTGCGCCCGTTGCAAGCATAAAGTCGAGATTGATGTCAATGTCCGCTGCCCATATTGCGGACACAGGATCCTTTTTAAGGAACGTGGTGCTGCAATCAAAGAGTTAAAAGCTCGATGACCCTCGTCAGCACATCAAGAAAACCTGTAGTGGAACTCCGTTCGCTTGCAAAAGACTTTGCCTTCGCTGCCGGATGCCAATATATCGTAAGGGGCAAGGCGGGCCTTGCAGAAATTACGTCACGTGATACCAAAATCATTATTTTCAGCCTTTACCATGGAACCTTACCCTCTTTCACATTGTACATCGAGGGGAAACCGGGAACATTGTTCCTTGTATCAGATCTAAGGACGATTCAAAGGGATGGGCCACGAGTGGGAATCCACGTAAATGACCCATCCATTTATGAGCGGCTGGTACCATATATACCGGTGAAATTGTCAGAAGATGGTGAGGAAACGTGTATCTTTGATGGTATACGATCACGCCGTTACCTGCTTTCACTGAAGATCCATGAGGCATGAAGCACTCTTCCGGTTCAGGTCAGCACATGCTGAACCCCTTTTCCATGCGGTGCGTCCAGAGATGGAAGGAGAGTGTAATCCCCGATCGAAGGCGATGTGCCTCCTTGAACCGCCGGATACCCTTGTACTGGCGGTGCATGCAGCGGATATTGCAGCCCTTCGGGCCTCGCTTAACATGTGGCTCCGGCTGATCCTAGTGGCAGAAGAGATGCAGGAACTGCTGAACAATCAGGAGACAATACAATGAGTTCAATTTCACCGAAAGTGCAGAATCAGATCGCAATGCTGCAGCAGATGCAGCAGCAGATGCAGACCATTGGTGCCCAGAAAGCCCAGTACGAGATGGCCGTCCGCGAGGCGAAACGGGCTATTGAGGAACTGAACGATGTAGCAGAGGATGCTCCGGTTTTCATGAGCGTCGGCACGGTCATGATGGAGAAGAAGAAAGAAGATGTCCTGAAAAATCTCAACGATAAGATAGAGACGCTCGAACTCAGGATCAAATCGCTTGAAAAACAGGAGGGCATGCTCTCCGGCAAGTTCGAGCAGCTTCAAAGCCAGATCAAGCAGGCGCTTGAGGGCAGGCCCCAGAGCGCATCCTGATCTCCCGGCCTGCCCTTAGCCCTCCTTTTCTTATTTTGTTTCAGCCTGACGTATCCGTTGAAGCAGGTTAATTGCATTTACCATCGCTTCGGTGGAAGCAAGTACGATGTCATCACCTGATCCACTCGCCGAGAAAACATGCCCGTGGTCATCCTCGATGGCGATGTTCACATGCCCGATTGCATCAGATCCACCGGAAATCGCCTCGATGTTGAACTCCTTTAACTGCACCTTTGCAGGCACAATACCGAGGATCGCTTTCAAGGCAGCGTCGACAGGACCATTTCCGGTACTGCTGCATACCAGTTCCTTTCCATTGACGAGTGCCTTAACACTTGCCGTTGGAATGACATGGTTTCCGGTCATGATGGCAATATCCTGGAGTTCGATTGCACGTCCCCCGTTTCCTATGCCCATGATGGTTGTGGCGATCTCGTAGAGATCCGCATCTGTCACTTTCTTGCCTTTCACGGACATGAACTTGACTTTCTCAACGATTCGATCGATCTCTATCTCGCTGGGATTGATATGCGCATCTGTCAGCATCTGACGGACGGCATGCCGCCCAACATGCTTGCCGAGGGTGAGCCTTCTCCGGTGGCCTACCATTTCAGGGGTCATGATACCCGGCTCAAA
This sequence comes from Methanomicrobiales archaeon, assembly GCA_012516785.1. Taxonomy (GTDB): domain Archaea; phylum Halobacteriota; class Methanomicrobia; order Methanomicrobiales; family Methanospirillaceae; genus UBA9949. The sequence goes on from JAAYWH010000064.1 coordinate 14,787, forward strand.
TGTTGCAGCGCATGCAATGACACCGTGTGAATGGATTCCACTCTCGTGAGAGAAGGCATTGTCACCGACAACAGGTTGGATCGGAAGGACGCCAATCCCCGAATATCGGGAGATTAACCTCGATGTCTCATAGAGGCTGGCTGTCTTGATCCCGGTTTTTACTCCATAAATAGATTCCAGGATCATGACGGTCTGGGAGATATCTGCATTGCCGGCACGCTCGCCAAGGCCATTCACTGTCACCTGGACCTGTGATGCCCCTGCTTCCACCGCGGTGGTCGTATTGGCCACGGCAAGGCCGAAATCGTTGTGGCAGTGGACATCGACGGGGCAGTTAACCTCACTCACGATCCTGGTGATCAGATTTTTCATTGCGGTGGGGGTGTAGACCCCGACAGTATCCGGGACATTGATGATGGTTGCTCCTGCATCAGCAGCGGCACGGAATACTTTGATCAGGTATTCCGTATCAGTCCTGGTGGCGTCCATTGCTGAGAACATACAAAGTTCGCAATGGTCTCGGACGTAGGAGACAATCTCCCGGGTAATATCAAGCACCTCTTCAGGAGTCTTTTTGATGGTGTGCACCCGTTGAACTTCAGAGGTGGGGATGAAGACATGTACCATGTCAACATCACAATCGATGCAAACGTCAACATCTTCCGTTCGGGATCGGGCCAGGCCGCAGATAACTGCGTCGAGTTTCTGGTCCGCGATGGCTTTCACCGTCTCTTGTTCTCCCTGGGAGGAGGCCGGGAAGCCGGCTTCGATTGCATGCACCCCGATGGATGCCAGCTGGCGGGCAATCTCAAGCTTCTGTGCAAAGGTAAATGATATACCCGGCGTCTGTTCCCCATCCCGGAGGGTGGTATCAAAAACAGTCACATGTTTCTTCGCATGGCTATCGGTGAAGAAAACAATTCCCCGCTTCAGTTGTTATGGGAACCATACATCATTTAAAATGCGCTCATATTATAAAACAGTGACCGAAAGGCTATTTCCAGGAGCCGATATCGATATGTTTAATAGCTTTATTTCCCCTATACTATGAGCGCAAATCCCGCCTTAACTCAGCTTGGTAGAGTGCGCGGCTGTAGTATGATTTGCCGCATCCAGGCAATTGCGCAGCTACCGCGATGTCCCCGGTTCGAATCCGGGAGGCGGGACCATTTGCAGCGAGTGCCCAGGTAGTGTAGTGGCCCATCATGTCGGCCTGTCACGCCGACGACTCGGATTCGAATTCCGACCTGGGCGTCCTTTTTATTAGGTTTAGGCTCGTAAAATATTGGTTTTTCTAATATCGAATAAATATTAACCAATACAGTTAAATATGAGGTCATAATTATTTTACGTTATCATCCAAAAGGGGGTGAATGATTGGAACGAATGAAACAAATTGTTATCATCATGATTATTGCCTCGATGCTCCTTTTCACATCAGCAGCTGCCACGATATTGCCCCCACCAGATCTGGAAACCCAGGGGATTCTCCTGACTACAGATGTTTCAGCTCTCGGTATTTTTTCCAACAATGCTGATCTTAGTTGGAGGCATTCAAGTGAAGTGCTCGATGCGAATCTGAACCTGGTAGATATTGTTTGGGATCCTGAGACTGGCCTTCCTGTCGTTGATCCGGAAACTGGCGAACTCATCGAGATTTGGGAACTACAGCCAGAACCGCCGCTTAAGTATGATTCTGCCTCATTCGAAGTGCAAATGGCCACTGTTTACTCAGAAGATACGAGTGCTCAGTATGGGGAGATTGCATATTCGAAGAATTCAATGGTTGATACAAAGGCATTACCTGCTTCAATGTCGAATGTAGAAAATGACCGGATAATAACCTACACTGGGTTAAATGGCAATCGTATCTTATCAAAGGAAAATTTGATGCTGTCCGGCGCTGGTACCCCTGGAGTTCCCTCTGCATTAAGTACTACGTGTGCTCAATGCATTCCACCAGGGTGCACTTGTTACCCTGCTTTCTGCTCATTTGTGGATACAGGAAGCAAGATTGATATGAGTATCGTCTCGGCAACTACTTCTGGAGAGGTTCGTAACCTGAACAAGATCGGAGGAGGAGATGGTGAACGCTGGCCCCCAATACCCAGTGTTGATGGTCCAGCCCATATGAGTTATAGTATCCGGGTTGCTGAATTGTCATCTTCTCAACCCTCCGTAGGGTATGTATCTACGTACCTCAATCTCGAAAACAGTGAGGCAGGTGCATGGTGCGTCGGGATACCCTCTCTCATGCAGGAACTGTCTATTAATGAGCGCAAGTCCGTTGATGGCTATGTATCCTTGTTCTCCAACCTCGTCAATTATGAATCTGCTATATGCAGATAATTTTTTTTCTTATGGCTGAACAGGAAATAAATCTGTTTTTTAAGGGCTCTGTTATCTTCA
>JAAYWH010000065.1 GCA_012516785.1 Methanomicrobiales archaeon
GGGGAGACGGGGGTCTGGATCGGGATCGTGCTCGGCAACATTCTCGGTTCCGCGATCGCGTATTTCTGGGCAGGGATGTATATCAGGCGTCTCAAAGGACTGGAAGGGTAGAATCCCTCCGGTTACCGGGCGGAAAGATCCTGTGCTGCTGCCATTGCGGTCGAGAAGGCTGCCTGGAGGTTGTATCCCCCGGTATCGCCATCGATGTCAAGGACCTCCCCGATACAATAGAGCCTGGGGACGATGAGCGATTCCATCGTCAAAGGGTCGATCTCGGCAAGCGATATACCCCCCCTTGTCACCATCGCCTCGTCCCAGTCCCCCGTACCGGACACAACGAAGGGGAACGCGGTGAGCATCCGGACAAGTTCCGCCCTCTTCTTCTTTGGAAGGTGGGCATCGGTAAGATCTCCAGGGAGGCCGAGCAGTTCGAGAACCCTCGCGATAAACCGTGCCGGGAGAGAATATCCCGAGAGAATGGACTTCACCTGTTGTGTCCCAAAAACCGCTATCCTGTCGACCAGATCTTTGGTGAGCAGCTCCTGCCTCATTCCAGGGAGGAACGAGATCTTCAGAGTGTCGCCGGGCAGGACATACCGCGAGAGGTGCAGGATGCCGGGGCCGGAGAGTCCGGCGTGAGTGAACATGAGATCCCCGCTTCCCTCCCTGACCTTTTTTCCCTCCCGGAAGAGAGAGAGGGAGAGCCCCTCAAACGAGATCCCGGCAAGGTCTCCGAACGGATAGTCACGGACCCTGATCGGGGCTAGGGCCGGGCCAACCGGGGCGATATGGTGCCCGAGCGACGCTGCAAAGGAGAAGCCGTCCCCGGTCGATCCGGTGGCCGGGTAGGATGACCCCCCGGTCGCAATCACGAGGGCCCCGGATTCGTATTCCGCTGTTCCAGTCCGGACATGGAATGTGGTACCGGATCGCCGGATTTCCTTTACGGCTTCCCGGCAACGGATCACTACCCCGTTCTTCCTGCACTCCTCAAGAAGCACGGAAAGGACATCGGCTGCCCTCCTGCTCTCCGGGAAGATCTTCCCGGATTCATCAGGCGCAAGGGGGAGGCCGCGGCTGGTGAACCATGCCACGAGGTCCCGGTTCGAAAACTTCCGGAGGGAGGACCGGAGGAACGCACCATGATCCCCGTACTTTCCGGAGAAATCGCGGATCTCCCCGTCATGGGTAAGATTGCACTGCCCGGAGCCGGTGACCAGGAGCTTTCTCCCGCAGGAGAGCATCTTTTCGAGGAGGAGCACCCCCTCCCCGGATCCTGCCGCTTCAGCTGCGCAGAAGAGCCCGGCCGGCCCTCCCCCTATTACAATCACGGGATGATAGTCCACAACAGGAATTACTCGTTACGGCAGCTCTTCGATGTATCGGATCGCAGGGTCATCTGCAGGAAAACTCGCACTCCTGCTCCTGGGTCGCCTTCCTTGTATCGTATCGCGTGGTTCTTCCTTTGCATTGTATGACCGAACCGGAACAGAGCGCTCCCGGGATGCGTCCCCCATAGGTCAGGTCATATCGCACTCGTGCCACAAAACGGATCGGGTACCCGCCAATCGTTCATCTCTCTCGGCCCTCCCGGAAGGCAGGGCATCAGGATCAGGCGGACGATCGCATCTGTCGATTTTTTATAGGAAAATGCCTCCGGCCTTTTCATCTTTTATGCTGGTGGCCCTCAAAGGAATCATGTTATTTTTTTAGGATTTCCTGATCTCGTTATAGAGAGAGACCAGCGACAGGCTGATCAGGTTCAGGGTCGTCGCACCGTACCAGAGGTAAAGCTCGTTTTGCGAGAGACGCGTGATCCATCCTGACCAGAGCATCAGGCAGATGATGACAAACGAGAGCAGGGTATCGATCGCAAGAAAGACTATAGGCCGGTGGACCAGCTTTCCGATCTGTGCAATGGTGCAGTACTCAAACTGGGCACTCCGCCCGGCAAGATCGAGGAGTGAGCGGCCGGTGTTCATCAGGATGTCGAGACATGCCCAGATGATGACAATCCCGCCCAGGATGACCAGCCACGCGACCCCTGTCCTGTATGCCGTCAGGCCGAAGAGGAGCTTGAAGATGCAGAACGGGATCCCGATGGTCAGCGAGAGGAAGAACGGGCGGATGAAGAAGCGTTGGAGTGCATCGTACCGCTCCTCCCGGGGAAAGGTCTCACCTGGCATGATGGATACCAGGGACGTTGGGCTCCCTATTGCATTAAGCTGACGTGGATCCTCTGCCGGGTTGGATTTTTAATCCTTCACGATCCAGACCTATGATCATGACGATCTCTGCATGGGCAACCCTCCTTGTTGCCGGCCTCATGGAGACCGGCTGGGCGGTCGGGCTCAAATATTCCGAGGGTTTCACCCGGTTGATCCCTTCCCTCCTCACGGTCGGGCTGATGGCCGGGAGTTTCTATTTCCTCTCTCTCTCACTCCGTGACCTCCCGCTCGGCACCTCCTATGCGGTCTGGACAGGGATAGGCGCGATCGGGACCGTGCTTCTGGGGATGGTCCTCTTCGGGGAGTCCCGGGAGATCGCCCGGCTCCTTTGCCTTTTCCTGATTGTTGCCGGTATCCTCGGCCTCAGGTTCGTGACAGGGGAGTGAGGGGGAAGATGGCAGTTCCGGTCCCTCGTGGGTGCCTCTGGCGCTGTATGGCGCAAAAAAGCCCGAATACATATGCAGAAAAAGGGAGTTTTCTTATTGTGCAACCCTGCTCTCCCAGTCCTTTTGGAGGTCAAAAAGGATCGAAAGATCGACGTCAGCATAGGACTTCCTGCCGACCTCGAAGGGGTCATCCATGTCCTTGATCAGGAGGATCAGGGAGATGAGCAGGGCGGTGATGACGGAGAAGAGAACGACCCCCTCGTACCACAACTCTATCTTCACGAAAAACAGGATGCCGATCACTCCGGCAGCAGCCAGTTCCGCGATGGTGTACGCGGCCGGGATGAAAGAGGTATGCTTGATCACGGCGATCCGGTTCGAAAGCCGCTCGATAGTGATCAGTTCTGTCCGGAGCTTGACGAGGATTGGGCCGGCGACGTTCGCGTCGGCAAGCTGGTAGATCGAGGTATTGATCGCCTCTATCTCTCTCCGTATCCCGGCCATATCCCAGGTGTTGGCACGGAAATTCCCTGTGATGGCTGCCAGGAGGGAGCGGGCATGGACTCTGATCCCGGCTGCAGTCCCGGCATGGGCCGTCCCCACGAGGCCGGTGTCTGCATAGAACGCAGAGAGGGCAGTCACGAGATCCCCGGGAATCCTCTCGCTCTCCTTGAAGTCGGCAAGGGTCCCGGTGAGGATGATGGCGATGGTGAAGATCGCGCCACCGACAAATGCAGTGACAAGGTTCGTGACAGAGAGGATATCCATCCCGGTAAAGTCGATTGCCAGGCGGACAACCAGAAGGAGCGCCGTAATGGCAAATGCCTTGAAAATAAGCCCCCATTTCAGCATGAACGAATCCATACCACATTGTTCACCCCTCCGGTTTAAGGGTTCTGATAGATCCTGTTCTCTTTTGCAAAGGAATGTCGCGTGAGGGATGCAAACCACCCCTTCCTCCCTTTCCATGACGCACTCCAGTCACGGGCATACCTCCCGGGAGGACTGGTGAAGGGAACGGATGGTCCTGGGCATGCCATCCCTGCAGGAGGCATACCTTCTTTACTACCGGTCGAAACACTATAACAGAAAATGAGTCATCTCTTCGAGATCATTGTCATTCTTGTCCTCATTGCCATCAACGGGTATTTCGCCCTCTCCGAGTTTGCCATCATCTCGGCTAAGAGAGCCCGGCTCCAGCAGCGTGCGGAGGAAGGGGATACCCGGGCGGAAGAGGCCATCCTCCTTGCCGAAGCACCGACCCCGTTCCTCTCGACCATCCAGATCGGGATCACCCTGGTCGGGATCTTTGCCGGGGCATACGGGGGAGCAACGCTTGCGGCCGCTCTCACCCCCTTCATCGCGGCGATCCCGCTGCTTGCCCCGTACAGCGAACTGATCAGCATCACTATCATCGTCCTCCTGATCACCTACCTGACGCTGGTCTTCGGTGAACTGGTCCCGAAACGGATCGCACTCTCGAATCCCGAATCGATTGCAGCACGGGTGGCACGACCGATGTCGATCCTCTCCACCCTTGCCACGCCTGCCGTTGTCCTCCTGAGCCGCTCGACGGAACTCTTCCTCCGCCTTATCGGGATAAAGGATTCCGAGGCTCCGCCTGTCACGGAAGATGAGATCAAGATCATGCTCGAGGAGGGGACCGAGCACGGGGTCTTTGACAAGGCCGAGGTAACCATGGTGGAAGGGATCTTCGAACTCGGGGACCGGAACGTCTCAAGCCTCATGACCCCAAGGCCGGACATCACCGGGATCGATCTCGAGGACTCTCCTGAGATCAACTACCGCATCATGGCCGATGCGGGGCATTCGTTCTTCCCGGCCTTCCGGGGCAACCTCGACAATATCGCGGGTCTCATCGCGGTCAAAGATATCTGGTCAGCCCTTGCACTCGGATCAAAACCGGACCTCGAATCGGTCCTCCGGAAACCCTACTTCGTCCCCGAGAACACCTCGATCATGAAGCTCCTTGAGACATTCCGGGAGTCCGGGCTCCCGATGGCGCTCGTGACTGATGAATACGGCAGCATCCGGGGACTGGTGACCCTCCACGACATCCTTGAATCTATTGTCGGGGGAGTCCGCAATCTCTACCGGCCCGAGCCTCCCTCCATCGTCGTGCGGGAGGATGGGTCATGGCTTATCGACGGCGATGTGGTGCTCGAGGACCTCGAAGAGATCATCCCGGTGGATGACCTGCCAGGAAAGGGTTCTTACCAGACCCTGGCAGGATTCCTCATGTATGCCCTTCAGCGGATTCCCGCAACGGGGGACCATACCGAGGCTGAGCAGTTCCGGTTCGAGGTGGTGGATATGGATGGAAACCGGGTGGACAAGGTGCTGGTGTCGAAGATGGAAGAGCCACATGAGGAATGAGGTGGAGAAGGTTTTGAAGCCTGATTACCAGAACTTGTTGACCGGCAGACTGGAGATTCCTGCATCGGGTCATGAGATGCTCTCTTTTTTATATGAAGTGCCTCCGGCACGTTCATCTTGCTTACATGGGTCTGAAGGTACTTCATGTATTTTTTTGTCCGGTGATAACCCCCTATAAATCATTTTTTTGTCAGGGTATACCCCTTCGAAAATGAGGGTATGAGTGAGTCGAACACAGGATGCTCTGATATCAGCCCTTTTCAGGAGTTCTGGAGATGAAAATAATAGTAGTTCCCTGCATCATAAGACGCAGGTGTCCACCGAGCCTGCAGGAACGATCGTGTAATTGGCAATCGTTGGTATACCCAGGCGAGAACATTCTTTTTTCAGGAGGTCATCGATGGAGGTGACCGCCCTCATCGTACTTACCACAGGGGTTGTCACATAATACATCGACCCGTCGTTCTCTTTGAAGAGGGTTACGACATGGCCGTATCGCTTGTCGTCCTTGAAATACTTGAATGCAACAATTTGTGTATCATAACCGTGATGGGCCAGTACATAGGAAAGGAATGTCGCATAATCCTTGCAATCCCCTTCCTGAACACGAAAGAATTCTTCCGGGGGATAGGATATGCATCCATCATGGTAGGTGAAGGTGAATCTCGCGTCGGCATACTCGGTAACTTTCTCCGGGGTATCCAGGCCTTCAATTACCGAAGTGAAATTTGTGGCACTCAGCAAGCCGGTATTTCCCAGGGAGGGGAGGTAGGGGCCGGTGGAGAGTGTCCCGATTGGTTTTGAGAGAAGGACCTGCTTCCTTTCATCAAGGAGGGTGAGCGTGAACTGGTTCGTACTCTCTTTTACCCCAAATACTATCTCACCGGTCTTGCTGCTCTTCGGCGGGATCGTTCCCCAGTAAAAGGGATTTGCAACTCTGTCGTAGATCTTCTGGGTCATCGGTCCGCCCCCCGTGATATCAATGGTATTTTCATTGGCAACAAATGGTTCGCTGAGAGCGAGGTTCTCGATCGTCATGTTGATGACGACATAGATATTTCCAGGCAGGGGATGGGTATCCTGGATTTTCGTGGTCTTTTGTGCAGAATGGATGGTGACATTAAGGGTTTTCGCAGATGCTGATTCCGGGGGGGTGCTGTCTGAACCGGGGGATTGATCATAGGTGCCCAGAGGGAGGGAACCAATCGGTTTGGTGAGAATGGTGTTCCCCTGTTCATCCCGCAGCGTGAGGGTGAACTGTTCGGTCGTTGCTTTTACCCCGAATACCATTTCACCGGTCTTGCTGCTTTTCGGCGGAATGGATCCCCAGGAGAAGGGATTTGATAACATGCCATAGACCTTCTGCGTGATAAGCCCTCCCCCAGTAATGTCAACGGTAGTCTCGTTGACGAAATAAGGAATTTTCTCATCCAGATTTTCAATCGTCATATTGATTACAATGAAAATATTTCCTGATATCGGGTTAGTGTCCTTGATTTTCATCGTTTTAAATGCAGAATGGACGGTGATGCTGACAGGAGCAGATCTTGTCGGTGTATGTGAAGCCGGCAGGCTATGTTCGTTCTCCTGGGATCCTGGTTCTGTTGCAGAGCTGGTCATCACATCCGGGATCTGGCCTGGATCTGCTGTTATCCGGTCCATTGCTCCCCCTCCCGGGTTTTCAGTGCATCCTGAACAGGCTAAAAAGAGGATAACGAGTGCACTGGTTACAATGAGCCCCCGGTATAATGAAAAAATAGTTTTTCCCATACGGAGGAATTGCGATTTTCGCGGGATAAGAGTTATGAAATATCATTCAAAGTATCGCTCAATTCTGATCAGTCGCTTCCATGCGTACTTCCTCCCGGAAGGGAATTCACTTCAATGAGGGCAGGGTCATTACCTGGCAGGTGTGTCATTACAAGGCAGGTGTGTGATGACGGGCAGAGAGACAGGAAGGCATTATCGTACCCCATTAACAACCCGGTTACCATGGAACCGCGTATCAATGTGATCACCCTCGGCGTCAGTGATTTTGATCGTTCACTTGCCTTTTACCGTGACGGGATCGGGTGGGAGGCGCACGTGCAGGGTGATCTCGCTCTCTTTTCGCTCAATGGGATGATCTTCGCCCTCTATCCCCGCGAGAGCCTGGCTGATGATGCGAATGTACCTGCACGGGAAACCGGCTTTCCCGGATTCACCCTTGCCTATCTCACCAGGAACGAGGCTGAAGTAGATATAACCCTCAAAAAAGCAGGGAGTGCCGGTGCCCGTATTGCGAAACCGGGCCAAAAGACATTCTGGGGAGGATACAGCGGATATTTTGCCGACCCTGATGAGTATCTGTGGGAAGTCGCTTTCAATCCTTTCTGGAAATTAGACCCGGAGGGGAGGGTCAGACTATAATTCCTTCACATACATCACACTATAACACCAGAAGTCCGTCAGGGCTTTCCGCTCGTTCCTTCAATCCTTCAGCAGCTTTCCGGCAAAACCATGGAACCTGCTGAAGGATTCAAAAACAACCCAGCAGGCTTCAATCCTGAAAATTCCCTCTCTATTAATAATACGTGTACATGTACAGATCAATACTCTGGAGGTTGGAGATACACACAGTATCCTGGAAATGCAGGAAGTCAGGTATCCTCTTCTGTCTGTCCCTCCCAAAGTACCATAGTGCTGAAGGCACTGTCAATAAAAACTTCCAAAAGTGCTTTAAAGAGAAAAAAACTTTAAATAATGGCTGAATCAATCCTCCAGCAGGGCTGGTTTTACTGTAGGGGTTCCAGAGTGCTGCAGGAATAAGAAGTGGTTTGTTTCCCGCCAGAAATGAGAGAAGATGCAGAGTTTCCTGGATTGATTACTGCCAGGGAGGGGAAGACCTTCAATCACACTTCCTGATGAGCATCAATAGCATGCGAGGGATGGGATTCGAACCCATGAACACCTTCGTGACCGGATCTTAAGTCCGGCTCTTTTGGCCTGGCTTAGATACCCTCGCCCGGATTAATACATATGAAAGGATTGCAAGATATTACTTTTCAGAGGAGGAAACA
>JAAYWH010000066.1 GCA_012516785.1 Methanomicrobiales archaeon
CTGTACAAACTGGTCCATAAAGGCTGGATTACCGCGATCGGAGGCTCGATCAGTACCGGCAAGGAGGCGAATGTCTTTCTCGGTGAGCGGGGTGACCAGGATATCGCCATCAAAATCTATCGTATCCGGACGGCGAACTTCAACGCAATGAGTGAGTACATCATCGGTGACAGGCGGTTTGCCGGCATAAAACGGACAAAAAAGGATCTCATTTTTACCTGGACCAGAAAAGAGTTTGCAAACCTGAAGAGGGCTGCCGATGCGGGACTTTCAGTACCTATGCCGTATGTATGGGACCGGAATATCCTGATCATGGGATTCCTTGGCGAGGATGAGCGTCCTTTTCCACACCTCAGGGCAGTCGAACTGGAAAACCCGGCCGGAGTTTATTATGAGGTGCTCTCATTCATGCGGGGACTCTACCAGCAGGCCGGGCTTGTCCATGCCGACCTGTCTGAGTTTAATATCCTTTACGGCGACCGCTTGTACGTAATCGATATGGGACAGTCAGTAACCCCTGATCACCCCCGGGCGAAATTTTTCCTTGCCCGGGACATTGCCAATATAAACCGGTACTTCAGGGACTTCTGCACGGTCATGGATGAAAAGGAAATTTTTTTAAAGATTACCGATGGAACGAGCGAGGGATTTCCCCCTCGGGGTTGGGAGTAAAAGAATGATACAGGAGATCAAGATCGCTGGAAACCGCGTCGGGGTGCTGATCGGAAAGAATGGCTCGGTAAAAAAGGAACTCGAAGAGAAGACCAGTACCAGCATCAGTATCGACAGCAAGGAAGGGAGTGTGAAACTGGAGGGCGAGGATGCACCCCTCCTTCTCAGGGGTATCGAGGTCGTCCAGGCAGTCAACCGCGGTTTCTCACCTGAACGGGCATTCATGCTGCTTGAGGATGAGGATCTGCTCCTGGATGTGATCGATCTGTCAGGTCTTACCGACAGCCCCCGCCAGCTGGACCGGCTCAGGGGGAGAATTATCGGCAAGGATGGCCGTTCGCGGGAGCAGATCGAGCATATGACCGAGTGCGAGATTTCGGTATTCGGCAAGACGGTTGCCATCATCGGCCTCCCAGAGCAGATCAAGATCGCGCGGAGTGCTGTTGATATGCTCCTCCAGGGACTCCCGCACGAGATGGTGTTCTCATTCCTGGAGCGGAAGCGCCGCGAGATGAAACAGGATATGATCGATTATTATTACTGATATCAATGGTGTTTCTGACCCGGATCAGACCGGAACCAGGTGGTTTTTATGCGGAGAGAGGTATATTTCCATTGGAGATTTTCATGCGCGGTAAAGAGATGGTTAGAAAAAAGAACTAACCTGCTAGTGATATAGACTGGAATAAAAGGGGTATGGATGAACGTTGAAGATCTCCCACTCTCCAAGGACCTGATCGGGCTGTATTGGTCATCAGGAATCCATGAGCTGTATCCTCCCCAGGCACAGTGCGTGGATAGGGGGATTTTTAAGGGAAAAAACCTCCTTGTAGCCATACCGACTGCCAGTGGAAAAACCTTCATCGCAGAGATTGCGATGCATTATCATTTCAAAAAAGGGGGCAAGTGTCTGTACATCGTGCCCCTGAAGGCACTTGCCTCGGAGAAATTCGAAGAGTTCAGCGGGAAGGGTGCAAAGGTCGGCATCTCCACCGGCGACTATGACCGGCGTGATGATTACCTTGGGAGGAACGATTTTATCATTGCAACGAGCGAGAAAGTCGATTCGCTGCTCCGTAATGCATCATCATGGCTGAAGGCTATCACACTGCTCGTTATTGACGAGGTCCACTTGATCGATTCCCCGGATCGGGGTCCGACACTCGAGATGGTGATCGCCAAGATGAGGCGGATGAATCCAGGAATGCAGGTGATCGCCCTATCGGCAACGATAGGAAATCCAGGTATGCTCGCACGCTGGCTTGACGCCGACCTGGTAACCAGCTCATGGAGACCCGTGGACCTCAGGCAGGGGGTATACTATGACGGTGCCATCCACTTCCAGACCGAAACGCGGTCTGTGCCCTCCATCTCCCGCCACGAAAGTGTCAATCTTGTTATGGATACGATTGCAGAGGGGGGTCAGTGTCTGGTATTTGTCTCATCGAGAAAGAATGCAGAGGCATTCGCAAAACAAGCGGCAAAAGCAATCCGTATCGATAGTGAGGACCTCCGGAAATACAGGCAGAGCCTCGAAAAGCTGGCTAGTACGGAACAGGAGAAAGCGCTCGCACTCTGCGTTGGGAGCGGGGCTGCGTTCCATCATGCAGGGCTTCGGAAAGAGGCACGGACATTGGTAGAGGAGGGCTTTCGAAAAGGACATATCAGGTGCATCGCTTCGACTCCCACGCTGGCTGCAGGGCTCAACCTCCCAGCCCGCAGGGTCATTATCAAAGAGTACCGCCGATACAGCAGCGGGGAGGGTATGGTCCCCATTCCCGCACGTGAATACCATCAGATGGCTGGCAGGGCTGGGCGACCTCATCTCGATCCGTACGGTGAGGCCATCCTTATCACTACCGATGCACGAGCTGCAGGGCAACTCTTCGATTATTATATTGAGGCTCCCCCGGAAGATGTGCACTCACAGTGCTCTTCAGAAGAGGCTCTCACGACACATATTCTCTCGCTGATCGCGTCAGGCTTTATACGCACTCGTCCCGAACTCCGTGAGTTCATGCGCTCTACCTTCTACTTTCACCAGAAGAAACAGGACAGAATCCTGGAATCAGTCATCAGCCGGGCACTCACATTCCTGGAGCAGGCAGAGATGATTGTGCAGCAGGATGACCTCCTCTCGGCGACAGAATATGGGAGAATCGTCTCATTACTCTATATTGATCCAACTAGTGCTGATACTATCCTCGAAGGAATGCTGGCCGCGGAGGAGTACTCGGATATCGGTCTCCTGCATTTGATCTGTAGTACCCCAGATATGTACACTCTCTTTGTCGGGAACAGGGACAGCCATTACCTGGACCGGTTTGTGCTCGAGCATGAGCATGAGCTCTGGGTTGACTGCCCATTTGATGACTCTGAGAATTATTTCAGGGCGGTGAAGACCGCAATGGTACTCTATGACTGGAGCCGCGAGGTTCCCGAGGCGATCATCGGTGAGAGGTATTCCATAGGATCGGGTGATATTTACAACCTCCTTGAAGGGGCCAACTGGCTCCTGCATGCGTCCAGCCGGCTCAGCAGGATGTTCAGAGGTGTCTTTGCCTCATCGGTCCAGGAATTTGAATATTGTATGAAACATGGCATAAAGCGCGAACTTATCCCCCTGGTGAAGATCAGGAATATCGGACGTGTCAGAGCACGACGGTTGTTCAACAATGGCTTTACCACTCCTGAGAAGATCCTCGAAGCGGGAGAAGAGAGAATCGCGCCAATCCTCGGGCAGGGGGTAACCAGCATGATATTCAGAGACCTGAGGGGGACTGCCAGCACCATTCAAAAGATGGCAACTGACAGTATCATGCAGAAGGAAGCAGCTCCGAGGTTCCAGCCTACCCTCTTCCAATTCGGAGATGAGAATAATGAAGATTGATTTGTATGATGCAAAGGAGATTCTTCCTGCCTGGGTGGCTTGAGTATTCGGCAAGAAGAGCCTCCTATTGCATGATGAGCAGGGGGTAGTACCTGGACCAATCGCCATCAGGGCGTTTGTATGTTGCTTCCATCCAGAAAATCCGGTTTGAGCATAAACAGGAGAGCGTGCCCATCCTCTTAAGATGTTATTTCTCAGTGCATGAAAAGGGACAATTAGCCTGGAGAGTCATAAAATGTATACGGAGATGATGCTGATGCCAAGAATGGCGCAGAGGGAGATGCCCGATTGAAGAGTGCTCGTTGTGACATCCACCAGTTCAGACTAAATATAATCAGCCCGGGTGAATTTCTGAGATATACCAGAGATCTTGGTGCATCCAAGGGTGTTACCATTATCCTGTTTAATGCCGACAGGATGGCCGGGCGGGCGCATGTAGTATCTGCACTATACCACGCATTTAGGGCATTTGAGAGGGGTGAGGCCATTTCCAACACAGTGGAGATGGAAGCACTTCTCTATGCAGCGGGATCGAGGCAATGTGAAGTAGGGATGGAATTTGGC
>JAAYWH010000067.1 GCA_012516785.1 Methanomicrobiales archaeon
CAGCGGGGAGAAGAGTCCCCTCCCTTTACCGGGTTCATCCCGGACGCAGTGCTCCGAACCCTCGGTTATTCCCTCGTTGACGGAAGTATCCTCGGCCTCGTGCTGGTGGCCGGAACCCCCCCTGCACCTGATACGGCCGCCGGTCTGTGCCGCGAACTCCAGGAGAAGTACATGCTCACGTTCCTCTCAGGAGATATCATCACGAGTCTCATCTCCTCGGGAGTGAAGGTGGGGGCTGAGTACCGCCTTGTGCCTCTCGGGTCCCGTCCCTTCTCCGCCATCCATTTCATCGACATCATCGCCCGGGTTGCCATGATGTTTGGAGGGGTTACCCCGGGAGATGCGGGACGGCTGCTCGCCTATGCAAAGGAGCGGGCAAAGGCTATTGCAATCGTGTTTCCGGGCCTGGATGACGAAGAGATTGCCCTCGTCGATGCATTCCGCCTCCTTGGAATCCCGGTCATTGCTGCAGGAGACTATGAGTCTGACGAGTGGCCCCGTGTCCAGCCTGCCGACGCGGTCCGGACCGGGATGGATCTGAAAGGGATCAAGGTGAGCGTGACCGCCATCCCGATCCCCATGGCCTGTTCACCGGCATTCGAAGGAAAGAGCATCCGGAGAGAGGAGATGCAGGTCGAGTTTGGCGGGGGAAGGTCCCCGGCATTCGAACTCCTCCGGGTCCGGCCCCCATCCGAGGTTATAGATGGGAAGGTCACGGTCATCGGCCCCGAGATCGATGCAATCCCTGAGGGATCGGCAGCACCGCTCGGGATCCTCATCGAGGTAGCAGGAAAGCAGATGAAGAAAGAGTACGAGCCGGTGCTTGAACGACGGATCCACAATTTCGTAAATTACGGGGAAGGCTCCTGGCATGTCGCCCAGCGGGACCTGATCTGGGTCCGCCTCTCAAAAGAGGCCGTTGCCAGGGGAGTCCGCATAAAAGACCTCGGGACTCTGCTTGCGGCAAAATTCAGGATGGACTTCCCGGACCTGCTCGATGCCGTCCAGGTCACGCTCATCACCGATGAAAAGACCGTGCTTGCAGAACGTGCCAATGCCGGGAAGGTCTACCAGGAACGGGATGACCGGATCCTCGGGATGCGGGATACCGATGTCGATTGCTTCTACTCCTGCACCCTCTGCCAGACCTTCGCACCAAACCATGTCTGCATCATCACCCCCGAACGACCTGCCCTCTGCGGCGCCATCACCTGGCTGGACGGAAAGATCGCACACGAGATCTCCCCTGCAGGAGCCAACCAGCCGGTGGAGAAGGGGAGGATCATTGACATGGAGCGGGGTGAATTCGAGGGGGTCAACCGGTTCGTCAAGAAAGCCTCCCATGGAGAGGTAGACCGGTGCTCGCTCTACAGTATCATGGAGTATCCGATGACCTGCTGCGGGTGCTTTGAATGCATCGCGGTCATGCTCCCCGAGGTGAACGGATTCATGGTGGTGAACCGGGAATACAAGGGGATGACTCCCTCGGGGATGACCTTCTCCACCCTTGCAGGGACTATCGGGGGGGGTGCCCAGACCCCGGGCTTTGCCGGGATCTCGAAGGGGTATATCCTCTCGGACCGGTTCCTCCAGGCTGAAGGCGGGATCGAGCGGCTGGTCTGGATGCCTGAGATCCTGAAGCAGGAACTGAAGGGCAGGCTTCTTGAATACCTGAAAAAGAGGGGCAATGAAACGTTTTTCAACAAGATCGCTGATGAGACCAGGGCAGAGGCGATCGAAGACCTGGCAACCTTCCTCGCATCGGTTGACCACCCGGCGCTCGCCATGAAACCGTTGTTGTAGGTGGAGATGATGGGAGTATCAACACTATCTGAATGGACCGGCCGGATCGGCGAACTGGTGATCGGTGCGACGGCAAAGGATGGCGGGACCAGGAGCCATTCGGTTACCATAGGGGGGGAAGAAGATCTCCCGTATATCGGCATCCCGCCTTCCGGCCACAGACCTCTTGTTGCTTACGAACTCTCCGATGATCCTGAACTCTGGCCGGCTGCTGCCACCCGTTTCATAGGCGACCGGGTCCATGATACGGCCGAGTGGGTCGCCCATGCTGATAGGGAGTATCAACCTGACCTGATCCGGCTGTACCTGTCGAGCACCCGGGAACGAAATTTCTCTGATATCTCCCGGATAGGGGAGACGGTTGAATCCGTGCTCCAGGCAACAGAGCTCCCGCTCATTATCGAGGGCAGCAACGATCCGGCCATCGACAGTGCCGTTTTCCAGAAGATTGGTGAGGCGGCAGAAGGCGAACGGATCCTCCTCGGGACGGCAGAGGCAGGGCACTACCGGAGTGTTGCCGCCGCTGCCATGGCATACGGTCATTCGGTCATCGCCCAGTCACCCATCGATATCAACCTGGCAAAGCAGCTGAATATCCTCCTTCGTGAGACAGGGCTGTCCCCTGACCGGATCGCCATCGATCCTTACACCGGGGCACTGGGATACGGGTTTGAATATTCCTACTCGGTCATGGAGCGGATCCGGTATTCCGCCCTCAAGGGCGACAGCGATCTTGCCATGCCGATGATCAGCTCGGCGATCGATTCCCTGGTCGTAAAAGAAGTCCGTGAGGCGGACGAGGGAGATGCCTGCCCGACTGCCGTTGCCTGGGAGATCTATGCCATGCTCCCGGCAACCATTGCAGGGGCTTCCATTGTCTGTGTGCGGCACCCGTTGTCGATAGAGCCCCTCAAAACCGCAATTGCAGCACTCTGGAATGGCGAACCAAAAGGAGGAATGTGATCATATGGCCCTGAAACCGCTGGAGATCTACAAGCTCCTGCCCAAAAAGAACTGCAAGGAATGCGGCGACCCCACCTGCCTCACCTTCGCGATGAAGCTTGCCGGGGGAAAGGCAAAACCGGAAGCATGCCCATACCTCGATGAGAACGCAAAAACCATCCTCGGGGCTTCAACCCGTCCCCCGGTCAGGAAGATCCGGATCGGAGTAGGAGAACGGGCAGTTACCATCGGCGAAGAACTGGTCCAGTTCAGGCACGAGAAATCCTTCTTTCATGAACCGGGAATCTTTATGGCGGTCACCGACCTGATGACCCCGGGGGCAATCCAGGAGAGAGTCATCTTTGTCCGGGACGAGATCCTGACAAGGGTCGGCACCGACCTCAGGCTCAACGGGATCGCGGTACGGTCGGTGAACGGTTCACCGACTGCGTTTACGAAGGCAGTCGAGGCGGTCGAGGCGGTCGCCGACCTGCCCGAAGTGCTGATGGCTGGAGATCCGGCGGTGATGGAAGCAGGACTTTCCGTATGCGGCAATTACCGGCCCCTTCTGCATGCTGCCACATCCTCACAGTACTGGGAGATGTGCCGGCTCGCAAAAAAATACGCCTGTCCCCTTGCCATCAGGGCGGATTCGCTCGATGCACTTGCAGAACTGTCAGGCCTCTGCAGTGCCGAGGGGATCGAGAACCTCGTCCTTGACCTCTCATCTCTGTCGCTTAGCGAACAGCTGAACCGTTCCACCGCGGTGAGGCAGCATGCCGTCAGCCGGAAGACCCCGGCACTCGGGCATCCGGTCTGTATCGATACCGCAGTGAGCGGTCTTCCGGATGCTGCCCTGATTGCCGGAGTCACCAAGTTCGGATCGGTGCTGATCTGCGATGACCTTTCCAGCGCTTCGAGAAAAGCATTGCTGGTACTCCGGCAGAACATCTATACTGATCCCCAGAAACCGATCCAGATCACCCCCGGACTGTACCGGGTCGGGAGCCCGGGAAAGGATGCTCCTGTACTCCTGACCGTCAATTTCTCACTGACCTTTTTCACCCTGCAGGGATACCTCGAAGCATCACGCGTTCCCTGCTTCATGCTGATTGTCGACACGGAAGGCCTCTCTGTACTCACAGCGGTGGCTTCCGGGAAACTCCAGGAGACGCTTGTCCGGGATGCGATCGCAAAATACAACCTTTCAGCCGAAGTAGCGCACAAGAGGCTGATCATCCCCGGTTACGCTGCACCGCTCTCGGGGAGGATCGAGGATGCAACGGGATGGAAGGTCCTCGTCGGGCCCCGTGACGCTGCAGACATTTCCGAATTCCTCGAGAAGGAGTGGAAGGGCTGACCATGCCGACCGTGACGTTTCTCCCGAGCTTCAGGAAGACCGAGGTCCCGAAAGGGAGCACCATCCTTGAGGCAGCCCAGAAGGCCGGCTTTCACATGAACGTCGTCTGCGGAGGGCAGGGGAAGTGCGGGAAATGCAGCGTCATGGTCAGGAGCGGCGAGATCGATTTCGACCGGGAGAAATACGGGGATTTCTACACCGATGAGGAAGCATCCCAGGGATTCTGCCTCTCGTGCCAGACAAGGATCAACGGAGACCTGCGGGTTCTCATCCCTGAAGGATCCCTCGTCCAAGAGCAGCAGATCCTGGTCGATTCGCCGGGCGTTCCCCTTGAAATCAATCCTGCTGTCTGGAAATATGCCCTCACCCTCAGCCCTCCCACCCTTGACGACCAGTCACCGGACCTCACCCGCCTGCTCTGGGGGATCGAGAAGAGCGGTGGACCGAAAGAGGGATCCATCTATGCCCCCCTTGAGGTGATCCGGGAGATACCGAAGGTGCTCCGGGAGAGCGGCTGGAGGATCACCGCAACCGTTGCCCTGGTGCCCGGGGGATACCGGATGATCAACGTTGAGAAAGGAGACACCACATCCCACAGCTACGGGGCAGCAGTCGACCTTGGAACAACGACCGTCGTGGTATATATCCGGTCCCTGATTGACGGCAGTATCGTGGGGACCGGTTCCAATTACAACCGTCAGATCAGCTGCGGCGAGGATATCCTCTCCCGGGTCAACTATGCAAAACGGGGAGGGCTCGAGAAACTCCAGGCACTTGCTGTCGAAAGTATCAACGCTGCCCTCACTGCAGCATCGAATTCGGCCGGGATCGACCGTGATGATGTCTATGAAGTGGTGGTTGCAGGAAATACGATCATGACCCATATCCTCATGGGGATCGATCCCGCGTATATGATCGAGGAGCCCTACGTCCCGGTGGTGAGGCGATACCTGACAACGGCTGCCCGAAGGGTCGGGCTTGTCGTGGGCAAGAACTCCGGCCTCTTCATCTTCCCGGCGGTGAGCGATTTCATCGGCGGGGACATCATCGCCGATATCCTCGCATCGGGGATGGCAGAGTCGAATGATATTTCGCTCCTGATCGATATCGGGACCAACTTTGAGGTCGTGCTCGGCAACCGGGACTGGATGTTCGCCTGCGCCGGGGCTGCAGGACCGGCGCTTGAAGGGGGTGAAGTACTGTTCGGGATGAGAGCCAACCCGGGTGCGATCGAGCAGGTGAGCCTCGACCTCCGGACCCTGAAACCCTCCTTTCGCACCATCAGGAACCAGAGACCGAGGGGGTTGTGCGGGTCAGGGTTGATCGATCTCCTCGCCGAGCTGCTCAGATCCTGTATCATCGATCGGACCGGACGGATCAATACCGCCATCGCCCATGAACGGATCAGGCAGGGCCGCCAGGTACCCGAATTCGTCGTTGCCTGGAAGGAGGAGACTGCGATAGGAAAGGATATCGTCATCACGGAGAATGATATCAAAGCCCTGATCATGAGCAAGGCATCCATCCTCGCTGCCTGCCAGACCCTGATGAACCAGGCCGGGATCGGACGGGAGGAGATCGCCCGGATTTACTTCTCCGGGGCATTTGGTAATTATATCAACAAGGACCATGCCATCACCATTGGCCTGATCCCCGAGATCCCGGTGGAACGGGTGACCACGATAGGGAACGGGGCGATAGCCGGCGCCAATATTGCCCTCCTGAACCGCAGGAAGAAGAGGGTGATCGATGAGATCGCCCGGAAGATCGCCTATATCGAGCTGAATGCCGATCCCACCTTCATGGATGAATACACCGGGAGCTGTTTTCTGCCCCACACCGATCTCTCCCTCTTCCCCGGCGTGGAAAAGATGCTCGACCAGTGCCGGATCCTGCGGGAGCAGTCATGAGCAGCTGGATCGCTCCCCCTGAGTGCCTGGCAACCGGGGTAGGAGCCCTCCCGCATACCGATCCGCGGGAAGCCTGCGATGCCGTCCTCGCACTATTCCCCGAATTTCCCTACATTCCTACGCTTCCCAACCATGGGCTGCTCGAATCCATCGTCTTCTGTGATTCAGGGAGACTGCCGGGGGGAGTGATCAGGGAGGGACGCCTCGGTATTGACCAGGCAAGAGACATCCCGGGAGAGATGGAGCAGATCTACCTTGATTTCATCGAAAAAAATACCGCTCCCTACGCCCTGACACCGGAATATGCATCCGGGTTTGCAGAGATGTCCAGCCGGGACTTTTCAGGATCACGGATCCTCAAGTGCCAGGTCACCGGCCCGGTCACCTTCGGGATGCAGATCGTGGACGCAGAGCGCCGTCCCCTCGCCTATGATGACCAGTATGCCGATATCCTCCCCAAGATGATAGCACTCCGGGCCCGCTGGTGCGAGGAGGCTATGGCCCGGTTTTCCGGGGTGAAACAGACCCTGGTGGTCCTGAATGAACCCTATTTCGCGTCGCTTGGTTCCACCGTCGTTCCCGTGCAGCAGGAGACGGTCAGCGCCGGGTGGCAGGATATCGCCGGGATGGTAGAAGGAGGTCTTGGGATCCACTGCTGCTCGAACACGGACTGGGCGTACGTGATCAGCCTGGATCCCGCGTTCCTGTCGTTTGATGCATACACAGGCATCCGTGAGTTCCTCCTGTTCATGGAGGATATCGTTGCCTACCTGGAACGGGGAGGTGTGGTCGCGTGGGGACTCGTCCCTGCACAAGTACAGGAGTTCAGGGCTGTCACCCAGGCAGAACTGTACCGGCGGTTCTTTGAGATCAGGGAACAGGTCACCGAATTCTGTCCCCCCGACCTGTTCTTCCGGCAGTCGATCATCACGCCAACCTGCGGCATCCAGGCCGGTGATACCGTCGTATCAGTCGAGATCATGCGAGCTGCGGCTGCTCTGTCGGAACGGATCAGGGAGGAGTGGTCAGGGTGAGACCTTTTTCCATCGCTCTATCAGGGAAGGGAGGCACGGGAAAGACCACCCTTGCAGCGCTCCTGGTGCGGGCACTCGTGGATGCCGGCAGGACCCCTGTGCTTGCGGTTGATGCCGATCCAAATGCCAATCTCCATGAAGCACTCGGCGTCCGGCTCCACGAAACACTCGGGTGCATGCGGGAGACCGAATTCAGAAGGAACATTCCTCCCGGGATGGCACGAAACGATTACATCGAACTCTGTTTCAGGAAAGCGCTTGTTGAGGAGAAGGGATTTGATCTGGTCGCGATGGGGAGGCCTGAAGGATCGGGCTGTTACTGCTTTGCAAACGATCTCCTGAAGACCTGCATGACCCTTCTCCGCAGGGATTACCGCTTCATCGTGATCGACAACGAGGCCGGGATGGAACACCTGAGCAGGGGGACCATCGGGCAGCCTGATATCATTGTCATCGTGAGTGATCCTGGCACCCGGGGGATGCGAACCGCAGTGCGTATTCGTGACATGGCACGGTCGCTTGGCCTCTCCCCGGTTCCGGTATTCCTTGTTATCAATCGTTTCAAAGGAACTGATGCCTCGGTCATTGCCTGGGAACCGTTCGCTCTCATCCCCGAAGACCCGGAGATCGAGGCCGCGGAGATCTCCGGATTGCCAGTGGGATCGGTCAAGGAAGGATCCGTGGCACGAAAGGCCGTATCCCGGCTGGCAGAACAGATCATCGCGATGGCAGAGGAGCGACCAGGGGACTGAACTGACTGGTGATCCTGCTTCACCCTGCCAGATGGTTCGCGAAGTAATCTATCCAGTCTGCAATCCCTGTACTGATCTCTTCGAGTAGGGATTCAAGAGAAGAGACCATCCCGGAGAGTCCGGAATTCTCCCCGATGGGAGGATACCCCGTCGAGAGGAGCAGGGCTCCGGCAACGAGGGCAATGACGATGAGAAGCAGTATGATCACCACGACGACCGCTATGAGCATCCGGATTCTCATGGCCTTCTCTTCCTTATTGGGTGCATCAGTATTAAAAATGAGCACGGGCACCGGACCTGCCGGATCCTGATACTCGTCAGTCCAGGGCAATTCCGACGATACGCTATCAAAATCGAAAGATATAAGGGAGCAGAGTCTTACATCGTGTATATGTGTGCCCGTTTTTTGGATCGTTTTTTTAAACCCCGCCCACATATCGTGGAGAGCCCCCCTCCTCCGTCAATCAGCCATGGTCCGGGCATTTATGTTCCCGAGTTCAAGGTGAAGCCTTATTTTATTGTGGCATCTGTCGAAATGGGTAACACAACGACAAAGTGCATTCTTACCGGGGTAAATCTTGAGACCGGCATGAGCTACGTGATCAACAAGACCGTGAAGATGAGCCGGGATGTGAGAAAACCCAAACCCGGTGAGGAGATCTTTGGGGAGACCCTGGATGGGACACAACTCACCAAGGAGTCGGTCACCGATCTTGTGAGGGACACCCTCATCCAGTGCCACCGGGAGGTGCACCTCGATATCCAGAAAGACCTGGATTTCGTCGTCCGCAGCACCGGGGTTGTTGCAGCGATGGACTCTCCCGATCAGGTGGGGACCTTCGTCCTTGCTCTCGCCAATGGCTGCCTCAATGCAGGGGTGCCGCCAAGAAAGATGACCCCCCCCATGGCAAAAGCCAACCAGCCCCAGAAACTCCAGCCGTACTCCTATGCTGATAAGGTGGTCTTTATCGGGGCTGTAGCAGGGGTGATACCCCCCGTGGGCAGTACTGGCGTCGAGATGGTGGCAAACGAGATGGAGGGTGAGCTTGCCATGGCAGGGATCAAGGAGGGAGCGATGTGGACACCGGTGGACTTCCGGAATCCCTGTATCTCGATCGACTTTGGTACGACCCTGGACGGCCGGATCACGAGCGATGTGGCAAAGGACGACCCCAACCCGTTTGCCAAGACGATCGGGAACTTCTGCGGCCTGGCAGGGGCGATCCCGGATGCGATAGTGAAAGGATCCGGGCTGGTGGATCCAAAGACCGGAACAGCCCTTGATGTATTCGGGGACCGGAGCAAGATTGCCGAGTTCTCCCTCAAGGGACAGGGCGATAAGGTCATGGCGTATGTCAAAAAGTGCCATGAGTTCATCGACATCCGGATTGTTCCTCCTGAACGGAGGAGATTTGGCAGGGTTCCTGTCTATGCTGACGTGGCAAAAGACTCCGGGGTTGCACTCATCGGGTGTGATGCAGGCGAGAATGGCGATGCCCTTGGTGATCTTCAGGCCATCGGCGCTGAGATCTACCGGAATTACAGTCTGAGCTTCCTGAATGATGTGATCGATCACGTCTGCGCTGAGATGGCCCTGAGGCTTGTTGATGTGGCACAGGAAGAGGGGCTCGTCCTGCCGAATTCCTCCATCGGATTTACGGGAAGGGCAGCCATATCCGGCAGGAAACCCGAATACATCCTTGAAGGGATAACAGAGAGAAAACTCTTCACCGATCCAAATGACCACCTGGTGTTTGTGGATGATGGTCTTGCCCGGGGAGCTGCCCTGATGGGGCGGTGCATGAATTCGCTCGGCAAGCCCAAGAATCCAATCGGAGGGGTCAGGGGCGGGCCCTGCATCATGGCACGACGGATAAAAGCAGGAAAGTAGAGGTATCAGGATATGTCTGAGGATAATTCACAAATGGACGCAACTGGAGAAGAGGCACAAACCGAACTGTTCGATCTCCTGATCCCCCCGGGCGTCCCCAGCAAGCTGATCATCGAGATCGCCAAGAAATTTGACGTTACAGTGGTGGAAAGGAAAGAGCGCCTTTATTTTGCCAATATGGAAGGAGATGAACGGGAGCTGCTTGCGTTTCGGGGGAAACGCGAAAACCTGGAAGAGGCTCATGTCTACCTGATGGAAAAACTGAAAGAATTCATTGGTGAATGAATCGCTGGAAAAGAGCCACTCCCGTTTTTTCGGGGCGATTCCCTTCAGGGCAAGGGCCTCCCTTTCCTGTTCTCTCTCTCCGACTGCCCTGAATGCCCCGGCATATCAGCCAGTGCGGGATATGCTCAAAGGTCCGGCATCTGCCGGGCAATATACCAGGCATGCAACGCTGCGATACCGTAGAGTGGCAGGAGATAATCAAGGGCGTTGAGAAGCCCCAGCTCAGTTGACAGCAATAAGGTTGCATAGGTATCGATCTGGAAGATTAACACTCCCCACCACTTCCCGATGTAAAAATAACCTATCCCCGGGAGGACAAAGTTGAGGAATGCCGCAATGTTCGGATTCTTCCTGGTCCGTGGCCGCCGGGCGAGGGCCCTTGGGAGGTACTGGGCAGAGATACCGCATTTCTGCGACGCCATGACTGCTTCCCACCGGACTTTTTCATCAGGGTCACGGAGTGCACGGTAAAGGAGGGGGATGGCCTTCTCATCTCCGATTCTGCCAAGGGTCCTGACCGCCATCAGCCGGACAGAGCTGTCATTGTCTTTTGCAGCGATGTCAAGGGAGGATACCGCATTTCTCCCCATCTCGGCAAGCGCATCCCACTCCTGTTTTCCGGCGAGGAGGAATGCAAACCGCTCCGGGGTGTCCGGGGACCATCCCATCTTTTCGAGCGCCAGCGCAGATCCATAACGGACGTACCGGTCAGGATCCCGCAAGGCATCCTCAAGGGGGCCAAGAGCCCGGGGATCGGCCATCTCACCAAGGGCGAGCGCAGCCTCCCACCTCACTTCATTGTCTTTGTCCTGAAGAAGCCCGATCAGGGGCCCGACAGCCCGGGGATTCCTGATCTCGCCCAATGCTTCGATGATCCCGAGGCGGACATCCTTGTCCCGGGCATTCAGGGCTGACAGGAGGTGATCTATCGCTTCATCCCCGAGAGAGGCAAGAGCACTCGAGGCATGCCACTGGATATCGAGTTTGTCGTGCCTGAGAGCCGTGATCAGCCCGCGAAAATCCTTCTCCTCCCGCATGGCATCGATGTCGGGTTCTCCTCCAAAGACTGCAGCCATGTATTACCCCCTCCAAAAGGGCGATCGTTCGCATGAGAGGGAGGGGGAAGCGGGGGTTTTCCTCAGACGATCACCGCTCATAAATCAGGCATCCCCTTTACATAGGTATAGGTGTGGAGGGCAAAAGGTGTAGAGATCGCCCAGGAGGTGAGATAGGCAACGTAGGAGGGAACGAACAGGCTCATGGTCAGGATAGCCGTGACGTTCACCTGGAATACCAGGAACCCCCACCACATTCCCAGGTAGTTGTAGCCAAGACCGATACAGAAAAAATTCAGGACCATGGCCGCAAACGCGCTCCTTTGCCTTCTCCTCTTTGAAATCCCCCGGGGAAGGTGCATGAGCGGGATGTTACATTTCGGAAACGCCCTGAGAGCCTCCTTCCGGACGGTACTGGTGATGTCACGGAGGACGAGGTCACATGCTGCCCTGGCGGCAGGATCGTGCAGCTCACCGAGGATTTTTACTACATTGGCTCTTATAGCGGGATCAGCGTCACTGAGATGATGGAGGAGTGGCCCGACCGGAACCATATCAGGACCGGGAATGTCCGCCCATCGCTGGGCGGCAGCAAGGAAATACACCCGTCCCTCAGGATTTGGAGGAGTCCAGCCGTTCTTTTCGAGGGAGAGAGCAGCACCGTACCGGACATACTTGTCAGGTTCGCTCAGGGCGGTGACCAACCCGTCCCTGGCAGCAGGATCACCGATCTCTCCGAGTGCGATGGCAGATGCCCATCTGACTTCATTGCTCTCATCGCGTGAGAGCAGGGTGAGAAGTCCCGGAACAGCCCTTGGATCATGGAGGTTGGAGAGAATTTCGACGATTCCGATCCGCATTTTCCGGTCAGGGGTGTCAAGGGCGTTGATCAGTTTCCCAATCACCAGATCGCCCCTGGTTCGTTCAAGAGCAGCGGCTGCCTGGGTCTGCAGATCGAAGTCACGATGACTGAGGAGTGAGATGAGACGGTCTGTGTCCCCCTTCTGTTCGAGTTCCCTCACGTCAGGTAATCTGCCGGGGCGGAAGAGAAGACGGGGCATTCATACCGCTCCTGTCCCCTGCAGGGGTCGTCTCTCTTTCACAGCAGCTCTCTCCCGTTCTGCTCGCGGTGGTGACGATGAGAATACCGGGAGCAGCTCTCATTTTAATCAGTACTTCGGAAAAAAGATGATATATCTTTGTATACGTGATGTTCCCCGGTGCTGAGGTGCCAGTGTGTCGTCATGGGAGGAGAAACGTGAGTGATCCGAGCCCTCGTACATGTGAGACGGGGAAAGACAAATGGCTTGTAACTTCCATCCGGAGATGCAGGTTCGGTGTAAAAAAGATGATCTCACTCTTACTGCTTCTTC
>JAAYWH010000068.1 GCA_012516785.1 Methanomicrobiales archaeon
GATCTATCCACTCTTATGAAGTGTGTCGCCTCAGTCTCTGACCCGCGGTGCATTCCGGAAGCGGAAGAGGCCGGGGCAGATCTGGTCGAGCTCCGGCTCGATCTCTTCCCCCCAAACCTGTCGCAGGACATGAAGACCTGCATTAAGAGGTGCACCCTTCCGCTGATCATCACGGTACGAAGCCGGCAGGAGGGTGGATATTTCCGCGGCTCGCCGGATGACTGGTGGAGGCTCGTTTTACCCTGGCTCTCCAATGCGACACTGGTTGATGTAGAGCAGGATTTCTCGATGCTCACCCCCCTCATCAACGATGCCGGGGCTGAGGTGATAGCCTCATTCCATTCGGGGCGGATGCTGATCGGGGGAGAGCTGGGAGCGATAGCAACACGGCTCCGGGCATATGGGACGCCGAAAGTCGTGGTCCGCCCGGAGAGCCCGATCGATGTCCTGACGCTCTGCTGGTTCACCCACCGTACGGAGAAACCGGTCATCACCAGTGTTATCGGATCACAGTACCGCTATGCAAGAGTGATGCTTCCCCTGTTCGGGTCAGAGATGGCATTCGGGTATGCCGGTCAGCCAACGGCTGAGGGACAGTTCCATGTCCGGGAGATGCTGCAGATGGTCGAGGCCCTGATGGGGTGAGGTGTCTGCTAAAAAAGGGATCACAGGCCTGTTTTACAGGCCGTTTTTCTGGATAACAGCCCTGTACTTCTCCTGTTCGAGCCAGGCATCGAACAGGACCAGGGCAAGCATCGCCTCGGCAACCGGCATGAGCCGGGGGACGATGCAGGGATCATGCCTTCCCTTGACTGAGATTGTCTGCTCATCTCCTGAAACGCTCCGGGTTTTCTGGGGGAGCGCGATCGATGCCGTGGGTTTGACCGCGATCCGTACCACGATCTCGTTCCCGTTGCTGATACCGCCAAGGATCCCCCCGGCATGGTTGGAGAGAAACCCGGTCCCATCCATGGGATCGTTGTGCTCACTCCCCTTCAGGAGTGCAGAGGCAAAACCGTCCCCGATCTCCACCCCCTTCACCGCACCGATCCCCATCATTGCACCGGCGATCTTCGCATCGAGCTTCCCAAAGACCGGGTCACCAAGGCCGGGAGGGACACCGGTTGCCGAGATCCGGATGATACCCCCGACCGAATCACCCGACTGTTTCGCCTTCCTGATCTCCTCCTCCATTGCACCGGGATCCGACACTCCGTGTACTTCCTCCACCTTCGCAGAGATCTCGATCCCGGACCGGGCAAGGAACTTTGCTGCGACCGCACCGGCCGCGACCCGGCCGACCGTCTCACGGCCCGATGACCTTCCCCCGCCCCGGTGGTCACGGATCCCGTACTTCTCCTGGTAGGTGAAATCGGCATGGCCCGGCCGGTAGACCTCCCGGAGCGTCTCGTAGTCAGAGGAACGGGCATCCGTGTTCCGCACAAGCAGGGCAACCGGCATCCCGGTCGTCTTCCCTTCAAAGACACCGGACAGGATCTCCACCTGGTCTGGTTCAGCCCGGGCCGAGGTGATCGGGCTCGTTCCCGGCCTCCTCCGGTCGAGCAGCGGCTGGATATCCGAAACAGAGAGCGGGAGTCCCGCCGGGCATCCGTCGATCACGACCCCGATCGCGGGTCCGTGGCTCTCCCCAAACGTCGTGATGCGAAACGACCGGCCGAAGGTGTTCATTCCATCGCGCTCCTGACGAGCTCGAGAGAGGGAGCGATTCCCGTAAAGTGCCGGAACTGGGCAGCAGCCTGGCGTACAAACATCTCGGTCCCCGGGATGGTCTGGCACCCCGAGTTCCGGGCTATCCTGATGAGGGGGGTCTCAGGGGGGGTGTAGACCAGGTCAAAGACCGTCATCGAAGATCGCAGCTGGTGTTTCTGGAGGGGGCTTTTTAGTTCCGGTTCCATGCCAATGGAGGTTGCATTGACGACAACGGCGGGATTGAGCCGGTCGAACGCTGATGATGGCCCGTATGCACAGTCAAACCGCTCTGCCAGCGATGCTGCTTTCTCAACGGTCCGGTTCAGGATCGTCACCTCCATATCGAGCGACTGGAGGGCGTACACCGCCGCGGCGGCAGCACCCCCTGCACCCAGGATGACCGCCTTCTCTCCGCGGTGGTCGGAGAGCGGCTCCCGGATCCCGATCCAGTCGGTGTTGTACCCGAAACACCTGCTGCCGCACCAGACTACCGTGTTGACCGCTCCAATCGCATCCGCGTGAAGCTCCACATCGGTCAGGGTAGGTATGATCTCCTGCTTGAACGGGATTGTCACCGATAATCCGCGGATGTCTATCTCTTCGGCGAGCCGGAGAATCCGCAAGAGATCCGGGTCCTGGAACCGCAGATAGTGGGAGGTGATCCCGTACTGCCTGAAGAGCCGGTTGAACAGGGCCGGGCTCCTGCTCTGGGTTGCCGGGTACCCTACGATGCCATAAAGGCATGTCCGGGGATCCCACAGGTCAACATCGGTGAGTATCCTGGCTTCAGCCACTTCTGATTCAGGAATCCCGGATCCGGCAAAGAACTGGACAAGGCTCTTCCTGGCCTGCAACGGAACCGTCCCATCATGAAGGAACTTCCTTATGGCAAGGACGACCTCATTCGGACTTTTCAGGGAGGTATCAATTCGGAAGTCAGCCGCCGCAGCATAGTGCGGCCTGCGGAGTTCCAGCAATTCATGGATCTCCTCGCGGAGCGGCAGGGTGGTAAGGGGGGGCCTCGTGGAAGCAGCGATCCTCTTCTCGATGACCGCTTCGTCCGCTTCAAGCAGGACCATGGTGCTTCCCTTCCGCAACGCTGCAACATTTGCCGGATCGAGGATAACACCTCCGCCCGTCCCGATCACTGCTTCGCCAGGCGGGAGGGCCCGGATCACCTCGCGCTCCCGTGCCCGGAACCCCTCTTCACCCTCACGGCGGAAGATATCGTGGATGGTCATCCCTGCCGATGCCTCGATCAGGGCATCCGTGTCAAGGAACGGCACTGAAGTCAGGCGGGAGAGGAGCCGTCCCGTCTCTGTCTTCCCCGTTCCCCTGAATCCAATCAGAACAACTCTCATACAAGCCCATCTCTCTGTAATATATCCCAGAACTCCGGAAAAGACTTGCTGACGCAGCCGGCATCTGTTATCGTGATACCCCCAACGGCAAGCCCGAGCACCGCAGCGCTCATTGCCGTCCGGTGATCGCCCGCCGGATCGATCGTTCCTCCGTGAAGGGGTGCAGGCCGGATCGTGATCGACCCGTCCTTTCCGGCCCTGACATCCCCGCCAAGCTGCTGGAGCGTGGAGAGGATGGCAAAGATCCGGTTGCTCTCCTTGAACTGCAGGTGGGAGATCCCGGAGAACCGCGAAGGAGACCTGGCACAGGCGGCGACCATGCAGAGGGTCTGTACGGTATCGGGGGAAGAGGAGAGGTCTCTTTCGATCCCTTCAAGGACACCATCACTCTCTACGGTTACACAGTCATCGGAGCAGGAAATCCGGCACCCCATCTCCGCAAGGGCATCGAGGAACTGCCGGTCCCCCTGGACCGATCCAGGAGAGAGAGAGGAAACCCGGGCTCTCCCCCCGCAGACCGCGGCAATGGCAAAAAAGTACGATGCGGAGGAATAATCGCCCTCCACCTGGTAATCCCTTCCGCAATAGCCCTTCCCAGGATGTACCAGGAAACGGTCCTGCCCCTCCCGCACCACCGGCACCCCGAACGCCTTCATGACATCGACAGTCACATCGAGATATGGACGGGATACCGCCCCCGGCAGGAGCTGGAGTACAAGCGGGGATGCTGCATACGGGGCTGAGAGGAGAAGGGAGGAGGCAAACTGGCTGCTCACCGTGCTGTCAACCTTCACAGAACCTCCGTGAAAGGTCCCATCAACCATCAGGGGAGGAAATCCTGCGTTCTCGAGATACTGGATCCTGCCACCCAGGGAATTCAGGGCGTTGACCAGTCCCCCGACCGGCCGCTCTTTCATCCGCGGGCTTCCGGTGATGATCACAGGTCTTTGACAGAGGAGGGCAACGGATGTCAAAATGCGGAGACTGGTCCCCGAATCCCCTATGTCAAGAACGGAATGTTCGCCGCACTGCAGACCGCCGCCTGTCCCGGTAACCCTGATCTGGTCACCGTCCCATTGCAGGGAGACTCCCAGCTGCTGCAGGGCAGAGGCGGTAATACGGGTATCATCGGATCTGAGCACCTGGGTGAGCGTGCTTGTACCCCTCGCAAGTCCTGCGGCAACCAGGGCACGATGCGTGTAGCTCTTTGAAGCGGGAGCTGTGAGGGTGATTTCGACAGGCCCTGACCGTTCCAGCGTGACGCTCATTCCGGTACCTTCACCTCCTGGTAACACCCCAGGTCGCGGAACCGGGACTTCTCCCGGAGGGCGACAAGAGCATCATGGCATCCGGGCAAGTAGGCAAGATCGATGAAGAACAGGTACTCCCCCATCCTCCGCTTGGATGGCCGGGACTCGATCCTGGTGAGGTTGATCCCCCGTTCAGCAAAGACCCCGAGGATCTGGTACAGGAGGCCGGGCTGGTCTTTTTCCGGGTCGACGAGGATGCTGCACTTGGTGCTGCCCTTCTCCTTTCCCTTCGTCCTTGCGATCCGGATGAACCTCGTGGTATTGCCCGGGTTGTTCTCAACATTTCCCTTGAGGAGAGGGATCTTGTAGAGATCGGCCGTCATGCTGGAGACGATAGCAGCAGAACCGGGAGATCCAGCAAGTTCACGGGCACTTGCCGCGTTGCTGCTGGTGTGGATGACCGGGATCTTCATCTCGTTCGTTATCCTGCTGCACTGCTCATGGGTCTGGGGATGGGCGTAGATCACGGTGACAGAGTCAAGAGGGGTGAATCCGGCAAGATGGTGATGGACAGGCATGTAGAGTTCAGCGGTGATATAGACCTGGTGCTGGAGCAGCCCGTCAAGCGTGGCACCAACCCCGCCCGCCTCGCTGTTCTCAATCGGCACCAGTCCGTCACCAAGCCCCTGCTCAACCATTGAAAAGATCTCGTGGATGGTCGGGGCAAGGAGGATCTCGCCCCCGTAGACCCGGACTGCGAGTTCATGGGAGAAGGTTCCCTCCGGTCCCAGCACGATGAGCGTCATCGCTGCACCATCGCTGTGATCAGGTAGTCGGTCTCTTCAGAGGCACTCTGGGTGATCCCTGCAAAGAACTCTGCATCGTGTGCGAAGATCTCACGGAAGGGTCCCGGTTCCCCTGATTCGATCGCTTCACGAATATGCGCAAACGAGGCCTCGCAGGCCGCAAGAACGGGAGGAAGGTACGGATTTTCCGTGAGCATATCCGCATACAGGTCCGGGTCCTGCGAGAGCAGCCGCCCGACAAGCCCCATCTCGATCTGGTAGACCGGGCTCCGGTAGGGACCGGTTGCTTCCGGGCTCACCCCAAGACACCGCATCGTCTCGGCAACCGTGAGCGTGATACTGTGGGTAAGGCCCTGGACTACTGCCATCATCCGGTCATGCTCTTCCGGGGATGAGAGGGTGATCCGTGCCCCCTCCCTCTCAAAGACAGAGAGGAGGGATGCGAGGGCTGCTTCATCGATCCGTGCAGGCGTGGCGATGATGGTCTGGCCATTGAGAGAGGGGACCGTCGGACCGAACATCGGGTGGAGGCCGACGACTGATGCCCGGGATGCCAGCATCGCTGCCACCGGGCTGGTCTTCAGTGAGGTGAGGTCACAGAGGATCTGCTCCTTTGAGAGGAAGGGGGCGATATCCTGAATGACATGAACGGTGTCACGGATCGGCACAGATACCATGAGGAGATCTGAGGAGACGGCAAGGTCAAGGCACAATGAGAGGCACCCCCGCCCGCAGACCTGCACCTCGTGCCCGGCCCGCGAAAAAACCCCGGCAAAGAGCGACCCCATCTTCCCCGTCCCTCCAATGATTCCGACCTTCATGGCATCACTTCTCAATGATACGCTCCCTGACCGCAATCCCGAAATGCCTGCCGGCCTGGAGCACCCTCCCGAGAATACGATCCCCGGGGGCAAGCGCAACCACCGAGACCGGTATCCCATCCTCACCGACGAGGCGGACCGTCTCTGCGTTCTGGAGGACAAGGCTTGCCTTCACCTCGCCTGCTTCGGCCTCGACCAGCAGGAGCGGCCGGTGCTCGATCTTGACCCGGCCTACTCCGGCATCCCTGAGCGATCCCTCATGGGTAACGGCAAGCACGTGGTCCCCTGCTTTCAGGTCGGAGAGGTAGGCGGTCTTTCCCCCCGGGACGAGGGTATAGGCATGCACGGCTCCTGCATTGACCCGGAACGGGCGGGGATTTACATAGGGATTCTCCAGTGTCTCGGCCTGCACCAGGAGCAGGGCAGACGAAGTGTTCCCGACAAGGATCCCCTCCCCATCTGAGAGCATCGAGACAGTGTCGACACAGACCCTGTCGCCCATCCCGATCGGCCGGATCGCGGTAATCGTGAACGGTTCAAGGTCGACCGCGCCTGCACCTGCTTTCACCATGGTCCCTATCGCCCTGATCAGGGGGGGATCGGCATCCCGCACGAGGACCCCGCGGACCCCCTTCTCGAGCACCGTCAGGGCTATCTCTGCCTCCTCCGTGCTCCTGACTGCTGCGATGATCCGATCCGAGAGGGCAACAAGGTTCTCCAGGGGGATCACCCGCCAGTCCCCGGTCTCCACGATGACATATCCCCTCCCTGCAAGCGCTTCTGCCTCTGCAAGGGATGCTCCCCCCTCGATCTTGACCTCGAAGACATCGGTTCCCCAGACCAGATCACCGTCATCAGAGACGACGGATACCCTCCCGAGCGCCTTCACCGGTGACGCTGAAGGGGCTATGACCACGTCTGCCCCGCTCTCGAGCGCGGTCGTGACAAGTTCCTTCCTGAAGGGACGGACATCCACCCAGAATTCCTTCATCGGCACCCCTTCAGTGCCTCGTCAGGGTCAACCTCATCGTGTACCACCCTGCAGAGGGCCTCGACAAAGGACCGGGGATTGTCCCGCTGGAACGCGTTCCTTCCGACACAGACCCCTGCCCCTCCGGCTTTCACCGCATCGCGGATGGCGACGAGGGTCTCGCGGTCACCGGCCTTCTCTCCCCCTGCAATGAACACCGGTACCGAGCATGCGGCGACGATCTTTGCAAAGGAGGCGGGATCCCCGGTGTAATTGGTCTTGATCAGGTCGGCTCCCAGCTCCTCGGCAACACGGACACAGTGTCCGACAGTCGACGGAGCGTACGGGTTGATCCCCTTCCCCCTCGGGTAGATCATCACGAGGAGGGGCATCCCCCAGCGGTTGCACTCCTTGACCACGATGGCCGCCTCCTCGAGCATCTTGGACTCGTTCGGGGCTCCGAGGTTGATATGGATCGAGACGGCATCTGCCCCGAGTGCGATCGCCTCCTCAACCGTGCAGACCAGCACCTTGTCGTTCGGGTCCGGGTTCAGCGAGGTGCTCCCCGAGAGGTGGACGATCAGGCCGATATCCCGGCCTCTCCTCCGGTGTCCCCTCTTCACGATCCCCTTGTGGAGGACGATAGCGTTTGCCCCGCCATCACTCACCTCGGAGATGGTCTTTGTCATGTCCGTCAGCCCTTCGATCTGGCCGAGTGTAAACCCGTGATCCATCGGTACGATCACGGAGCGGCCGGTGTTCCGGTTCATGATCCGTTCAATCCGGATCTCCTTTCCTATCATCGTTCATCCCTTCAGAAATTCCCACGCATCTTCTGCGGTCTTCCCCTCATGTACAATCATCCCGGCGGCCCTGACGAAGCGGGCGGGGGTCCGGTGCTGGAAGGCGTTCCTCCCGATCGAGATGCCGGCAGCACCGCCCTGCATCGCGCCTTCGATCATCTCCATGGTCGACCGGTCATCGGTCTTTGAGCCCCCTGCCACCACGATCGGGACCGGGCAGCCCCGGGTCACGGTCCGGAAGCTGTCAGGGTCGCCGGTGTAGACCGTCTTGACCATGTCGGCGCCGAGCTCTGCCGCGACCCGGGCAGCCAGGGCGACATGGTCGACCTGGTGTTCATCCTTGATCTTCCTCCCTCTCGGGTACATCATGGCAAGGAGGGGCATTCCCCACTCCATGCATTCGATCGCAACACTCCCAAGATCAGCCAGCATCCTGGCTTCCGAGTCAGCCCCGATGTTGATATGGACCGATACCGCATCGGCGCCCATCTTGAGTGCATTCGTGACGGAATTGACGAGTACCTTCTCGTTCGGGTCCGGGCCTATCGCAGTGCTTGCCGATAGGTGGAGAATGAGCCCGATATCCCTCCCGCTCTTCCGGTGGCCATGGAGGGCAAGGCCGACATGGCCGAGCACGGCATTGGCGCCTCCCTCAGCAACCTGGTCCACGGCTTCACCGAGATCGATCAGTCCTGCAACCGGCCCGTTCGTGACCCCGTGATCCATGGGTACGATAATGGTCTTCCGGGTGTTCCGGTCGATGATTCGTTCCAGACGGATTTCTTTTCCTCTCATACAAAACTCCCTCCCATGCAGCACATTCCGGGAATGGGCCCATGGAATCAGGCAAAATACTCAAAATAACCAAAACAGGCAGGATAGCCAGAAACAGCCCGGGCTCCTCTCACACCATTCGGGAGAACAGGCCTGCGGATGCACGGTGCGTGGACGCTGCTAGGAGAGATAAAGACCCTCACGAGTGAAAAAACACTCACGAGCGGAAGTACACTCACCCTGCATTGTGCATGTTAATAGGTGTCATGGACTATATAAAACTGGTGATTGGTAGCGGCTTTCTCCGCAGTTTCCAGAAAAAATTCCTGTTTCTGGTATGAGGGGAACATCGAATCGGGGCAGTTTGTGCCAAAAATGAGGCATTGAATCGCAGCCTATCAAGTGTCGTCAGTGGAGAGAAAGGGGTGTATAGACCGCTCCCTGAAGAATATCCGGTCAAAAAATAATCCACCCAGGAGACCGAAGAGCTAAAAAAAGGTTATTTCTGGACTTTCTTTATCGAGATGACATCCCCAAGGGTCGGGACGACTTTCCCCGGCTTCTTCTTCTCTTCAGAAATATCAGGGGTATCAATCAGGCGTATCGAGAGGGCCCGTTCGAGCCTGACCCGGACATCGTCCTCGGGGATCAGGTCACCTTTCTCGATCTTCTTGATCAGGAGTTCCTTCTCCTTCAGCTCCATGGCGAGGTCCTTCTGGGAAAGCCCCCGCTCCATCCTGGCCTTCCTGATCCGTTCACCATAATCGTCCACGATCTCCCCCTCGATCAGGTCGAGGACATCCCGGGTCTTTCTGACCGGTGTCGCCACGGTACGGGCGGCAGGCCCGCCCTTGCGTGGCTCGGGCTTTTTCTGCTTCTGCACTTCGGTCCCGTATTTTGCACACTGGCTGCAGACATCGAGCTCCGCCCCTTCTATCCGGACGGTCTTGGGAGGTCCATGGATGGCGGCGCCACACATCTCGCAGAGTATTTTAGCTGACTGCACCACTGTAATCCCCTCTGATGGCTCGTTTTATTCCATTTGACATTGGATGCTGATGATACATAGATTTTTTACCAGATATATTGATCCAAACGGTACCTTGAAATCCAGGGTACAGGTGCCTCTGGTCATCAACAGAATTGGGAAACAGATCTCCTGACAACAGGGGATATTTCCCTCCGGGATCTGTTTTGATCTCCAGGGAATATTCCTTGAAGGATACAAACAGTCCGGATTGCCTGGATAATCGCAAACATCTTTATAGCCACTTTCCCCTATAGGTACGTGAGGGAACGATGGCAGAAAGCGCCCGGCAGCCACAGGAGCCGCAGAGTCCTGACGAGAAGAGCCGGTTCCTGCTTGACCGCGTCAATACGCTGGAGTCCAGGAACCTGGAACTCCGCGAACAGATTCGCCAGATAGAGACGGACAAGCGGTACATCGAGACCCAGAAGATACGGTACGAACGGGAGGTGCGGAAGCTCAAGAGTGAGATCGAGCAGCTCCGGAGCCCTCCCCTCGTCATCGGCACCGTGACCGATCTGGTCGACAGCAACCGGGTTATCGTCAGGAGCAGTGCCGGTCCCCGCTTCCTTGTGCGGAGTTCGATGTGCATCGATCCCGACCAGCTCAAACCCGGGGTCCGCTGCACGCTCAACCAGCAGTCACTCGCGGTGATCGACATCCTCCCCGAGAGCTACGATGCGGCGGTCTACGGGATGGAGGTCGTCGAAACCCCTGATGAGAGCTATGCGGACATCGGCGGGCTCGATCGGCAGATCATGGAGATAAAGGAAGCCGTGGAACTCCCGCTCAAGAGGCCGGAGCTCTTTGACCGGATCGGGATCGATCCGCCCAAGGGGGTGCTCCTCCACGGGCCTCCCGGGACCGGGAAGACCCTGCTTGCGAAGGCAGTGGCGCACGAGACCAACGCTTACTTCCTGCGGGTAGTCGGATCCGAGCTTGTTCAGAAATATATCGGAGAAGGCGCCCGTCTCGTCCGCGAACTGTTCGAACTTGCAAAGAAGAAGTCCCCCACCATCATCTTCATCGATGAGATTGACGCTGTCGGTGCATCGAGGACCGAGGCTACCACATCCGGCGACCGCGAGGTGCAGCGGACCCTGATGCAGCTCCTGGCCGGGATGGACGGATTCGAGCGGCGGGGAGATGTCAAGATCATCGGGGCGACCAACCGGATCGATATCCTTGACCGGGCACTCCTTCGGCCGGGACGGTTCGACCGGATCATTGAGATCCCGCTCCCCGATGTTGAAGGACGGCTCGCAATCCTGAATGTCCACACGAGGAAGATGACCCTTGACGAAGAGGTGAATCTCAGGGAGATCGCCTTTCTGACCGAGGGGAAGAACGGGGCTGATCTCAGGGCGATCTGCATGGAGGCCGGGATGTTTGCAATCCGGGAGGAGCATGACTCCATTACACGAACCGACTTCCTCAATGCGATCGAAAAGATCGGGCTCGATTTCGACAGGCAGAAGTTTGCAAGCAGTTTCGGTGCAATGTTTGCATGAAACATAGCCAGGATCACTTTTTTTTGTTTTCTTTTCCACTGCTGAAGGGAAAGAAGGGAATATCGTCCAAAAAACGCGGTGAAGACCTGTTCAGCGGGATTGCCTTACCGGATTTCACATGGGTCTGTCGCTAATATCCACGATATCATTTTTTCCCGTGCACCTCCCAGGTAGCCGGCACTATTACCGATCGCCAACCAGCCCTCACTCATCGCAAAATCCATCGATCTCCTTTACATAGGGCTTGATGTCAATGACCGGTGTCCCATCCAGTGCATCCAGTCCCCTGACCTCCAGGATGCCGCCATGTATACCGAGAAGATCGACGACCGAGAGAGCCACCGGATTGGGGCGGTCGGGTGAACGGGTCGCAAAAACACCATACTCCCCGTTTTTGTGGGGGGGAGTCGCTCTGAGCACGGTTCTGTCCGCACGGTCAAACCAGCAGAGGACAAAGAGGTGTTTCTCTCCATCTATCCGGAACAGCCCGGTCTGGTAGGCGGGATCGATGACGATCTTTGAGACGGTATCTGACAATCTCCCCTGGCGGGGGGCATCTCCGCGTTTTTTATAGCGCGACCGTACATGGCCAATGGGATGGAGTTCCATACTCATCAGGATGACACTTCCCTCTATCGGAATAGAATCGCCTTTTATTCATAAGTAAACTGGCACGGGGAGGTCTGGATTCACGTTGTCTCGGGAGGAAGACAAGGCCTGGGGCATACCAGTTCTCCGGTTCCCAGGCATCATTGAGATCGGTCTGTCGGGTTTGTGCTTTTTTCGACCAATTCTGCGAATTGGCACCTCCCTGGAGCGATTGTTCCAGCAGATACCGCTGATACAGCTCTCTGAACAACACGATGCCGGCGGTTTATCAGTGCGGAACTAATAACAACACTTCAAAAGAGTGATCTTCTTGTGAAACCGTGGATCATTGACCTGGCCGGACTCGGCACAGGGTTCTGGTTGATTGGGTATCTCCTGTCACTGGTGCTCTTCTTCACCTCATGGGCTGAGCACCTGGGGTGGATCATCTCAGCCCTCTGCACCCCCTTGGTGATTGTGATCACCTTTCGGTGGTTCCGGACACGAGACCTCCCGCTCTCTTATTTTGTGGGAGTTGGCCTTGCATGGGTCCTCATCGCAGTGATGCTGGATTACCTGTTCATTGTTCTCCTGTTCCAGGCAGCCTATTACAAGACCGACGTGTACGTCTACTATGCCCTCACCTTCCTGATACCGGTCGTTGTCGGAATGTACCTGAAATCTACAAAAGATGATCGTGGTGATCCGGTATGAACATGCCTTGTGAAGTTCCGGATAGTGACTTTTGGAGCGGGATGACGCCGAGGGTTTCCACATGGATTCTGTGACTACGAATGGGAGCGGTATTGTGGATCCCCCCGATAAGTAATAAAGAAGAACCAATCCTAATCCTGAATATGCGACCAGACTACCAGAATGGTGCGGGAGTCCTCCTCTTTTTGGC
>JAAYWH010000069.1 GCA_012516785.1 Methanomicrobiales archaeon
ATAAAGGAGAAGAGGGCAAAGGGGGCACAATCAAGGCCTTCACTGAGGGAAGGCATCACCCTGGGAACCGGTTGATCTTCTATCGGAACCGGATCGGGATACCCTTTCCCTCCCAAGAGCAGGGCAGGGCACCTCAATCAGACACGTGGAGATCCCGCGGGTGGTTCTAATCCCAGCTGCTGGATCGGGATACCCTAAAAAAATGGATCTAGCCCCTGCTCTTATAGGGGAGGGTCTGGTCATAGATCAGGTACTTGTCCCCGGTCACGAGCGTGATGAATACCTGGAGCCGGTCAGCTCTTGTTTCCGAAACCTCCTTTGTACCGACCATGGTGATATGGTCATTGACCCTGGGCCTCGAGAGACTGTCCTGCATAACAACCCCGTCCGACCGGGTGAGGAGGGTATCCATCGTCGCTACGAAGTTGATCCCGGCTCCCCCGCGGAAGGTGATCGTGATGTTCGGGTTCACGGCACTCCGGTCGACACTGATTGCCACCGATTTGTCCCCGGGCATGGGTCCCGTCAGGTAATCGGCAATTGCCTGTGTTATTGTGGGAGTAACGAGAGGAGACGTCGGAGGTAGTGTCGTGACAGGGGTCAGGGATTCCGGTGGTGCTGAAGAATCGGTGCAACCGGACACCAGGAGGGTGACTGCTGTCAGAAGGAGGATGATGAGTATTGTTCCTTTCATGCAGAAAGATAGGAAGGGCTTCTGTATTATAGGCTTTTTTCAGTGCATATAGGCTCAGTTGTACCAATTTCTGTTTATGATGTCGGGGCAGGGGGAGGAGTAATCTTTATGGATCTCTGTTCTGCGGGATTGTCTGGGAAGAGAGGAGAGGGACAAGAACAGATCATTGAGGGCAAGGGTCTTTGTTCGATAAAGGCTTGAAGAGAAGATCCGATACGCCGAGGGGGAGATTTGAACTCCCGAGGCGCAGGGCGCCAATGGTTTTCGAGACCATCGCCTTTCCGGGCTAGACTACCTCGGCACAGGGACCAGATATTTTTCTCTGGAACCCGTATAATGGTATCGAATGGCGATACAGAGCAGGATGAGACTCCTTCCAGATGACGAGGTGAAGATATATGAGGGGATGGAAGGGGATACCTACGAAAAGGCCCTCCTCTCGTTTGGGATCAATCCGGATTCCGTATTGATCTTGTTCAGGGGAACCAGTATCCCCCAGGACAGCGAGATCCGGGAAGACCAGGTCGAGATCGTCTGTATCTGGTAAAGAGGGTATAAAAAAGAGAGGGGAAGGTTATGCCCCTGCGGAGCCTGGGGACTTCTCCTGGGTGATCATCATATCATCGACCCGGAGCAGGAGCACTGCCGCTTCTGCCGAACTCTGGATGGACTGGCGCTTGGACCGGTGGGGTTCAACGACTCCTTCCTTGAACATATCGATGATCTTCCCGGTATAGACATTGAGCCCTGCATGCTTCTTCCCTTTTGCATGGGCTGCCTTCAGTTCGACCAGTTTATCGAGCTGGTTGAATCCCGAGTTCTCCGCAAGGGTGGTCGGGATGATCTCGAAGGATGCTGCGTACGCCTCGATGGCGAGCTGAACCCGTCCCCCGACCGTCCCGGCATATTCGTGGAGCTTCATGAGGAGCTCGGTCTCAACGGCGCCTCCTCCGACAAGGAGCTTCCCGTCTTCCATCGCATCCTCAACGACCCGGGTGCCGTCCACTACCGCACGTTCAAGTTCATCGAGGAGGTACTCGGTTGAGCCCCGAAGGAGGATCGTAACCGCCTTCGGGTTCTTGCACCCGGAGACCTTGATAAGGTCGGCGTTGTCGACCTGCTCCACCATCGCGGCAGTCCCAAGGCTCTTTTTGGTAAGTTCCCCTGGTTTGTTGACGATCTCGGCATTGAGGGCGAGGGCGGCGAACTTGATGTCCTTTTCAGGAACATCTTCGACAGCAAGGACACCGGCACGGGCAAGGTAATAGCCCACTGCATCGGCAATTCCCTTCTGGCAGAAGAGCACATTTGCCCCGCTCTCGATCACCGTATCGGCCAGTTTCTTCAGCGCTTCACGTTCCTGCGCCGAGAATGCACTGATCTGGTCGCTGCTGCTGATCTTGATCTTCGCCTTGACCTGGGTCTTCACGATCTCCATCGGGCTTGCAACAAGTGCAACCTTTGCTCCTGTCACCTTGCGTGGCATATCCTCGGCAAACCGGGTCTTGTCGAGGACAATTCCCTGGACCAGTTCGGCGTCATCCATGGCATGCCCGGCCTGCTTCTTGATCGTGATATGATCGTCATCGACCACGACTTTGCCGTCCTTCTTCTCGGCGACCAGCATGACGGCATCGACGACGATTCCATCAAGCTTCTTCTTCACGGATTCGATCGATTTGCCGGTCATCGCGGTATCCGCGATCTTGAGGAGGATATCCCGGTCATAGGAATCGATGGAGATAGAGAGATCGCTGATAATCTCCAGGGCTTTCTCCATCCCCATCCGGTATCCCTGTGCGATCACGGTGGGATGGATCTTCTTTGCGATGAGATGTTCTGCCTGCTCCATCAGCGATCCCACGAGAACGACAGCGGTGGTAGTCCCGTCCCCGACCTCGTCATCCTGGGCCCTGGCGACCTCGATCACCATCTTGGCGCCCGGGTGCTGGACGGCGATGTCGGTAAGGATGGTGGCACCGTCATTGGTGATGGTGACATCCCCCGTTCCTGAGACGAGCATCTTGTCCATCCCCCGCGGACCAAGCGTGGTGCGAACGGCACTTGCGATGGCTTTAGCAGCGGCGATGTTCGAACGCTGGGCCTCCTGCCCGCGGTTGCGCTCGACATTCTCCTTGAGAATAATTATCGGTTGTCCTCCAAGCATAGGTTATCCTCCAATGTGGTAAAAGATGGAATTGAACTTCTATATAAAACAATCCATACGAGGTGAAAGAAAAGAGAGTGGTATCAGTCGAGTCTGGAGATCCTGAAGAGCGAATAAACCGGCACGCCATCCACATCCCTGATCCCGCGCTTGTCAAAGATCACGAGCACGGCAACCGGGTTGCCTCCATGTTTGCGGACATAGTGGACCACTTCATGCATGGTATTCCCTGAGGTGATCACATCGTCCACGATCAGGCAGCGTTCACCGGAAATAGGAGCAAAGTTGCCGCTGATCGATCCGACGGGGGGATCATGGGTACTCTGCTTTGCCGGATAATAGATTGCGAGCCGTACATCCTCGGATACCGCGATCAGGGTCGCAAGCGGAATCCCGGATATTGCAATCCCCACCACGGCTGAAGGGAACAATTCCGGCTGTTCTTCTCCCCGCGCCTCATCCGATATCGCTGAGTAAAAGTGTTTCAGCATCATCATGGCAAGCTCGTCAAGGAGCGGCCCTTCACTGCTCACTGCAGTCCAGTCGATGCCGACATCCTTCGGGATAGCCCCCGACTTCTGCTGCGTCAGGAGCCAGGTTACCGTCTCAATGGAGAGGGAGAGCTCATCTGCAATCTGTCCCGGACTATGGCCTTCGGAGAGGAGGGCCCGTGCCCTCTCGATCAGCTCATCAAGAGATGACATTGAAAAAGAGTGTGGGCGCCCCTTTACTTAAGCCTTCTTTGGATGAGGGCCCCGCAGACCTTGCATTCCCCTGGTCCCCCATAGTACCTGCCGCATCCGCTGCACCGAAACTTCCACCGGATGTTCCGCCCCCCCTTCTGATGGAGAGGGATTATCCTGAGGTGCAGGGACCTTCCCACATTCTGGAGCGCATAGTCATCGCTCAGGACGGCAGCCTCGCACTGGAGAGCGAGGGCGAGCACTTCACAGTCGGTAGTGGAAAGGGATGACCCCTCCCCCATTGCGACAGCGACCTCTCTGACCTGGCGCACCGATTCCGTCTCCGGATCGATCACCCGGAGCCCTCTCTCGCAGAGAAGGTCGAACCTGGCTTTTGAAGAGAGATCCCGCAGTTCCGAAACTACCGAAGGGGTCGTACACAATTCTCCTCCAAACAGTGATCCCTCAAGCGAAACCCCGGCAAAGAACGCGCTGGAGTCGAGGACCAGTCTCATGCGGAAAAGACCACCTCCCGGCCTTCCCTGACCTGTATCTCATAGCCGAAGAGCGCAAGGAGCCAGCACATCGTCCTTGCATGGAGGGTATACGACGAGGTTGTAAATGATCCACCGTAACGGGCAAGGGAGATCAGGAGCTGGTCACTCAGGCAGGGATCTGCCTCTCCCGGCCTGTTCACTTCACTGATCAGGCCGGCTGCTGCGGTCCTGCCGACCTCTTCGGCGGGAAGCCCGGGACTGCCGAGTGATGAGAATCCTTTCGATCCATACCATGCAGTACAGGAACTGCCCTTCGATCTCCCTTCTGAACGCTG
This sequence comes from Methanomicrobiales archaeon, assembly GCA_012516785.1. Lineage (GTDB taxonomy): Archaea > Halobacteriota > Methanomicrobia > Methanomicrobiales > Methanospirillaceae > UBA9949. The sequence continues at coordinate 4,377 of JAAYWH010000069.1, forward strand.
GATCTCAATCGGGACCTCGATCCCCAGTGCACCGGATAGCATCGTTTGCGCACTGGCTGCCTGCCGTTCAGCGACATGGGCAGGGAGCCCGGACGAGCAGGAGCGGATACCGCAGGAAGGATCTTTTTCAAGAGAGATCGGTCCGGGGTGCTGGGGATCTACCCGGACCCGGACGAGGCCTCCCCCAGCTGGGTAATAGCCCCTCC
>JAAYWH010000070.1 GCA_012516785.1 Methanomicrobiales archaeon
ATTGCCATTATCAAATTGAAGGATATCTACGATTACCTTGAAATGGCAACCGACTATTGCGAAGATGTTGCCGATGTTCTCTCTGATATCGCGAGCAGGCATTCCCCAGTATAAGAACAGATACTCTTTTTTCCCGAGCGGGATTTTTTACTTCTTTAGAACTGGCATCACGGATGAAATTCCCCTCAATCAATTGGATTAATTCATCCCTCACATTGCGAAATTCTTTCCTTACCTCTTCCGTTGATCCTGGATATTGTGAGGGATCGGGGATACTCTAGTGAATTAAACGCGTTGCTCCCCGGAAAAAGGGGTGGGATCCTTGTGCCGGATCGCACACGGTGACTATGATGTCAAACGATTCTCCTGTGAACTCATCAAGCGTCTATGACTGTTGCCCGGATATGTCTATGCCAAGATCCTCCATAACCTCGATTGCCATTGGATGAACACGTGTGTTTTCCATCCCGGCACTGAACGCTTCGAACCGGTCCCCGAGGCAGGCATTCAGGTAGCCTTCAGCAATCTGTGAACGGAGCGAATGATGGATTTAAATAAAAAGGACTCGCTTCTTTGGCATCATCATCACGTTCACTTCATCAAGCTCTCTACATTTAATGGCGATTGTAAACAGGAATGCTCCTTACTCTCACTTGATCTCGATCCGGTTACCGGTGATGGCGTAATGAACATTCTCAGCCATTTTACAGGCATGATCTGCGCACCGTTCCAGATACCGGGCTGCCATTATATACGAGGTGTACCGCGTGATAGTCTTTGGATTCTCTATCATTATCTTCAGAGTCTGCCGGAACATTGAATGCCACAGGTCATCGATCACATCATCGCGTGAGGAAAACTCTTCAATCAATGCCAGATTCTCTTTTTCAAAGGCGGTCATTACGTCATCAATCATGGTGGTAACCAGGGAAGCCATATGAGGGAGGGGCGGAGGATGAGGGGAACTCGGCTCATCCTGGATATGCCGTGTCATACTCGCAATATCTTTCCCGTATCTCCCGATACGTTCGGCTCCCGCAATGATCTTCAGGATGCACACTATTACCCGCATATCCTTGGCCATCGGCTGGTACAAGGCAATCAGCTGATAGGCACGTTCCTCGAGGCTGATGGTTCGGTCCCGGAGCTCTCTCTTTCGGGATTTTACTTCTGTGGCATTTGGAATATTCTCGGTTATCAACGCTTGCACGGCATCAGCCAGCATAATCCGCGCGAACTGTGCCATTTCGATCGAATCGTGCTTCAACTGGTCGAGTTCTGTATGGAATTTTTCCGACATGGTTCCTCCTAGCCGAATCGTCCGGTGATATAATTCTCGGTGAGATCTTCTTTGGGGTGTTCAAATATCTGTGTGGTCGTTCCACATTCGACCAGTTTGCCCAGATACATAAATCCGGTATCATCGCTGACCCGTGCCGCCTGTTGCATATTATGGGTGACAATGATCACCGTGTACTGCTGCTTCAGCTTCTCTATCAGGTTCTCGATCTTTGCGGTTGCTATAGGGTCAAGTGCCGAGCATGGCTCGTCCATCAGGATAACCTCGGGATCAACCGCCAAGGTTCGGGCGATGCAGAGCCGCTGCTGCTGTCCGCCGGAAAGACCAAGGGCAGAATTGTTCAGCCGGTCCCTTACTTCCTCCCAAAGTGCTGCATCTTTGAGGCTCTTCTCAACGATCCGGTCGAGTTCTTTCTTGTCGCTTATTCCATGGACCCGTGGTCCGTATGCAATATTCTCATACACACTTTTGGGGAAGGGATTGGGTTTCTGGAACACCATGCCGATCCTTTTCCTCAAGAGGACGACATCGTTCCCGGCCGCGTAGATGTTTTCCCCGTCAAAGGTTACTTCACCTGTTATTTTCGTGTGATCAATGAGGTCATTCAAACGATTGAAACACCGGAGGAGTGTGGATTTCCCGCATCCTGACGGCCCTATCAGGGCAGTCACCTTGTTCCGCCGGATTCTCATGCTGACCTCTTTCAGGATGTGGGCATCACCAAACCAGAGATTGAGATTACGCGCTTCGATAACTGGATTGGAGGCATCATATGCTGAAGGGATTTCTGGTTTTGCTGTTTTGATGCCTGAATTTTCAATGAATGCGAGATGCAAGGGGATCACCATCTGATGGATTTCTGGAAGCGGGTACGGAGTAGGACTGCAGCCCCGTAGAACAGGGTTACAATGACCAGCAATACAAGGGCTGTTCCGTATGCATATTGCTTTGCGCCGGGGATGCTAGTCGAGAGGATGTAAAGGTAATAGGGGAGGGCCATCACCGGTTCGAATATCGAGCTGGGGAGAAAACGGGTGGAGAATACCACCGCAGTGAACAGGATGGGGGCAGTCTCACCCGCAGCACGACCAATCGAGAGGATGGTTCCTGTGATGATACCAGGGACGGCTGCAGGGAGGACCACTTTCCGGATGGTCTGCCATTTCGAGGCTCCGAGCGCCAGGCTCCCCTCGCGCACTGCATTCGGAATACTCTTTAAAGCCTCCTCGCTTGTGCGTATGATAGTCGGGAGGATCATGAGGGCGAGCACAATCCACCCAGTGAGGAGCGACACCCCTAACCCTACAAAAATGACGAGAAATGCGAATCCAAAGAGACCAAATACGATCGAAGGAGTGCCGTTTAGGAGATCTACCCCCGTCCGGATAGTTTTAGTTACCAGGCCTTCCCTGGTATACTCGGAGAGATAGATCGTCGCCCCGATGCCTATCGGCAGAGCGATCATGATTGCCCCGATTACCAGGTAAATGGTCCCGACAATCGCCGGGAAGATTCCGCCAGCCCTTCCGAGATTTGATGGATAGCCGAAAATGAATTCCCAGGAGATCACTGGAAGTCCTTTCATAATGATATCGAGAAGAATGATGGCAAGTATGGCTAAGACGATACCTACTGCCGCGAACATGCATGAGTAGGCTATCTTCTGGGTAATCTTGGGGGATACCCTCTTCCATAGGATGGATATTGCGATAAGCACAACAAGTAGCACCAGGCAGGGGAGAATTCCGGCAGCAACCACAACCAGCAACAGAACCATACCAAGGAAACCATACTGCAGGAAACGGCGGATTTGAACACTTGTATCTTGAGAGAACAGTCGTTTTGTATCGGCACTTCCGGTCTGAGCATGGCGAATACGATCGAGAATGAAGGTCGCTGATAAATTGATGATAAGGGTGATGATCAGCAAAACAACGGCAATCGCGAAGAGTGCATTGTAGTGGAGACTCCCTATCGGGACTTCGCCGGTCTCGATACCAAGGGTTGCGGTCAGGGTGCGGATGGGAGATAATACGTTCCAGATGGGTTCAGGCACGACTGCTGCATTCCCGGTAACCATTAAAACGGCCATGGTCTCACCGATCGCCCGGCCGATACCGAGGATTACTGCCGCGGTGATACCTGAAAGGGCCGAGGGGATGATCACCTTGCTGATCGTCTGCCAGCCAGTGGCACCAATAGCGAGTGAGCCTTCTTTGTATTCACGGGGCACCGCATTGATCGCATCCTCAGAGACGCTGACAATCATGGGAAGCGCCATAATTCCGAGAAGGATTGATCCAGCAAGCCAGGTCTCTCCCGTCGGGACATCGAAGGAGACACGGATCCAGTTGGTAAGTACCACAAGCCCGAAGAAACCATATACCACGGAAGGAATACCTGCGAGCAGTTCGACGGCGGGTTTGATAATGTTCCGGAGACGGGGACCCGCGAGTTCAGAAATGAAGATGGCGCTTGCAATCCCGAGCGGGACCGC
>JAAYWH010000071.1 GCA_012516785.1 Methanomicrobiales archaeon
CAATTTATTTCGTATTTATAGATATTCTCATTGCCAGGTGTTCGAACTTATCATTGCGGCGGGTGGTCTTTGTCTCGATCATATCCCTTGTGCATCAGTTGTTTCAGCACCGCATGATACCCTGCCAAGTGCTGCTACTGGGAACCGGTCACCATACTCAACCGTAGAGAGAGTAACATATGACAACCAGACAGAACCTCACGCGGATGGGATATGTGCTTGATTACGATTCACGTTCATCCTGAAGGACGATGAAAGCGCCCACTACAATGATAAGGATCCTATAATAACCAGGATAAATTGGGTGATTCCACCCGGTTATGCGACACCTGCTTGTAAAGGCCGGGATATTAGGACGTGTTAAACGATCCAGATGATGTTCATTCTGTCTGCTTTTGCCATTTCACGTTTTCTGATTTTTTTCTGAACAAGGGATTAATAGGAGAAGAAAATATGTGTATCTGTTATGGAAGGATCAGTTACATTAAAAGTCAAGGTACGGACGTTTCCAAGCAAGGGCCGGGCCAGGGTTCATGAAACAGTCCTGCCGATGATCGGGGCAAAGGAGGGAGAGGCTCTCCTCCTTGCACAATACCCGACCGAATGGGACAAGAAAACCAAAACAGTCGCCGTCACCGGGTACGGAGACACGATGGTGGATAAATCGCTCATCATGCTCTCACCGGAAGATATTGCCGCTCTTGGCGTTGCCGAAGGAGACACCATCACGGTCGTTCGCAAGGTCGCCTGGACTGAAACGATCACCAAGGGAGCTGCAAAAGCCGGTGAGACTGTGAAAGAAGGTGCAGTCAAGGCTGGGGGGACAATCAAGGAAGGCGCAACGAAGGCAGGAAAGACCGTTGGGAATGGTGCGAAGGATGTAGTTGGGAAAGTTACCCCGAAAAAGGGCGACAAGGAACTATGATTTGAGGAGAGATGATTTGTGGTAAATCAGACGATGCTCGTTATTGAACCGGTTTCTCCCTACTGGGCATGGTTCGAATCAGTCTTCTGGATCATCATGCTCGTCATCATCCTCATTGTTGCCTATTTCATCATCAAGGAGATTCGGCTGATGAGAAATACCCGGCGGCTCGCAGAGATCGATCTCGAGAAGGAGAAGCTCAACCTGATGCAGGCCGAGATGGCCCAGCGGGGGACACCGTTCTTCAAGGTCGCACCAGAGAAAATGGAAGAGATCCGAAAACTCGACGAGGAGAACACTGCCCTTTCGACAGACATTTTTGCGAAACACAGTGCGATTGACAAACGGATTGAACGGCTCGAGAACAAGGTGACCCTCACCAAACTTGACCGCATGGTAGAGAAGATCAAAGATGAGGAGAAGAAAATCGGGTGATCATGATGTATGAGAACGCACCAGCAGAGACGGCAAAGAAATCCTCATTCAAAGAATCCCTGATGGCAATTCCCGGGACTATCGATTCGAAAATGCCCACCATGGACAAGAGCCTCGATCGATATTTCGATGCTCACATGTCCGCGATTATCGAGGAATGGGGACTCATCACGATGCATACCCTCGATGATCTTGATGACCGGCTGGATATGGTAACAACAGAGATCAGGAATCTCGAGAGAGGCCGCGACGAGATTGAAAAGCGGGCGGCTGCCCTCGATGAAGGGATCCGGGAACTGGAGGTCGGGTAATGGTCGGCATGGACAGTTACATGAATGCCTACCTGGACCGGAGGATGAAGAACCTGATCCAGGACTGGGATCTTGCGACACGGAATGATATCGGCGATTTCGAGACACGGCTCCAGGCTATCGAAGAAACCTCAAAGGATATTGCCTCATTTGAGACGAGTGCCGAGATCAAGCTGGAAGAACTCGAACACCGTCTCCTCCAATTAAGGGAGGTGAAGCGATGACTCCTCTCGAGGCAGCCCTGATTATCATCCTTATTGCAATTGTGGTATTCGTAATTTACTTTTACTGGAAAGGGTCGAAAGGAGGATTATCGGTCACCCGGCCCGTGGAGAGCAGGGTTGACGAGTATCTCGACCGCAGGTTCGAGCTGATGATCGATGAATGGTCGCTTGTCAGCCGGGCCAGGCTCCAGTCATTCAGGAAATCCAAGGACCAGACCCTTGAGGCAAACGAAGCAAAAGTGGCATCGCTAAAGACCTTTTCCGATACGATGGAAGAGAATTTGAAGCAACTGGAGACACGGCTGGATACGCTGGAAAAACAATCAGGTATGAAATAAGATTGGAATTTTTCTTGCTCATCGAACAGGGGTGAGGCAAGGATTCCACAAAAAAGGCTCTCACCCAATTTTTCTGTCAATTACCCTCTTTTTCAAGCCTCGCCTGCATTGATGAAAACTATCTCCGGTGAGCTAAAGAGGCGGTAATCATTGTCACCCTTCAAGGTTCCAATACCACGAGTAACGTACATGATGGTATCATCCTTCATTGAACGTCCCCGAATATCAACAATCCCGACAATATCAAGAACCATGAATATACCATTCCCCACCTGCCCTCCATGAGTATGACCCGCCAGGATGAGGTCGGCATCCCATCCTTCGTCGCAATACGGTTCATGGATAAGGTAGAGACGATATGCCTCATTATCCGGCAGAACTGGCGGGTCTGCCCTGCGGGCCCAGATATCATCTACTCCGCACAGGATGAGCCTCTGTCCATTCACATCCAGTTCTACCCATTCATTCCTAAGAACTGTTACACCGTTCATTTCGAGTACGTCTTCAAGTATATCCGCCGAAGCGATATCCGGGTTTGAGTAGAGCATACTGGTATTGTATCCTTGTGAGCGGAGGATCGATTCCATTGCCCATGTCATCCTTCCTTCCATTCCTGATCCCTGAATCCCGACCCGGTAGTCATGGTTTCCAAGAACTGCATAAACCGGTGCATCAATCTCGCTCCAGATCTCCTGGAGGGAGGGCGTTTCTTCACCCTGGCCATAAAAATCACCCCCGATCAGAACAAGGCTGGGCTGCATATTGTTGATCTCCCTGATCACGCCTCTTACCACTTCGATATTTTCACCCTTGATGTGAGGATCTGCAATGAAAACGATGCCATCCGGGGCACCAGGGATCTGCAGGTGGGTCGTGGTTGGAGTTTCAGCTTCCCATGCCATGTAGCCGGGGAGTACAATAAGTGGAATGAAGAGCAGCAGTAAAACGAAATACAAGGATTCTTTCCCACGGGAAGGAAGGGGCATACTGTCTCTATTGATTAACACCGGTATTCACATAAAATATGAGCAAAAAAGATCCATCGTCATGTCATTGGGGATTTTTTCAGTCTGAAAGGGAGAGGATGGTTTCTTCTACACAGCTCCATTCTTCCTTCTCCAATTTACGATACGTCTCCGGTAGTATTGCAATCGCTTTGTTCCCTGTTGATCTTCCTGGTATACGGGAGAGAGTATCGATAGCTCACAATGAAGCCCATCACAAGGGCAATTGCCATTGCCGGGATGAGGGCCGGATCAAATACCATGGCAATGATCATTGCGAGGGCGATGGGGCTCCTGAGCAATGCGACACTCACGCCGCCAATGACGCAGACCAGGCAGACCTCAAGAGGAATGAACGGGAAGAGCCTGAAAGCAAGGATCCCGAGGGTCCCCCCGATAAAGAATCCCGGAAAGATGTATCCTCCTGCAAAGCCGGTGGAAAATGAGAAGGTAACGAGGAGTATCTTTGCAAAGATCAGGACGAGAAGGAGGAGCAGGCTCACCTCAAGGGAATTGTCTATGAGCACCTGGAGCTGGTCACTCCCCATAAAAAGGGTGAGAGGAAGGAGCATCCCTGCGATCCCGAGACCAAGACCCCCGAGCAGGCCCAGGAGTACCGGCTGGTTCTCCAGCGGCTCGAAAATTTCTCTCATCTTTTTGTATATCAGGATGAATACGATCCCACACCCACCCCCGAGAAGACCAAGCCCGATGGCGTAGACGAGGTAGATATCCCGGAATCCTTCAAACGGGGGGAGGGTGAACATTCCCTCAAGAAAAGAGCCTGCAATGAGGAAATAGGCTGCAAATCCGGCCGTTGCTGCAATTATGGAGGGGAGGATTGCCTTCCAGGTCATGATCCCCTTTTCCAGAGTTACCTCAATGAAGATGAGGGCTCCCCCGAATGGAGAGGCAAGGAATGCACCGAAGAATCCGCTGATGGCAGAGAGGGACGAGAGGGTGACCACAGGGGGAGGCATCCGGGCTTTCTCTGCGATGAAGGTTCCCGCCGCTCCGGTAGAGACCGTAAGGGGAGCTTCAGGTCCGAGGGGAGCCCCACAGACAAGTGAGGCCAGTCCGCGGATGAAGAGCTCGATCCCCTGTTTCAGGCCAAACCTCCCTTTCTCATTGAATTCGTTCAGGTCCTCGGCCATGATGGCGATCTGACCATGGAAATAATATCGTATCAGCCCGACACAGAGCCCCCCGGCTATCCCTATAACAAGAATCCAGGGATTGAAGACCAGCGTGAGTGACGCGACAGGAATATCCCCCCAGATCAGTCCTGTGAGAAGGTCCTCAAGAAAAAAGAAGAGAACCATCATCAGGGAACCGATGATACCGACTATTGAGACGAAAAGAAGGAGAAGATAGAATTTTTTCGTGTTTAACGATTCGGTGGCCTCGTCAATCCGTGTACTGCTCACATCTTCTGGCATTGCTCATCCTTCACAGTGTGAAAAACCATGGAGTATTAAATTTCATCGGTTTGTTTCAGGCTCATTCAGCGATTATCGGTCTTTTAGGGGGCGTCATTGCATATTTGTCGTAACCGATACTCTCACGCTGAAAATTCACACATGGAGTGATGTCGGGAAATGTCTGATAGACTCTTAAAAGAAACTCAAAGCACGGGACCAGAGGCGAACCCAGAATAATCCTTTTGTATGCGTTCCTCACGCTATATATAAATCTAACCCAAATCCGGGCTTCTTTCGGTATGAAAACCAAAAATCTTTAAGATTTAAGAATGCATCAGGTACTGATGGCAAAAAAGAAGGAAAAGGGAGTCAAAGAGGAAGAACCCCTCAAGCTGTTCTATATTTTTTACAACCAGGAGCGCTGGGACAACTGGATCAATACACTAAAGGAAGCGGATTTCACGGCGAAAGATGATTCCGAAGAGATGCCTGACGGCTATACCACCCTCTATAATTTTTCCATGGACGTGACGATCGAGGTCCTGAAGATCATCCGGCTTTTCCAGAACGAGAGGTTCTCCAAGGAGGAGGCCCTCCAGAAGCTGAACCAGGTTGAGGCCATCGTGATGTCGGATGTCAAAGATGAGACTATCGAGGAGTATGTGGAATCGCTCCAGCTCTCCATGCTCGTCCTCTTTGCAGGCTGCAAGCGATTCCTTGAGGGCGGGTACTCTACCGACATCAAGACCCTTGTCAAGGACGGGAAGAAAGCAGGCGACGAAGACCTCGAGACAGCCCTCGGCATTGCCGCAGAGATCGGCGCTAATGTCATCAACGGGGCAGCCTGCTGCGGCAAGTACATCAAGGATGATATCGAGCAGCCGGGACTATTCGATGAGTGGCTGATCGAGATCGAGAGCATGCACGAGGCTATGGGATCACTCAAGAATTTTGATGAGGAGGCTGGAGAGGCGTCGTGATCGCCGGCAGGGCCCGGTTCAGGCATGCACGGAAGATCGAACGGGCGGTAGGGTATCGGATCCCTGATCTTGCATTTCACGGAGCGACGCTAGACGCCCTCTCTTCCCGTCTCAATACCGAACGCCTTGATCATGTCCTCAAAGAACAGATCCTCTCATTCTTCAACTCGTTCCTCCGATGTAACTGCCGGGACAATCCCCACTGCGGCTGCCCTGAGAAGAAATTTGCCCGCGAGATCATAGAACTCCGGGAGACTGGGCTGGATCACCGGCAGATCGCCCTTGTTATCCAGGATGAGTATGGTATCGACCTCTATCCTGCAGATGTCCTCAGTTTTCTCGAGGAATCCGTTCATGTGCTTGAAGCGATACGGGATGTTGCTTCACTCATGAAGAGGGCCGAGCTTGAGCAATCCGCGATTGAGCATATCGGATTGATCGAACAATAGTTGGGTATGGCCGAATTCCTTATCCCCTCCTTTGTCTATCATTACCGTGATCCCCATGAACAGGTCGCTGACCGTGCTCTGGAAACATTCGGTAGACCAGACTGAGCCCTGTCTTGTCTGTACGGATACCCGCAAAACCCTTGTGGAATTGTTGGAGGAGCTCCGCCCGGTATTCCAGGAGGAGGGGATCCAGTTCAGGTTCCTTGATGAGAAGGTGCCTCCGGAAAAGGGAATCAGGGTGAACACTGTCCTGCTCAATGGCATCCCCCTCTCATCGCTCCTTTCCGCTGCTGCCGAAGGGGAGGAATACTGCCATGCTTCCCGATGCATGCCAATCCGGAACCTTTACCTGTCAACACCAGGGCCTGACGGAATACTCTGTGGAGAAGCCCCCGAGATCCTCTACAGGAAAGCGATCCTCCTTGCTCTCGAAGATCAAATCATCGATGATCTAGGGGACAACCGGTAACTCTTATCATCTCTCCCGATGAGAACAGGATAGAAGATCCACCTTGTCCCTCTTTCTCACCTTCCGCGAGATATTCCTTCTCATCGATATAATACTCATCCTGATCATAATCTTTGATCAGAGGAAGAACCCTACCTCAACAATGGGATGGATCCTTGTCCTTATTCTTCTGCCCGGGCTCGGCTTTTTCATCTATCTCTTCCTCGGCCAGGACTGGACAAAACGCCGCCTGTTCTCCAGAAAAGCAGAAGTTGACCAGAGTATCAGAGAGACAGTTACATCCCAGAAAAAAGAACTCAAGCGTATCGGGATGGAACAGCGGGGTAGCGCTTACGAACGGCTCGTGAGTATCGCAAGAATGCTCCTGGAGAGCAACCAGGCAATCATCACGAATGACAACACCCTCACTATTTACACTGATGGAAAAGAGAAGTTCAATGCCCTCTTTGATGCTATCCGGGGGGCAAGGCATCATATCCATCTCCAATATTATATCATACGGGATGACCCTCTCTCACGGGAACTGATCTCTGCCCTCGCGGCGAAAGCTCGGGAAGGAGTGGAAATAAGGCTGCTGGCCGATTCACTGGGGATGAAAGTGAAGAAGAAGGGATTGGAGGAGTTTCTCAAGGCGGGCGGAAAATACGCGGCATTTTTCCCCCGTTTATACACCCTGAATTACCGGAATCACCGGAAGATAGCAGTGATCGATGGCACCACCGGATTTATCGGGGGATACAATATCGGTGAAGAGTATCTAGGGAAAGGGCCGCTCGGTTACTGGCGTGATGCAGCGATACGGATTGATGGTACTGGGGTAGTAGGCCTGCAGCTCCGGTTCTTCATGGACTGGAACTATGCAGCAAACCAAAACCTCACCTATGATACTGTTTATTTCCCTGAAAAGACAGGCCACGGGACCTGTCCGCTCCAGATCGTCTCGAGCGGCCCGGATGCCCGCTGGAATCAGATCAAGGAAGGATACGTGAAACTGATCCAGAGCGCCATGGAATCGGTATACATCCAGACCCCCTATTTTATCCCCGATGAGAGCATATCGGACGCCCTCCGGATAGCGGCGCAGTCCGGTGTGGATGTCAGGATCATGATACCCTGCAAACCTGACCATCCATTCGTGTACTGGTCAACCCTCTCCTTTATCGGTGAGCTGCTGGAGGCAGGGGTGAGAGCGTATACCTATGACAATGGGTTTATCCATGCAAAGACAATTGTAGTAGATGGTGTCGCTGCCTCGGTGGGGAGCGCCAATTTCGATGTCCGAAGCTTCAGGTTGAACTTCGAAGCAAATGCCTTCTTCTACGATCAGGTGTATGGGGATCAGATGAAGAAGGCATTCCTGGACGATCTCCCGAAATGCACTGAAATAACTCTGGAGAAGTATAAGAACCGTTCACGCTGGATCAAGGCAAAGGAGTCGGTATCAAGGCTCTTCTCGCCGCTGGGGTGATCATTCCCACAATACCTCACCTTCTGGGAGCAGAATTCTGTTTGAACCCGCTTGAGTACACTGGTCAACAGGATTCATACTGAATTGCTCTTCAGCAACTCCTTTGTAAAAAACGCGGTTTTTGAAGAAGAAAAAGTGATTGGATTTATACCTTGCAATACTCTTTCTGCACGCTCCTCAGAGCAAATCCGGCAATGAGGGAGAGTATCCCGTATATAACGAAATAAAGGCCGATTAGATACCCGAATATGATGATCGAACCGATGAGCGGGTAGATCATGATCAGGATTGCAAAGATGATCGAGAGGATCCCAAGGAGGAAGACCAGCCAGCGATGCGGGTAATCCTTCTCTGACAAAGCGAGTGCCACGTTCATTATCCCGATCACGAACAGGACAACTGCGATGATGATGGTCAGGATCGCTCCAAAGATCTGGGGTGCTACAAGGGCTGCGGCTCCAACGATGAATCCAAGAATCGCTGCAAACAGCAATAACGACGGTCGCCCTGATCCCCCCGGACTCATCAATGCTGCCACAAGAGCCAGCAGTGCAAGTACGATGATCAGTACACCGAAGAGCATGACAATGACTGCAGCAGTAACACCAGGATAGAAGAATATCAGGATGCCGAAGATCAGTGAGAGAAGCCCAAGAATGACGAATGTACCCCACTTCACGGTACAAATCCGTTCTTCATACACAACGATATCAGTCATATGATGACCTCAGTATCTCCTGAAAATTCTTGCTATAAATATATTTGCTATACCGACTATCGCTTTTTCAATCTGGGGAGGATCCAATGAAAATATTAATCCTTTCAAGAGCGGTGTAATAGATCTTGGATCTCATCTCTGACTGGTATCCTGTCAATACGGGTATGGCTGAGAAAAAAAGGGAGAAGGCAAGAACTGGTTTATTTCCCGAATAACTTTTTGAAAAAGCCCGAGATACCGGTTGCTTCTTTTTGTACACCCATCAGCTCCTGGGCCATACTGGCAACTTCTGGTGAAGCCTGCATGGCGAGCTTTGACTGTTCACCGAGCATGCTCGTGAGTGCCTGGGGCTCAACTTTCTTTCCGGCAAACATCTTTCCGATGTAGCCAATGACCATCGGGGCTGCAATAGCCAGTACCTTGCCGACAATTGCCGGCGGAAGCCCGGTCTTCTTGGCGATAGCGTTCTGGATTGTCCCCATCTGGCTCCCAAGAAGGCTGCTGACCATGCTCGATCCGCCCGCTGCAGCGGAACCTCCGAGAAAGCCTCCCAGGTTGTCCATCGGGTTCTGTCCGCCCATCTGTCCGAGCATCCCCGAGATCATATCCGCTCCACCCTGTTTCGATGCAGTATTCGACATGGAACCAAGGATCATCGGAAGGGCCATGCCAAGGGCCGATGAGACTCCTTTTTCATCGCCGCCAACTGCTTTGGTGATCTGGGAGAGGTTGTCTCCCGTCGCCACCTGTTTCATCAAATCTGCAACAATGTCCATAACACATAGGGATAGCAGGGAAAGAGGATTAAAGCTATGCATAGAAACCGGGGGTCAGGTAATCATTCCTGTTTTATTGGGGGTTCCCCGGTCAAAAGCTATATCTTGCATCTGTTGATCATAACAAGTAACCGTCTTCGCAGTAATGAAGACAGGGAGATGATACAATGGGTCTTTTAAACCGCATGGGTACCGTAATCAAGGCGAAGATGAACAAGTTGATCGGAAGGATGGAAGATCCCCGGGAGACGCTTGATTACTCCTATGAAAAGCAGCTCGATCTTCTGCAAAATGTAAAACGGGGAGTAGCTGATGTTGCCACTTCCAAGAAGCGGCTGCAATTGCAGAAAGCAAAACTGGAGCAGAACAGCGAGAAACTCGAAGCCCAGGCACGCGAGGCGATTGCTGCAAACCGGGAAGACCTCGCACGCCTCGCACTCGAACGGAAACAAGCCCTCACCTCCCAGATAACAGGCCTTGACAAGGAGATTGCCACCCTTGAGGCCGAACAGGAGAAACTTGTAGAGGCTGAGAAACGGCTTTCTACGAAGATCGAGGTATTCCGGTCCAAGAAAGAGACCATCAAGGCTCAGTATTCTGCGGCAGAAGCACAGGTCAAGATCAGTGAATCCGTCTCCGGCATCAGTGAAGAGATGGCCGATGTGGGGATGTCGATCGAGCGCGCAGAGAGCAAAACGGAAGAGATGAAGGCACGCTCGGCAGCCCTCGATGAACTGCTCGCAGAAGGTACACTCGTTGATTTCACTGCCGGTGAGGATGATATCGAACGGGAGCTGGCCAAGATCGGCAAGCAGGGCAGCATCGAAACAGAACTTGCCAGGCTGAAATCAGAGGTGAGCAAAAAATGATCATCCGAATCATAGGCCAGGGACAATATAATGTCAAGAGCAGTCTCTTCGATGAGCTGAACAAGATTGACAACAAGATTGTCGAACATGTCCAGAAAGGAAATGAGAAGGCATACAAGAAAAGCCTCGCCGAGCTGATCGGAAAGATAGTCAAGGAGGGGGATGTGGTCGACCACAAGGAGATAATCGAATCCGATGTCATCGTTCCCCCATCAGACATGACCCTGGAAGAGGCACGGCAGGTCTTCAAGGGCACGGGGATCTTTGAAGGGTAGCCGGAGAGCCCTTCCCATTCACTATTTTAATAACAGAAAAATTTAGAGCGGAATACCCCAGAGAGGATACCACTTTGCCATCTCTTTTTCGATAGGAAGATCTTTATCCAGCAGGGACCGGACCCTGAATTCCATAGCGCTGTCCCGGGTCTTGCCGTCAAGGGGAATGAATGGATAAAATCGTCCCAGCTTGAAGTGGTATACCCAGTAGACCGGTTTTCCTTTCTCGAACCGGAAAATTGCACAGAGAAGGTAGTCACCGAATCCCTTCTCGATCAACGTCTGGCTTACCAGGTGGATCCCACCAACGAGATCGTCAAAGTCAGGATCCTCCAGGATCACCCAGGTAAACCGGTACTCATCGGTCACTACTTTGAAAGAGCTTCCTGTTTCCCGGGAGCTGAACTTGAGCAGTTCCTCGATCTCCGCTTTTGCCTCGTCATATTGGGAGGACTCAATGGGTTTGAAACATATACCGGCGCGAGGGGCAGGAACGAGGTCAAATTCGCTCTGCATGGTCACGCTGGCTGACGAGATGGCAAATAACTTGTCGAGGTTAGCCTTAGGGAGAGCCGTGGTTCCCAGCAATGCTCCCAGCGCTTCCCTAATCCCCACGGCCGGCCAGCTCCTTTTCAATCCGATCAAGAGCAGCAATCCGCTGCTCAACGGACGGATGTGTCGCGAACAGCGCCATGATCGATGATCCCGAGAGAGCGGGGATGATGAAGAACGCATTCATCCCTTCCACTTTTCGCAGATCATCTTTAGGTACCCGGTCCATCATGCCACTGATCTTCATCAGGGCTGATGCGAGTTGGGACGGCCGGCCAGTAAGGATGGCAGAGCCCCGATCGGCAGAGAACTCGCGATACCGCGAGAGGGCTTTGATCAGGAGATAGCTGATGACCCAGACGGCCGCTGCGAACACCGGGATGATGAACCAGAGATTCTGCTTCCCTCCTCTTCCCGATGATACCCTGGATGCCGAAATGGAATTCCTGAAGATGAAGAATGCCGCAGTGGAGATCAGGCTTGCGAGGGTCATTACCATGACATCCCGGTTCTTCACATGGCTGAGTTCGTGGGCAAGCACCGCTTCGATTTCGTCCTGGTTGAGGGTGGAGCGAAGCCCGGTGGTAACGGCAACGACAGAATTTTTAGTATTTCTACCCGTTGCAAACGCATTAGGGATGGGGCTGTTCACGATCGCGAGCTTCGGACGAGGGATCCCGGCAATCGAGCAGAGCCGGGTAAGGGTCTCGTAGAGTCGCGGCTCTTCCTGCTCGGAGACTACCCGGGCACCCATAGAGAGGAGGACCATGCGATCCGAGAAAAAGTACTGGAGCAGGATTGCACCCATCACAATGACGAAGAGGAGGAGCGAATCAATCCCGATATATGCCAGCACCGCAATGAAGATGAAATATACCAGAGCAAGCAGGAACATTGTTCCAATCATCCGCAGCTGCAATCCCCTGTCCTTTACCCACCGTACCATAGCGATAGATCTCCCTGATTTTCGTATACCAGCAGAAATTCCCCGCCAGGACAAGAAACAGGTAACGGCTGAGAATTACTGCAGTTCTTGGCATGTATCACATAGACTATCGGACGATAAATAGATTCTCACTCCGGAACATGGTGGTTCTTCACCAGAGAAATCATCCCATCGCAACAGGATATCTGCGATGATGGCATCCCGATATGCTTCTGTGTTCGGGTTTTGAACAGTGAATACTCCCCTCACATCCTGTATCCTCCTTTCGGGTACATTCATAGCAATTCAGAATTGTCAGCCCTGAGAGGATTTCCTCCCATATGGCAAAGGATTAACCCTGGATGCGGCACAGATACGGCACAAGAGCTACCAATGGAAACCGCGGGCCGATAAAGGATTGAACAGTCCCCTGTTTCATGAGAATAAAAACAATACCCATGCTGACTGACAGATACCAAATGTGAGAGAGATACTCCTGAACCATGAAATCAATTGAAGACATCAACCAAAAAATTTCCCGGGGTGAGGCCGCGGTTCTCACCGCTGCTGAACTCAAGAGACGGATCGCTGAGGGTGAGCACCTCACCGTGTCAGACGTGGATGTGGTCACGACCGCAACGTTTGGCATCATGTCAGGGACACTCGCCCTGTTGCACATCCATGTCTCGGAACCCGGTACCTTTCACCATGCGGAAAAGGCCTGGCTCAACGGGGTCCCCGCAATTCCTGGACCCTGTCCGAACGAACGGATCGGTGTTGTCGACCTTGTGGTCTTCGGAACATCCCGGGCTAACCCATCATATGGTGGGGGGCATCTCTTCCGGGATCTGGTTGAGGGGAAAAAGGTGGAGCTCGTGATTGAAGCAGCTGGAATTGAGATATCCCGGAAGGTGACCCTGTCCGAATTGGGCCTTGCCCGCATGGTAACCACCCGGAGTGCATTCATGAATTATCAGGCATTCATCAATCGGAGCCAAAGCACGGTAAAGACCATCTTCTCGGTCCAGGGGATTTCTGGGCCGTACCGCGAGGTTACCGTAAGCGGATGCGGAGATATCAACCCGCTCCAGAACGATCCACAAGGGAGGGTGATCGGTGTTGGCAGCCGGGTTCTCCTCAATGGCGGAATGGGGTATATCATGGGACAGGGAACCAGGAGTAGTCGGGAACACCCCAATCTTGCTGCATTCGCTGACATGAAGGAGATGGTACCGGACATGATGGGAGGATTTGTCACTGCCGATGGCCCTGAATGCATCACCTCTCTTGGCGTCGCAATCCCGGTGATTGACAACACTATTCTCGATAGTATCCGGATATCCAATGCAGGCATTCCGCTGCCTATCGCTGATATAGAGGACCGGACGGCCTTCACCTCATCACACTACGGTGAAGTATGGGATCATACTGACCTTGTGATCACCTATTCCCCGGAAGCCTGCCTCCAATGCGAACCCTGCCAGGCTGCTGCCATCTGCCCTACCCGGGCGATCATTCCCGGGGAGAAAATAGATCCCCTTCGCTGTGTCCATTGTGGCACCTGCATTCGGGAATGTATAGGTGATGCTTTTTATGGCGATCTAGGGACAATTACCGTAGACGGCACCCCTGTTCCCATCACCTGCAGGCAGTCATCCCGGGAGCATGCCCTCCGGATCTGCGACCATCTCAAGGCGCTCGTCACCGAAGGGAAATTCCACCTCATGGGTAAATGCGGGAATCTCTGGTAATGGAAATTACCAAGGCAATCCACTTGCACCGAGAGTAAATCATCACTGGTTCCGAAAAAGAGAGGATGAATTTAGGATTAATGAGTGACGAGTTTTGGTAAACTCTTTGCCTGGTCCACCCACCCCTCGACCATTTTCTGGGTAGGGACCCGCCGGACCAGTTTCTTTGCAGCATTAGCCTCTTCAAGCTTCTTTACCAGATTGTCCGGTTTCCGGGTAGCCAGTTCAGGTACACTGTCCACCCCGGCAGCCTCGAGGAGATCCGAATACTCTGATCCGATACCCTTTATCCGGTACAGATCAGCATGGTTGACCCACTTGAGAATCTTGGAGGGATCGATACCGGTTGCATCGGCGATCTCCTTCCTGCCCTTTGCAGAAGCTCCTTTTTCAAGAAGCCCTTCAACCGTCTTGATCCCGGTTTTTTCAAATTTTGCCTGGATAACAGGTCCAATGCCTTCAATGTCAGACAGTTTCATGATTGAAACTGGCACCTTAAGAGTATAATTTTTTTGATCCTTCCTTCTAAGTTAAGTGTTTATCATAAACAGAAATGGAAAAACGGTCGGAAAAATCCATGATGCCCAGCCAGCAGCCCATAGATTAATGGTACATAACAATTGATAATGGATTAAATCCGGAGAATTTGTATGTGGTATTATTATTTACTGGTCTTGATCATTGGGATAGCCTTCGGCTTCATGCGGAGCGGAAAAGAGGACAAGTGGGGCCTTCTCAAGTGGGGAGTGATCATCGGAATAATCCTCGGAATTATCTTCGGTCTTATCTCCATGTTCACCGGGGGGTCGTTCTTCGGGGAAGCCTGGGGCATCTTCGTTGAGATCGTCCTGTACGTGATCGTCTTCCTCATCGGGGTCTTCATCGGCGATATGCTTGAGGGAATGAAAAAGAAGTAAGGGTTCGCCCGGTGCTTTGGAAAATCACTGGTATACTTACCCTTTCCTCATTTTAATTTATTATCGCCATTCTCATGCTGCTCTCTCTTCTTGGAGGACCCTCCATTGCCCCGGGCACTCCGGCAATAATTCATTCTTTCAGGATCACAGCGAAAACCTCATCTAGATGGTATACGCATCGTTGAAATGGAGCACCAGAAAATGCCAAAAGTAAATGAAGCCACGGTAGTAAAAGTCATCGAACTGATCGGCACATCCCCGAAGAGCTGGGAAGATGCTGCAGCAAATGCTATCAAGGCAGCGGGAAAAACCGTGAGAAATATCACGGGAATGGAGTTGAAACGCTGTTCTGCCACGGTTGAGAACAGTAAGATTGTCGAGTACAAGGCTGTCGTGAAGGTTGCTTTCGAAGTAGAACGATAGATCCGGAAATGTCAATCCTTTGAGGGGAGGCGGCAGCTACTTCCCTCCTCTACGGGTCAGGGCGGCACCTTTCGTACAATCGTGATCCTCTCTTCAGGGAGGGCAGGTTCCATAGTATTCAATCTGAATCGGTTGTTCAGAATCATTGCCCTGGTTGTTTCACGCAAAGTCCGGGAGGAGATAGAAAGAAGCGCCCATCTACCCTTATTTGAAATTTAACCGTGATTTGCTGCCCGGAAAATTACTATTTTGGGGAAATGTTTATTTTGGGTAGTTCTATACCATTGTAACCATAAAGAGGTGAAGAAAGTATGGATATTGTTACCGCCTTTGTCGGACTGATCCAGCTGATCATAGCGATCCTTCTGGCAGTAGTCGCTCTTTACATCGGTTATTCAACCTTCTCAAAGATCACGAAAGGAATCGATGAGATCCAGGAACTCAAGAAAGGAAATGTGGCTGTAGGGATTATCATTGCAGCGATCTTCTTTGCTATCGCCATTGTGATCCAGTCCGGAGTTGCCGGAATCTCGATCGGGATCACCAACGCCCTTGCCGGCGACTGGTGGTCGCTTGCGGCAGCCTTTATTCAGTTGATTCTCGGGATTATCCTTGCTATCGCAACTATCTATCTTGCCCTGAATATCCTTGACCGCCTGACGAAAGGGATCAATGAATTCGAGGAATTGAAGAAGGGTAATGTTGCTGTTGCGCTGATGATGGCTGGAGTGATTGTTGCTACTGCAGTGATCATCCAGTCCGGTGTTATCGGGATCACCTCGGCCCTTATCTAACTATTTTTCTTTTTTCCCGATTGAATGGTGGTGCCAACAACTGCCATATCATGTCAGATCACGAGAACAGCAGTTCTGATCACCGGCCTCCAGGAATAGGGTACTCCATTTCATGAGATGCACTCCTTCCTGCTGCTCCCTCTTTGAATGATACGACTTTAGAGGATCCACCCTTCAGGACTTCCGGGTATGAGCCTTGATTGTCCGTATCACCATCGGGTTAGCCGCCTCCGCGGGCAATCCAATCTCCTTTACGACAAGCCTGGTGAGATGATCCAACCCTATTCCGGGATGGGCGACAGTAATCAGGCTGACCGCCCGGGATACCTCCTTCACCCAGGCATGCCCGTCATCCATCGTAAAGTAGACCTCTTCACCCCCTTTTGGTTCGGCCCATGAGGAGAAGAGATACGTAATATGCTCGATATTCATCAGCCGCTCGAGTGATTCTATCGAGGCGTCGGGGTCATCATAGATGGGCAAATCACCGGGAACCGGGATGGCATCCCCGGAAAACAGGATCATCTCAGGACGCATAAGGAGCGAGATTGATCCTGATGAATGGCCCGGAGTATGAATGACCTGGAGGGCCCGCCCAGCACCAAGGGTGATCGAATCCCCGTCTCCAATGAGGCGGCTGACCCTGACCGGACCTCCGACAAGGTCTCGAAAGCCGGGGACCGGACGTTCCCGTTCCTGACATTGCGTATCTTCGATCCATTTTCGTTCAGCCGGATGGGCCGCGATGCTACATCCGGTGGCTTCCTGGATTGCCATTGCTCCCCCGATATGATCGGGATGGGAATGCGTCAGGACGAGAAATCCTATCTCTTCCGGTTTCCGGCCGAGATCCCGGACCTCCCCGAATATTCTCTGCTCTGACCCATGCACCCCGGCATCAATGAGAACGAGTGACTCTTTTGTCGCGATCAGAAATGAAAATACAAAACGCGGGACAGGTCCTGAAGGTGAAGGGACAGTGAATGGTATCCTGATTGGATGAATGCATCCAGGATATGTGATCATAGGGATTCATCTCGCGTTATTTGAGATAGGTCTATCCAGACATAAACGATGCTTTATTGTATTGTGTTTATGCAGGACTAAAAAGGAGTGAGTCCCTGACAAACCCGTCACAGGATACCGGATTCATTCACTCAATCTTTCAAGCATCTTATAGGAAAGACCTTAGGGTTACCAACGGATACTCTCAATGAACTCCGCCGTGGTGAAATGAGTCCTTGGATTCTGACCTGCTGCGGTGGTATTCGACCATGGCGGCCGCTTCTTCCACTGCTTTGCTCTTGTCGTGGTCACCGGTATACAGGATCCTGATACCGTCAGTTTCATCCTTGAGATACGCAGCATTCCTGTATAGGATGAGCGTAATCACCCCCTCCGGGCCGAAATGATGCTCCTCGGCCTCCCCTCTCATGTACCGCTCCCGTTGCTCTCTTGAGGGTGCGGCATACTTGTTCTCGAACCGAAATACTCCCATCGTCACTTTGGTAGGCCGGGAGAGCTGATAGATGCGCAGGGCCTGGAGTGAAAGTGAAATACCCTCTTTCCTCTCCGAAAGAAAGATTAGCTGAACAACGCGGTTCAGAAAAAATTTAACGGATGTTCGCTATGGATAGTGCATGAAATGTCTCATCACTATCCTTACGGTATTCTGCATTGCACTTGTCATGGTGGCTGGCTGCACCACCCCTGTGGAACCTGATACCACACCAGAAACAACGGCTCCGACAGCCACTCCAACGGTTTTGCCTGACCTCAGGCCACAACCAACCGATGTCGTCCCCCTTTACCAACAGGTATCAATCCAGATCTCCAAGAACACCGTTGCCACTGATCCCTGGATCTCGGTGGTCTTTGCCGGGGGTGGCGGCCAGTCCTATGTGGTCAGCATGCAGGCGACAGTCATACGATCTGATGGAGGCATCGAGACAGAGATTGCCCAGTCGCCCGGAATCCAGACAACGCTGATGTTTGCCGGGACCACAAGGGACGACAGGGCTATCGTGAACGTCACCTACACCGATGGGATGACGTACACGGTGAAAGATGAACTCGTCCCGTTCCAGAATATCAACCCCTGATCTTTTTTTACGGTAGTATTCCTTTCCTTCTCTGGTTCCGGAACTGCTGCCCTTCTTCTCCTCTCCGAATCGGTCCGTATCCGGGTCTCACGAACTATTCCGGAGAGGAGGCGAGGCACTCACCAGGACGAGTCTTTCTTTCTGATTGTTTGCCTGTCTTCTTCCGATGAAACTTCCTGTCAGATGATATCACTCCGCACGGAGCGCTTCTATCGGATCGAGATTCGATGCGCTCCACGCCGGATACACTCCTGAGAGAACGCATGTGATGAACCCGATGGCCATGCCAAACGGGACATACATGAGGCTGGCAGGCGCAAAGAAATATTCGGTGCTGCCGACCATTGCGAGGACCACTACCCATCCGATGGTAAGGCTTGCCACCGCCCCGATCACTGCCCCAAGACTCCCGAGTATGGCAGATTCGTAGATGAACATCTTCCGGACCTCGCCCTTCTGGGTCCCGATACTCCGAAGGATCCCTATCTCTCTGATCCGCTCGGTGACCGACATCATCATCACGTTGAAGATGGAGACTGCTGCGACGAGTAATGAGATCCCGGCAATTGCCATCACAAAAGTGGTCATGGTCCCAAGCGTCTCGGTGATACTCTCGAGCATGCGGCTGCTGTCCTGGACCGAGACCTGCTCCTCTTTCTTGTTCAATTGTTCCTCGATTTCGTCACTGACGTTCCCTGCTTCATCGATGTCATCAAGAATGATATTGACCTGGCGGTACTCTCCCTCTCCCCCGTAGATTCCGGTAAACAGCTTCTCGCTCCCGATGATGGCCGAATCGGTGTTCAGGTCCATGGACATCCCCCTCTCCTCGATGATGCCGACCACTCGTACTGTGGTGGTGGCGCCTTCGTCAGGATCGCCGATATCGATCTTGCTCCCGAGTGTCAGGTCCAGGCGCCCGGCAAGGGATGGCCCGATAATGACCGAGCTGGTGCTCTTGGGGTATGCTCCTGAGGAAAGGGTCAGGATCTCAGGGATGACCTCCTGGTCAAGACCATAGATGGTTGCCCTCCGCTCCTCATCTCCTACTTCGATGGTATCCGATTCGGAATAGAGAGCATATACCGTCCCGTATTTCGATGCTATCCTCTCAATATCCTTGAACTGGTCCTCCGGAATGGGATCATCATCATCAGATCCTCCACCCGCCCCCCCTGGCCCAGGCATGCCTCCCCCACCACCTTCCCGGGATTCAGTGACAACCAGGACATTTCCCATATCCGAGAGTTGTTCGGTAACCGAGAGCGTCATGTTCGCCCCCATCATCCCCATTGTGGCGATGGCAACAACCCCGATAACGATCCCGAGAACGGCAAGGGTTGACCGGAGAAAGTGGAGCCGGATGCTCCGAAGGGCGAGCCGGAAAATGATGTCCTTGCCCCTCATGTGATCCTGCCATCCTTTATGATGACTCTCCTTTTTGCACATGCTGCAACAGTCGGATCATGGGTTACCATCAGCACGGTCCGTCCCTGTTCGTTCAGTGTCCGTATCATCTCCATGATCTGTCCCCCCGTGACCGAGTCCAGGTTGCCAGTGGGTTCATCGCAGAGAAGGATCTGGGGGTCGTTGACAAGAGCTCGTGCTATGGCAACCCGCTGTTGCTGACCCCCCGAGAGTTCCGGAGGTTTGTGCCTGGCAAGTGCGGCGTCAATCCCGACCCTGCTGAGTAACCGGGATATGTGACCATATTCGTCCTCCTGCCGATGTTTCATCAGATAGGGATATTCGACGTTCTCATAAGCGGAAAGGAGTGGGATAAGATTGAACTTCTGGAAGATGTACCCGATGGTGTTCAAGCGGAGTCCTGTGAGTTCATGATCATCCATCTCCCGGGTATTCCTTCCAGCAATCAGAAGATCTCCGGAAGTAGGGCGATCAAGACATCCGAGCTGGTTCAGGAGGGTGGATTTTCCTGACCCGGAAGGGCCCATGATAGCCACGAAATCCCCTCTCTGGATCGAGAGCGATACATTGTCGAGCGCAGTAACATCTCCGGATTTCAGCGAGTATACCTTGGTGACATCCCGTAACTCGATCAACGGCTGGTCATCCATTCCCCTCACTCCACGGATCATTTGCTGAACCGATCCCGGATCTTTTCCAGGTATCCCTTACGCCATGCTACAACAACACCGATGATAGCGATAATGACGATGAGGATCGGGATGACCGGGATCTTGCTGATGCCACTGCCAAATCCCATCATCCCCATTCCTCCGCCACTTGGGCGACCCTGCATGGAAGGGGGCCCCTGGGAGCCCCCGGCTGCTGACCCCTCTGCGGTTGAGTTCCCAAAGATATGTGCCGAAACATCGAACGTTTCTTTGTAGGTCTCTCCTTCATCATCCCTGTACGATACGACAAGGGGGATCTGGGACAATCCCGGGGCCATACAGGTAATCTCAAAACTGGAAAAGTCATCCGGCTCAAGAGCCCCCACTACATAGACAGGGTCTGGATCGATTGCCCGGGCAGGGTCTCCAACCGTTACCGTCACTGATTTTGCATCTTTCAGTCCGGCGTTGGTGACGTCCCCGGAGATGGTCAGGCTCGCCCCTCCACTTGCCACTTCTATATTGTTCACCACAAGTTCGGCAGCAACCTTCCTGTTTCCGAGCGTCACCGGCAGGGTGATGGTCTCGTTATGCTGGTTCGGACCGTTCCGGTACTGGATATCCAGGACGAGCTCCGTAGCATTCTCGGGGGTGATGCCGAAGGTTACCTGCCTCTCTTCGTCAGGTTTGAGAGTCCCGACAAATACGGCACTTTGCGACGGGCTGATACCCTTCCCGCCTGGTACGACCATAACGCTGTTCACCTCATTATCACGTGGATTGCTTATCGAGAGGGTGATTTTGTCCTCCTCACCGGATGTGAAGGTATCCGGAGCGTTGACAACCGAGACCATGATGGGGGTATCGTCAACTTTCACCGCGATCGGGTAGCGCATGCTCCCCGAATCGGTGAAGTCAACATAGAATATCGGGAAAAATGTCCCCTCCTCGACGTCAGCCTCGACAAGGAACGTGAAGAAGAGGGAGTTTGACGCCCCGAGAACTCCCACTTTATCGTATGTCTGGTAATTGACTACATCGAGTTCTTCTGAGAGGAGCTCAACACGGTTGATTTTCACCGGGGATGATCCTGAATTGGTTATCCGTACCGCCAGGGTTCCCTGGTCATACTGCATCAGAATCGAGGGATCAAGGGTGACATTCGTGATTGCGACGTATGCTTCTGACGAGGTGTCAGTCGTAGAATCTGCAGCCGAGACAAGGGTGCAGATACTTCCCAGGGTGAGAAGTATTACAAGGAGAGAGTGAATCAGATATCTTCTGGTAGCAGTTCTTTTCCCTTTCATCATAATGGTTCTGCCTCGTATGCGTGTTTAGGATTTATCTCAAGAGCGGCGTTTTTTTTTGGAGAGGATCGGATATATGTTCATTCCGGAGCATTGAGGGCGAGGTAGCACAATCCCTCCCGATTAGGAGGTTCATTGATCCGACATCTCCCGGGGAGTTCTGACGAAATCTGTTGAGCCGGGGGTCAAGGTTATTTCTCTGTCGCATCTCTGACACACCAGGATCACCCAATGCTCGATCCCGCTTGGCCGAAACGTATAGTATGTTTTACATTAGGTTATATAAAGTTTACCAAATGAGAACAATCCGTGACAGATGCTCGATGAAATACTTCGGCGGATGGGAGACACGGAGCCGATGAATTGTAAAGTTATTGAGTCTCCGAATAAGTGAACACTTCTTCGATACTCACGTTGAAGTAACGGGCAATTTTGAAGGCAAGCTCAAGGGATGGATCGTACTTCCCCTTTTCAATGGCAAGGATAGTCTGGCGGGTGACCCCGAGCTGTTGTGCAAGCGCCTCCTGGGTGAGGTCATGCATAGCCCGGAATACTTTAATCCTGTTCTTCATCGCTCTCCCACTCCCCGTACTTCCGGGCATAGTAAATCCTGAACCCGACATAGAGGAAGAACATCACGAAGAGAAGCGCCAGTTGCAGGTACCCGAAATGCCCAAGCCGGATAAGACCGTCATCAGGGGGTCTGATGCTCTCGTTCGGAAGTCCCGGACCGTCGCCAAACGGTTTTATGCTCTCATTGATCCCACTGGGTCTTTCATCGGGGGGTCGTGGAAAATGCGGCAGAGGGGGAGCTCCAAGACCTATCACGGCACCCCCCAGGCTGGTAGCAAAAAAGATCACCCAGAACACCATGAACGTTGCCATCCCGGCCTTCTGGTTGATAAGGACTGCACGTTCATCCACCTGGCGATCGGTGATCCGACGCCATGCCAGATAGAGAAGCAGCACACCCACAATAAAGGCCCCCGTGATGAGGTAGGGTATCATGTACCGGACGGAGAACCAGAACACCCCGACCTCGACAAGGCCGATAATGCCGGCAAGAATATAGAACGTATTTTGCTTCATAGCATCGCTGATGTACGTTAATTCAGACATTTAGTCATAAAAATTTAACTTACATTTCGATGAAGGACCGGGAACAACTCTTGGCGGTTTTGTGTGAATACAGGAACAGAGATCCCTCTGCATAACCATGAATCTGGTGAATCGCCTCCGGAACTCCCTGTCGGAAGCACCAGAGTTTTTCGCAAGAGGTGGGAGTGCGAACAGTCGCGAAAAAATTGGTCTGGTTTACCATGATACCCGCACCAGACAGCAAGGCTATGAATTTCAAGCCGTCGGGAATTTCAGCAGGCATCCATGAATTAACTACTCATTCTTTGCGGAGACACACATTGGGAAAAAAGGATATATGATTTCACGGATTGAGGGATTTGAACGGCACAATTTCATCATAGACTTTAATCCTTCCGACCTCCGGGGCAGTAGCCCATATCTCCACCCGGTTCTGGAAGGTACTGCAGGGGAAGGCAACGTTCTGGCCCATAAAATGGGGTGAATTCATCGTCTGTGACTGGACTGCTCCGTCCGGCTTTGTCAGGCTCACCTCGATCAGCCCAACAAAATTCATACCATTGCCTCCATTGAGAGCCACGGAGGTGATTGGGTCTGTGGTCCTCCCATTTGTCGTGACCTGGAACGTAAGGGAGTACTGGGGGGGCAGGGACTGGGTCGGTCCAGGTGTCCCCATGCCAACAGGCAGGGTGGTAGTCACGGGAGCAGGAGTAGTGGGGATGACTGTGGTCGGAGGAGAAGTAACAGGAGGCGTAACCGGTGCCTGGGTGCATCCGGAAACAACAAGGAACAGGATAAGAAACGAGAGAGCAAGGCGTAAAGCAACCTTCTTCATACGTTGTAGTGTGATGATTCCCGGATTTAACCATTGTGGAACCGGATTGGCCGTGTCCTGTTTAGAGAGCAGGACTGGCGTGAACATTCAACGACGTATTGTTAATAAATGATCAAAACCGCTTCCTGTTGTAGGATAGTAGAGAATGGATATGGTATCTGAATGGGTGACAAAAAACCGGTTTGATCCGGAATACCTTCCGGTGATGGAAGAGAAGCTTTTCTTTGAAGGAGAGCAGAAGAAACGTTCGATAACCAACTATATTGTCCTTCTGACGCTGGCAACAATCATCGCCACTTACGGGGTAATATCAGGATCAACGGCGACAGTAATCGGGGCAATGATCATTGCACCCCTGATGACTCCCATCATGGCAGCAACCCTGGCGATGGTACTTGGCAGGGCGGCTCGTATAAAAAGATCGATCCTGGTTGTCACCTTCAGTGCCCTCTATGTGATCGGGCTGGCCTTGCTCCTCTCTCTCTTTATCTCCCCAATCGTTATTGGGTTTGGTTCAAACCCTGAAATTATCTCAAGAGTCTCCCCCAACCTGCTGGCTCTCTTCGTTGCTCTTGCTTCAGGGGCAGCCGGTGCCTTTGCAATCTCGCGGGAGGATGTCGGGGATACCCTCCCTGGAGTGGCAATAGCTATTTCACTCGTACCTCCCCTGTCAGTAGTTGGCATCTCTCTTTCCAAGCTTCATTGGGGAGATGCCAGCGGTGCCTTTGTTCTTTTCCTCACCAACTTCCTCGCAATCATCCTGGCAGGAGGAGCTGTCCTGTGGCTCTCCGGAGTGAGCATCAGCAGGATTACTCCTCAAAGGGATGCCAACCGCAAACGTGCGTTCGAAGTAGCCATCCTCGCAACCATCATTGTCGCTATCATCCTTGGTTTCAACGGATACCGGACTCTTGAACAGGAAAGAGATACCGCATTCGCAAACACCGCGGTCACATCCTGGATTGAGGGGACTTCGTATACCGTCACCAGGCTGACCCTGAATTTTCAACCCCGCGACATCCTGCTGAATGGACCGGCACATGTCACGATTTCTATTGCTGGCACTGGAGAACTCAAAAGTATCGATGAACTAGCAAAAAATATGGAAGATGCTCTTGGCTACCCGGTCACCATCCAATTAGATGTCCTTCCAACCCAGGTCAAATATTATCCGAGACTTCTGAGGCAGACTGCTTCCGGATAATGTCCGGGAGCCCTGGCTACAACTCTTCTTCTTTTCCCGGCATCTGCCGGGTGAAATAGACAAAGATGAGGATTACACTAAGTATCAATCCGACAGCCACAACAGTCCCCGCAATAAAATGTGCCATCAGGAGCCTCCAGATCAGCTCAGACCCGAGGGCAAATATGAGGCTCTCGATCGCTGCTCCGATTCCTACCGCAAGAAGGATCTCGCCGGGTGATAATCCAGCCATCAATCCCACAACCGTGGCGCCGACACCGCCGGTTCCCTGGAGCGGGAGCATGACAAAAAATGCAACCCCGGGTATTCGCCACCGGGCCATCCACGGATGCTCCTCCATGAATTCCCTCCCCGTCAGGGTAGTCTTCTCAATCCATGGTCCGAGCCGTGGCACCCTGAGCATAAGAACGAAATTCATGATCATGAAGAGCGAGGTGATGACATCGAGAAGGGTCACGGTAATCGCCATGAGCCACCACGGTATTCCGAGTCCTATCCCTATAGGAATAATCGATTCCTTGCCTGCAGGGGGAACATAGTAAGCCAGCATCAGACCCCCCAAAATCAGGATCCTGTCGCGGGGGAGGATAAGGAAGCACATCAGAAAAAAGATGACCGCGATGAGTGGCGGGAAGAGGAGCCGGAGATACAGGGAACGCTTCGGGATCTCCTGCTTCCCGCTGGATAGCCACCACAGGTCCCGCGTACTCATGTTCCCTGCGGAATATTTCGGCCAGTCCCTCATCTCTCTTTCCCCCGGATAACACGATCGGGGGAAGATATCGGACCTTTCACCGGGGTTCCCGTTACTTACTGATCCTGACCAGGTACCGATTTTCTGCTTCCTGGTCCCATGCAACCTGGTACCCGTTGCTGGAGAAGGGGGCGCAGGTATTATCCACCTGCTCCCTTGTTGCAAAAAAGGTAAGGGTGTCTCCCGGAGTAAGCTTGTTCAAAAGAATTTTTAGCTTGATCATTAGATTTGTACAAGTTAGATCAGTAAAATCATTCACCCTTCCATCACCCTTTGTTGTAGTACTCTTGGCTCAGAAAAATAATATCCTTGTTGCAGAGTAGTCGTGATCCCAGAGGATTTGCGCCAGGTCATTATTCTGTACCTCCCGAATCCCTATGAGGTGCTCTTCAACTCCAATGCCTCTCCGTTCCAGGGAAGGTGCATGAACGAGATAGCAGAGCGAAGGGATATCCAGGGTTGCGGCAACCATCTCCTGGACATTGAAGACTTTGTCGTTTGGAGGGACCTCATGCGTTCCGTAGAGGGAATAGACTCCATGCTCAATAAAGACGACGGTTGTGGGTATCCCCTCCATCGCTGTCGCAAGGGCGAGGGAGAGACCCCCGAAGGTCCATTCGGTGCCATAGGGGGGGTTTGTGATGAAAATAATGAGCCTTGGCCGGGTATCCTGATCCCTGGATCTATCCGGGTTGACAATTCCCCCGCTCGTGTGTGACAGGATAGGATAAAATCCGGGGAATCGGGAGAGGATCTCCTTTAAGGGTCGGATCGTGATCTCATCAATGCTGGAGGCGGGTTCGCAATATCCTGTTCCTGGATTCATCTGGAAATATCCCCTGGCTGTTGCACAGCGGGAACAGGCTGCAAACCAGGGATCCTTTCCCGATTCTCCCGATTTCCTGGCGAGGGTAGCTATAGCCCGGCCGATATTTTCAAATTCTGACGGGCGCTGGCCGTTATGGATATTGTGTAATCCATCAAGATAGGCATACAGTTCAGGAGAGAGACCCGCAGCATAGGCTCCAGAGAGGAACCGGAGCATGTGAACGGGTATCCGACTCATATAGGGAGGATGACAGAGCAGAAATGCAGCCTTTTTTGTGCCTTTCCACTCCGCTGCAAGGTGCGATATGAGCTGTTCCCAAAAAAGCGTCCCGCCCCCCCGTTCTGTAATGCAGATGCCGGGAGCTGCCCTGGCAACAGAAACACACAGCCCGTGCAATCGCAGCTCGTCTCCATCTGCTACAATCTGTACTGAGGGGACCTTTGAGAGGGCATTCCACGATTCGCGGCTCGTTGCATCAACAAAACTGAACAGCGCATCACCCGTGAGAAATACCGTGAAGATCCTTCCCTGTTCTGGTGTTATCCCGGCACCAGAGGCAATGCACTCTGTACACCAGATTATCCGCTCATGGGAGAGAGGAGTGCAGAAAAAGAATGTTGATGAATAATTGGCCGAGTCCTCCATATCTTCACACACCAAGTCCGAACGCCCGCATAAGAACGACCACCCATCCCGAGACGAAGGTTGCAAATATCACTGAACCAACGCACATGCCGATAAAGAAAAATGCGGCCTTGTAGCTCCCTTCTGATGCCATTACTGTCTGGCGGATAGGGCATCCGCCAAGGAGGACACAAATCAGTCCGATAAGAAATCCAGGAATTGCAGCCAGAATCAGATATGCAGCAGGAGAGAGCCCGGCAGGAGCTCCCGGAACCGGCATAAGCGGATTGCTGGTAAGAGCCCAGAAGAAATGCTCCATAGCCGCGGGCGTCACGAACCAGAAGAGGAGATACCCAAAAAATGACGCGACGATGAGAGTGACATACCCTGATAAAAGCCGGGTATGTCGGAAGAGGACATAATCCCGGAATCCTCCAATTGAACAGTAGCCTGACCGCTGCGCAAGGTACCCAATAAGAATGCCGAGGAGCAGCGTGACGAGGGGGACCGCATAGATGGCCACCTCTTTTGAAAGAATGCCGGTCGCCATCAGTTCATCTCCTTCTCGGCCTTGCGGAGCATAAGGAGAGTCCCTGCAATGACTCCGAGGCCCATCATGATGATAAAAAGGAGCGCTGTGATATCACCGTATCCTGTCCGCAGGGCTGCTCTGTACGGGCACCCCCCGAAGACCATGGCAAGCTGGAGGACAACAAATCCACCGATGAAATAGATGAGGTATTCCTGATAGTCAGTCTTCTTGATTTTATGCTCCTTGTGAACCTTTGCCGAGAGGAATGCCCCGATAATAACACCCACTACGCTCATCACTGGAAGGATGGCATTCTTCGAGATGGGGGCAAGAGCCAGGCTGGCGCCGGTGATAATATTGGTCATCCCGTTTACTAGGTCACGGGTATGGCAGGCAACGCAGAACCCATAGGCTTCAGGGCCTCCGGCACTGATGAGGAGCGACTGGGAAAATGCCGCAAGGATGCCTATCAGGGCACCAAGGAAAGCCGGATGGCGTGAGCAGCGTGACAGGAGGTCTTTGAGTGACGTGGGATCTGGTGCAGCAGCCATGAAAGTTTTTAATTATTGGGAAAATACCAACATAAAGATTTTTATTTCTTAATTAGTGCCCATATGAGGGATATTTCAAAATCCTGTACCTGCCACCCTCCGGACCCTAGTGTCTTTAATTGCAGGGATGGAGGAAGAGTTTGCTGAAAATCAGGCTGCCCTCGCCGTAATTGATATGATCCGGAGGGAGATTGCACAATTCCGGAAGTATTCTGATTATTACAGGTACCTGGTGTTCCTTCTCAGAAATATCTGAGTCTCATCAAACGGTGGGGTAAAGAAACTCTAGATATAACTTTTCAAATTCTTTAATTTGGATTTTCTCTGGAGTGGCCGTGCATGATACTGTTGGAAAAAGTCCTTCAATAATCGTAGCTCTTCAGGTGTGATATCAAACGTTGATGTAGCTTCCCCCTCTCTCAGCGTAATTTGACAAATACTCATAGCAGGGGTTACACTCCATACTTCTACTTAAAAATTATCCTGAAAAATCATTGAAAAAAAGTTCAGCGGATGATCACACTTGCTTCTTCATCGAAAGGATTCGTCCTCAATGCAAGGGAAAAGAGGTACGGGTAGTGTTGCTTTAGGTAACGCATGTATCCGAGCCACTGGATGATCAGGAGATGGTATGCCCTGCAGATATCTTTTGTGAGATGCTGCTGGTCGTTTGCAGGAAGACTGGTGAGATCTTTTCTGTGCGTGAGTTCGCTGGTAAGGTGAAAGATCCCCTGGAGCATATCGGTAAATGATTCGTGCTCGATAAGGAGGGGATTTTCCAGGAGCCGCATCAGAAAATCCTCCTTTCCCAGAAGGAAATTCCGCAGTCCTGGCATATCGACATCCTTGATCGTGACCATACAGGGGTATCTGGACAGTTCGGCACCCATTCGTGTGAAATCCTCCTCGCTCCAGCTCTCTGATATCCGGAGGCTTTTTCGCACCCCGTCCATCTGGGGATCGCGATCTGAAAAATATGCAAGGAGGGTGGTCCCCATGGAAGAAAAAAAAGTACCGATCACCATGTTCAGTTTGTCGAGTCTCATCTCCCGATCACGGTTCTCAAGCAGCTGATGCAGAATGAGGGTCACCAGCAGGACCTCAATCGGCAGGAAAGCGAGATCACCCAGGAGAAACATCCCGATGTGGTGGGGATCATGGAACATGAAAAAATGAAGGATATACAGTACTGCTGAAAGGGCGATAAGCACTGTTGCAAGCATCAGGGTCCATTTTTTATCAGACATGGGTGATCACTATGATCTCCAGTGACCTGATTATCATTTTGAATGCACCATAACCGAGGTGCGATCAGAGCAGCAAAGGCAGGGATATCCGCTGTTTGCGCATGCCCCACCAATGGAGCAGGAGGGGATACTTCGCAGTCTTCTGCTCCACTTTCCCGATGATGGAAGATACCCTCTTTGAAGTGGCCCCCAGCGGGATACAGACCTCGTAGATCCCAAGTACAACCCCGGCAGCAAAACAGGTAAGGATTACGAGAACCAGCCAGACAGGAAGTCCCAGCACCACCCCAACCGGGGGCACTGCTGCCTGCAGGGCAAAGGCCGAGAGAATAAAGCTCAGTGCAATCCCGGCAGGGAATCCTGCAACGACAGCAATGATCACAGGAAGAATGACCCCGATCCCGACAATGAAGACAAGAATCCGGAAGAATCTTCGGAAGAAGCCTATGAAAGTGCTGCCCTGTTCCATACATCTGAATCAGGGATTATTTATAAAATCTTATTGAAACACCCCAATCGAACATCATTCGATGTGCCACTACCGAGCCTCTTTTCATTGGGATTCATTCGCTCGAAGTGTGTTCAGAGAACTGGACAGAAAACAATGACCTGATATGAAGATTCCCGACAGGACAGGAATACCAGGGTTCCGGGCTTCGAAACATTAACATCATTCCTGACTGATGTATTTGGCACTATGTGGAAGGCAGTGGAGGTGGAGACCTGGATAGCAGGTCGGAAGTCAAGCCTCGAAGAAGCCCGGGCAACCGTGACCGAGATCATTGAGAGAGTCAGGAGGGATGGTGATACAGCCCTCCGGCAGCTCTCCCGCCACGTCGAACTCACTCAGATCGCGGTATCTGACGATGAACGGGAAGCAGCATATGATGTTGTGGATGAGAAGATCATCACCAGCCTTGCCGATGCAAAAGACCGGATCGGGCACTTCCATGAGCTGCAGCGGTCAAGGGATCTCTGGCTGGAGGAGGTCGAACCCGGTATTGTGCTCGGGATGAAAACGACACCACTCCACCGGGTAGGCCTTTATATTCCCGGAGGCCGGGCTGCGTATCCTTCGTCTGCACTGATGTGCGCCATACCTGCCCGGGTTGCGGGAGTACCCGAGATATGTGCCTGCTCTCCACCCCCCATCAGCCCGATGACCCTTGTTGCCCTTGACCTTGCAGGAGTGACTGAGATCTACCGGTCAGGAGGAGCACAGGCCATTGCAGCGATGGCACTT
Organism: Methanomicrobiales archaeon; assembly: GCA_012516785.1. Taxonomy (GTDB): domain Archaea; phylum Halobacteriota; class Methanomicrobia; order Methanomicrobiales; family Methanospirillaceae; genus UBA9949. The sequence continues at coordinate 30,429 of JAAYWH010000071.1, forward strand.
GGTACCGAAACCATTCCACCGGTGCAGAAGATTGTCGGACCGGGAAATATCTACGTCACTCTCGCAAAGATGATGCTCCGGGAGCATGTTGAGATCGATTTTCCGGCCGGGCCGAGCGAGATCGGGATTATTGCGGATGACACTGCCGATCCACAGATTGTCGCTGCCGATGTCCTTGCTCAGGCCGAGCATGATCCGAATGCTGCCTGTATCCTGATCACCACCGATTCAAACCTTCCTGAAAGGGTTGGCCGTGAGGTCAAAGCGATGACTGCAAAAGCCCCTCGGAGAGAGATCATTGAGCAGGCACTGAACAATTCAGGATATGTTGTGGTACCTGACCTTGCAGAGGCGATTGCTGCTTCCGATGTCATTGCCCCGGAACACCTCTCCATCCAGGTTGCCGATCCCCTGCCGGTCGTGATGCGTGTGCAGAATGCCGGAGCAATCTTCGTAGGGCGGTATTCCGCAGTCGCCTGCGGGGATTATGCTGTCGGGACCAACCATGTACTCCCGACCGCAGGGTATGCAAAAACATATTCAGGGCTCGATGTCCAGCATTTCTGCAAGACTACCTCGGTAGAGATGATCTCCCGTGAAGGTCTCGAAGCGATAGGCGACACGGTCGAGACGATTGCCGATGCCGAAGGCTTGCATGCCCATGCAGAGTCCGTGAGGGTCCGGAGAAGCGGGAAATAGAGCAAACCAGGGATGTGGGGGATGCTGCCAAAGGGGGAACTTCCCCCGGCTCTTTTCTGATACAAAATCCGTGCATCGCGTATCGGGGCACAAATCATTCACTTGTGTTAAAGAAATCCGGGGATCGTTGGGAAATACGGCACATTGGGAGTTACTGAACCATACAGACTATCATGGACCCCAGACACTTTCAGGAGTGATACTTCTACCGATCAGGATGACCTTGCCTCCCATGAATCTCCAGGATGCATTCCTGCAGGAGAGGAGGGTACCCGGATTCACCTCCAGGCAAGGGTTACTATTCATCTGTCAAGGGAAAAGTAATCGAATAAAACCATTCTCATTTATCATATCCAGGCAGAAATCACCTTCATGGACATCGTGGCGGCTCTCTGGCCCCTTTTTCTTCCTCTCATCGCGTTCCTCGTTGCACTCCTCCACATCCGCTGGAAACAGTGCACCGGGTATCGGGCAATCGGCGCAGTGCTGATGTGGCAGCTCGTCATCGGACTTGGGCTCGGGTACCTCTGGGCAGGCCTGGGTCATATCCTGACACCTGACAGCGTTGCCGGGTCCATCGGGTGGCCTGCTGGCAGCCCGTTCCAGCGGGAAGTCGGGATGTGGGATCTCTCGCTTGGGATCGTTGGAATCCTCTGCCTCTTCTTCCGGGACGAAGGATTCTTTACCGCAACTATCATCGGAACAGGAATATTCTCAATTTCTGCCGGCATCGGCCACCTGTATGAACTCGGATTCCATGGAAACACTGCGGTGAACAATGCAGGTGCAGTGATGTACATGGATCTCTTCTACCCGCTCTTCCTTGCCGCCCTGCTCATCCTGTATCATACGAAAAAGAGAGAGGCACGTATGAAGGAGGGATTCACTTGAAATTATCCGAACACATCGCAGTGAGGCTCGTCCTGGGAAGTCTTTTTTTTGGAGTTATTTTTGGAGGTATTACCGCGGCAGATTGCGCATGCAGCGCACCGATCGGTCTGATATCAGACAACGCCTCTGAGGGGATGGCAGTACCCACCGCTATCGCATATGAAAACCACACCATCGCTTTCAGAAATAATTGTTCAGAATCGGTATGGATTGCTGCAAACATGGGACCCAATGGCCCCCCTTTTATCCTGAATAATGTGTCACAGGGGCGGGGCTGCACCGGTTGCAGTTGTTCGGGAGCAGCAACGGACGGCTGGAAGGACAACCTGACGTGTTGTCCCTCGATCAACTGCACGCACCAGTCCTGCCCGAACTCGAGCTGCACCTGCGGAGTTGATCTGCCGAATGGTGGCGGATTTGAAGTTCCTCCCGGGGAACCGGTGAACTACACCGTGAAAGCTGATCCGCAGTATGGGGGCAATGCCGCACTCTTTCCAAGGTATGGTTGCAGTCTTTCTCCTGATGGGGTATACCTGCAATGTGATACCGGTACCTGTTACGTCCAGGGCACTCCTGGAACACCTCCCGAGGGAATAGTCAGGTGTGGCGGAGTGCCGCCCAACGGCCCTCCTGACCAGAGTCCACAGCTTCCGACAACAAAGATGGAGATTTTTTTTGCCCCCACCAACTGGAGTCAGACTGACAGCGATTATTACGATGTGAGTCTTGCCGATGGGTACAACATTCCCGTTCAGATCGAGCCGGTGCAAGGGACTTATTGGACAGGCGGAACTGCACACAACTGGTGTATCAGAGCCGGAGGCACAACAGACCTTCTTGAAAAGATCCAGCAGCAGGAGTATCGCAATCTGAGTGCAACTATGCTTGTTCTTCGGAATAACAGGCCAGTCGCCCTCTGGAGCTCATGCAGCTACGAGACCCAGGTGAACAAGACGGGGCCAGGCCAGGCAAATGCCACGACGACACCTGGAGAGGGAGAGCCGATCTGGAACCTCTCCTGCTGCAAGGGAGCCTGCGGAACCGAGAAAACATGTCCCATTGACACCCTTCCTGAGGATCACCGGACAAGCCAGTTCTTTGGGACCTTTTACGACCACACATATACCTACCAGTATGGCGATGATCAGGCCAATATCCCCTGCAAGGGAGAAAAATCCACGAAGCAGCTGACCAGTTACCTGATCACGTTCTGCGGAGGAAGAATTCTTGGATCAGCATATACGCACCTCGTGAATGTCAGTCCGGGTATCCCCGCAACGGTACATGAATCCGCTATCGGGATCGATCTGACCATCAACGGTGCAGAAAAACGAGTACACCAACGGGTGACCATCCTGACGTTCGAGCCGGATCACCCACCCCGGAACTTCACTCCCCCAATCTCTCCAATTGGCCCTTACTACGAGATCTCATCCAACATCCCTGATGCGGAGATAACAGGGATGGAGATCAGAGCTCACTACCAGGATACCGGTACTACGATAGAGAAGGACAGTCTAAGGTTGTTCACCTACAACGGAACATGGAATCCCCTCAGTCCGGGGGGCATTGACAACCAAAACCAAACCGTCTGGGGGCTGACCAACCATACCGGGGTATTTGCGATTGCAGAGTATAAGCCCCCAAAGATCAGCGCGATCGGATATACCCTGCCAGACGAAGGAGACCCTCTCACCATCAGGCTCACAGCCACCGTTTTGGGAACAGATCCTCATACCTATTCATGGGATGTGAATAGTGATGGGATCGATGATTATGCTGTGGCAGACCCGGTTCATACCTTTGATCAACCAGGAGAATACCGGGTCAGGCTGAAGGTGACAGATGGACACGGATTTTCCATGGAACAGCTTGCCACGGTTGTGGTATCGGAATATGCCATCCCCCTTGCTCCCGGCTGGAACTTTATCTCAATACCCAGGCGGCTCGATCCCGGTCGCACTTCTGCCGGGATCGCCTTCAAACCGGTCGAGACCACCACACGGACAATCCTGACCTACAATGCTACCTCTGCGATGTGGGAGAATATTGGTGCGGAATCGATTGTCCTACCACAGACTGGATTCTGGCTCAACTCGCAGCAGGCCACAACGCTTCCTCTCATATTCGATAAGAACCCTGCAAATGTGCCTCCCGTAATTCACCTCGCTCAGGGATGGAATGCAATTGGTCTTGGCGACAGTGAGCCGCTCGCTGCATCCCTGGCACTCACGGCAGTTGAGGATACCTGGACCGTACTGATACCCTTCAATAGAACTACACAGGGGTACGATGCCTCCATCCTACGAGGATCTGATGGGATACACAGTGATGCACGACAAATGGAGCCGGGGATCGGGTACTGGCTGTTCATGACAAAAGAGGGAGAGCTGCCGGCCACCGGAGCATAATATTTTATCTTTATATTCCGATGAGAATGGTTGAATTAAGAACTATCCAGGTGTGGTAAATGGTGGTATTTCGCGCTGGAAATCGGAAGGCAGCAACCAATGAGTGAAACGTTACAGCGAGAGAGAGATTCCGATAGCTGCCGGATCCTTGTCCTTGCATCCCTCACCTATCTCGTCTGGGTGATAGTCACCTATCTCCTTGAGGGGAGGATCCTGACCCTGCTCCGGCCTGAAGCCGTTATCGACCGGACAGCCTACACCCTCATTGCAAACATCCTGATCGGCATCATTCTTGCTCTTTTGGTGATCAGAAAGGCCGAGAGAACACGACTCATCTCCCTGGAGTCAGCCGGATTCCGCCCCCTGAAGCGTACAATAATCGCGGTAATCATCGCATTTCTGGGTGGACTTGCCATACTGCTGATCCAGCATCACGGAGCACCCAACCTTGTTGTGCTTCTCAATGTATATGCCCAGGTGCTGACCGTCACCATTGCAGAGATTGTCATATGCTGGGGCATGATCGGATCGATCACAGAGGGAACTCTTTCAAAAAAAGGGAGGATAATCGCCATTGCGGGCGGAATACTCATAGCAAGTGTCCTTTTTGGGCTGTACCATATCGGGCACAGCCCTCCCTTCAACCAGGCAGGAATGATCCTGCTTCTTTCCTTCATCGGAATAGTGACAAGCCTCGTGTATTTCGTCGGGCGGGATATCTATGCCACCATCGCATTCCATAACTTCCTCGGTTGCATTGGTGTTATCCAGGCACTCGAGGCAGCCGGATCCCTACCACTCTACGAAAAACCCCTGCTCCCTGTTTTAGGGATGGCAGCTATTTCAGTTGCAGTCTTTATCACCATTGACTTCCGGTTCATCAGGCAGGGTTCTCAACATGCCTGAGCATGCACCGGATTCTGTCGTGTTCAGATCTATTGTTTCCTAAAGTAGTAGATTTGAGTGGAGCTCGTTCTTGAGGCCTTCGAGAAGAACGTTTCCCATAGGAATATCCGTGATCCATGGATAGGTACTTAATTCCGATGGGATATTCCTTCAGTAATGCCAGAAGGACCCTGTTTCAACCAGGTCTGGTCTGAGGTTCTGCTGAAAGGCGTGACACCACGCCGGGCATACAACCGGGTGAAGAAGGAATGCACTGAGGTCTACCGGATAGACCCGGGGTATGTGTTCCGCGAAGTGCCGATACTACTCCCACGTCCCATGCTTGTAGGAATCAATGAAAGGGAATCCCGGATTCTCATGCCGTTCCGGAAACCCTGTTTTGGTTTGTCACTGTATACTATCGATACCGACCATGAGGAGATTGTCAGGCTCCGAACCGATTTTCGGAAAAGAACAGAGTATTCATCAGAAGAGAAGGAGGGGAGGACCCATAAGGAATAAGCCCGGGTCTCATCACCGGATCATCCCGATAATCCTCTCTCCTCCCCTGCACCATATCTTCCCGGCGAATGACATACGGAAAAGGAATTAAATTGAATTCTCCCACCCTTGCCCCATGTCGATCAGAGGCCGGACCTCGTTTATCTCGAAGCTCACGACGGCGTGGATCATGGCAGCTGCCTGGTCGCCGGCAACCTTTGCCATGTTCTTCTTGAACGTCTCCAGCAACGGCCCGGATGAAGCGATCTCTTTCACCTGCAGGTAGACCCGTATCCCTTTCCAGTCCATGATGCTCTGCCCTGGCTCCATGATGAGATAGACGGCATGGGGATTCTCGCGGAGGTTGGCAAGGGTCCTGTTACCCCCTGATCCCAGAATCACTGTCTTTTCATCGGTCATGTGCGGAGACCCGAATACGGCTGAGTCGACCTTGCCATCCTTACTGCAGGTACTGATCGTTCCGATCCTGGGCTGCTTGTTGAAATATTCCATCAGTGTTGATACCATAACTGCACCGTTCTCCTACAGCCATCTGTCTTACCTGCTGGTTCGATAAATGTAATGGGATACTTCATGCGTTTAAAGAGGGGGGATATATCTTCCCGGTATCATTCCGAAACGATTACATGGTGCTTCAGAGTAAATCCCTGACTACCCGATGACCCCGGCTGGAACCCTCAACCGCTCTACCGCACTCCGCCTTATCCTTATCCTTGGGATCGTGAGTCTCTTCGGGGACATTATCTACGAAGGAAGCAGGAGTGTCATAGGCCCATACCTGCTCCTGCTCGGTGCATCTGCACTGACGGTCGCCTTTGTGGCAGGATTTGGTGAGTTCATCGGCTACGCTGCGAGGCTGGTATCCGGGTACCTTTCCGATCGAACCGGCGATTACTGGACATTTACCATAGCCGGGTATCTGATGATCGGGGCGATCCCCCTCCTTGTCTTTGTGCAGGCATGGGAGGCAGCTGCCGTTCTTATCCTGATCGAACGGCTGGGAAAAGGGATCCGATCGCCAGCCAAGGACACGATCCTCTCCCATGCTGCACACCAGGTCGGAAGGGGCTGGGGATTTGGGATCCATGAAGCCCTAGACCAGGTGGGGGCGATCATCGGTCCGCTGGTATTCGCGGTTTCTCTCGCGTTGTTTGGTGGATATGAAACCGGATTTGCCATCCTCGCACTCCCGTTTGCCCTCCTGGTTGTCGCTCTGATATATGCATGGTTGAGATCTCCTGACCCGGCAGAGTATGAAAACGAAAGAGTCCCGGTTCAGGCACCACTGCATTCTTCCCGAATTCTCCTCCGCTACGGCACCTTCACCTTCCTGACGATGGCAGGATTTGCGGTATTCCCCCTGATGGCCTACCATTTCAGTGCTGCTGCCGTGGTCCCAACCGCCCAGATACCGATATTCTACGCCATAGCCATGGCAGCCGATGCCTTGTGTGCCCTCGTTATCGGGAAATGCTATGACCGGTCAGGGATCACCGTCCTTGTAGCCGTTCCCCTGGCCAGCTTCCCGATTGCTGCCCTCGCTTTTGCCGGGGGATATTACCACGCGCTTGCGGCGGCAGTCCTCTGGGGAATTTCGATGGGAGGACAGGAGACCGTGCTCCGGGCAGCACTCGCTGATCTCACCTCGATCAAGAAACGGGGGTGGGCATATGGGGTCTTCAACACCCTCTATGGGGGCGCCTGGTTTGCAGGGAGCATCGTGCTCGGGATCCTGTACGAGATGGACATCCGGATCCTCGTCGGTTACTCTGTTGTCATGCAGGGCGCTGCACTCGTGGCGTTCTTCTGGCTTCGGAGGGCGGTAAAGGCATGCGAGAAAGTCACCGGATAGAATGGTGGAGGATCAATCCTGATCGGTATAAACAAGGAGGAACAGACTTCTGCCAGCTGGATATGATCTTCTGAGAGATCGAACACTTCCATGGGAGGAGATAGGAGGGGAGACTGAATAATTGAGTGAGGGAGGTCGGAATCAAGGGATATTCACTGCAGCCCCCTGAATCCCGGATCAATGGGGTAGGTTTTATGCCAGGGACAGCGAGGTGCAGGAAACCCACCTCCCATAAGGGTTCCCCAAGACTCTTCCTTTAAAGATACCTCTGATTCGCCAGACCGGATATCCAAATATCGGGATCAGTGGAGAGGAATTATCAGTCAATCATGACCAATAGAGTGCAATGGCTGATAAGAAGGACTCCCTCTCATTCCTGATGTTCATCCTTACCCTCCTGATTATTATCCAGTCCGGGGTAGTGGCACTTCTCATTCTGGAGGTTCTCCTCCCTGCAAAGGACACGGAGGCAGCTGCCGGTGAGGTGTTTTCATTCTCTGGGAGTACTGTCAGGTTCGGGCAGGACGGGGGTTATTGGGGATTCATCGCTGATGATGGGAGCCGGTATCTGCCACTCAACCTTCCCCCGGAGGTGATGCTCTCTGAGGGGCAGCGGGTAGAAGTGACAGCGATACCGGGTGATCTCTCTCTCATCCGAACATCGGTGATACCAATCAGGGTGATCCAGCTTATCACCCCTATAGCTGAGCAGTTTTCTCTGATCGATACGCGATGGATCCTCGAAACCATGCAGGGGAATGAGCCCTTACAATCCATACCCGCCGGAGTCCGAATAACTCTGATTTTCCGTGAAAATGGGACATTCAGCGGAATAGCACCTGCCAACCAGTATACAGGAATCTATACGCATACCGGCCAGGTCATCTCCTTCTCGGGAATTGAACCGACCAGCAGAGCAGGCAGTCATGCGTGGTACGATATCGAAGAACAGTATCTCTCATCACTTCGCAACACCCGTCTATTTGAGATCAGGGACGAGTTCCTTCACCTCATGGATGAACACCAAAGAACGCTCCTCACCTTCAGGGCTGACGGAGTATTCACCTGAAATAACCTTGTTGCCTTCTTGCGGTGTTGTGTTGAAAAGCTCGGGGGATTGGCATCAGAAAATGATCCGATGAGCCGCCCTTGGAGCGCCCATCTTGATCGGCAGCGTACATTGGTGATGGGGTTTGAGGGGGAGCGTATACAAAAATATCTGGTTCTTCAGGGGCATGCGCACCAGCGAGGGGAGATCCCCTTTCTGTCACACTCAAAACCCTGTATCTGGCTTAGATACTACTGATAGGTGCTCTCAGACCGGGCATGTCTCAAACCCGGTCTCTGCACATTTCAGGAGGGAGGGATAATACCGCCGGACATACTCCTTGATCATCCGCCGGGATGAAAACACAGGTGCGATGCTCCTGATCGACTCTTTCATCATCTTCACCCATCCGTGGGGGATCCCATCCAGGGAGGTGTTGTAGTAAAGGGGTATAATCTCCTTTTCAAGCAGGGTATAAAGCTCTGCTGCGTCCATGGCATCCCGCTCAGGGCTCCATTCTTCACCGCCAAATGCCCAGCCGTTCTTCCCGTTATACCCTTCGAGCCACCACCCGTCACGGATGCTGCAGTTCAGGACCCCGTTCAAGGCCGCTTTCATGCCACTGGTCCCGCAGGCTTCCATGGGAGGAAGGGGATTATTCAGCCAGACGTCGACACCATGGACAAGGTACTGGGCGGTCTGCTCACCATAGTCCTCGACAAAGGCGATCCTCCCTGCAAATTCCGGGGTAAGCGCATATCGGTATATCCGCTGCAGGATCTGTTTCCCCTCGGTGTCATCAGGGTGGGCCTTCCCGGCAAAGATGATCTGGACCGGCAGCCACCGGTTCGTCACGATCCGTTTCAGACGGTCGGGATCATGGAAGATCAGGTCAGCACGCTTGTAGCTCGAAAATCGGCGTGCAAAACCGATCGTCAGCACGGTTGGATTGAGCATCAGGCCATCAGCGACAAGGTTCAGCGGTTCTTTCAGGTGAGAGGCCCATCTCTGCCGTTTCCGCTCTCGGATGCGGTTGAACAGCTTTGCCTTAAGCCAGAGGTGGAGGCTCCAGAGTTCCTTGTCCGGGATCTCGTCAATCATTTCCCAAAGGGAGGGATTGTCATGTTCCTGCTGCCAGTGAGGATACACTGGACCGATATATTTCGAGAAAAGCCCTTCCATCCGTTGGTTCATCCAGGTTGGGAGATGCACCCCGTTCGTGATCACATCGATCGGGACCTGCTCAGGCACGAGATCAGGCCACAGGTGATGCCACATCCTCCGGGAGACAATACCATGGTTCAGGGACACGGCATTGTGGTACGCGGTGAATTTGAGAGCAAAAGCCGCCATATTGAACATCCCCGCCGGATCGCCCGGATTCCTTCCAAGGTCGAGAAAGGTATCCCTGTCGATGCCAAGAGCAGGGTAGTATCCTGAAAAGTACTTGTCGATCAGCGGGGCTGGGAAGACATCGTGGCCGGCAGCAACCGGGGTATGAGTCGTAAAGACCGAGGTTCCCCTGACGCGGGCAAGGGCATCCGGGAAGGAGAGTCCGTCCTCAATAAACTCTCGTGTTCGTTCCAGGAGGGCAAACGAGGGATGCCCCTCGTTTAAGTGAACTGCAGAAAAATCGATTCCAAGTTCGGAAAGCACCTTCCGTCCGCCGATACCAAGGACGATCTCCTGGACCAGGCGCTGCTCCTTGTCTCCGGTGTAGAGCCGGGAAGAGATCGCCCGGGCCTGGGGAGTATTTTCAGGGATGTCGGTATCAAGGAGGTACAGGGGGACTTTGCCGACATCCACCCGCCAAACGGCGACCTTAATCGAGGGGGTTATACCGGGCACATCGAGAAGGAGCTGCCTTCCCGCGGAATCGGTAACCCTCCTTACAGGGGCAGCTTCACGGTCAAGAAACTCACGGATATTGTCCTGCCACCCGTCAGGCAGGATTCGCTGGTGGAGATACCCCTGGGAGTACATGAATCCCACGGCTACCAGCGGGACCCCGAGATCACTGCATTCCTTGAGATGGTCCCCTGCGAGGAATCCAAGACCCCCTGCATAGAAAGGAAGAGAATGATGCAGTCCGTACTCAGCGGAAAAATAGGCGATGGTGAGCGTTCGGGAGGATGGATGGGTCTCAGAGAACCATCCGTTATGGTTCTCCATGTACCGGGAGAAACGATCCATGATGATATCGTAGCGGCGAAGATATTCGGGATTTCCGACAACCCGGTCCAGGAACTGGTCGGGAATGTCCCGGAGCATCTTCACCGGGTTATGGATGCTCTCCCTCCAGGCATGCGGATTGACCTGCTTGAAGAGGACGCGGGCTTCCGGGTGCCAGCTCCACCAGAGGTTGTAGGAGAGATCAGCCAGTCCTCGTATCCGATCGGGGATAGGGGATCCCCCTTGCCGGTGTATCAGTTCATCCTGCACAAATGGTCATAGCGTTATCATTTTTTAAAGAAGTATATCTTTCTCATGCGGTCCCATGAGGATGTATTCTGGCAGGACTAGTTCCCGGAGAATTATGGGGGTATAATAAAAGAGCCGTCATCATGTGCAGAAAACGAGGCGATGCTGCTGTCACCCTCATCGGCATTACCTCTTCCCGCTATTTCGCTGCAGGAGAATGCCGGCCCGCCCGGATTGTCAGCTCCCGCAGCCATGCCCAGTCCTCTGCACGGGGTTCCCCCGGCTGCAGTCTCCACTGCCAGTTCCCTTCGGTAGTTGCCGGCCGGTTCATCCGTGCTCCGCTTCCAAGACCGAGGAGATCCTGCACGGGGATGATCGCGACAGGTGCCTCTGTGTGGAAGGCACAATCGATTAAGTCATGTGAAATCGTCCCTGTTTCCGGCAGCTTTCCAAGGATCGATGTTATCCGTTCACGCTCTTCCAGCGAAGCCTCCTCTTCAAACCACCCTCTCACGGTATTATTGTCATGGGTCCCGGTATAGAGCACGACGTCCTCCCTGATGGCCTCCGGGGCGTGCGGATTGTTGGGATCGCGGTTGAATCCAAACTGGAGGACCCGCATCCCGGGGATTCCGAAGGCGGTCATCAGGTTCCTTACGTCTGGCGTGATCGTACCAAGATCCTCGGCGACGAAGGGGAGTGAAGGGAACCGGGCTGCCAGGCAGGAGAGGAGGGCGTACCCGGGTACCGGGACCCAGTGACCCTCCCCGGCAGTCCCAGCACTGGCAGGGATCTCCCAGCAGGCAGAGAGTCCCCGGAAATGGTCGATCCTGATACAGTCAACCATCGAGAGGAGGTGCCCGACCCGCTGTACCCACCAGGAGAACCCCTGAGATTCCATCTCTTCCCACCGATAGACAGGATTCCCCCACCACTGGCCGGTGGTACTGAAGTAATCGGGTGGCACCCCTGCCACCGCAAGGGGTCTTCCCCACTCGTCAAGACGGAACAATTCTTTATGGGACCAGACATCGGCACTTTCATACGCAGGATACAGCGGGAGGTCCCCGATAATACTGACACAATGATTCCGTGCAAATGCATGGAGAGCATCCCATTGTGAGAATGCAAGATACTGAATGTACTGCTCTTCTTCAATAGAAGTGGCGAGCTTCCTGCGCTCTTCCTCGATGGTATCAGGTTCCCGGTCCCTGAGTGGATCTGGCCAGTCTGACCAGGTAGTGGTACCCCTGCTTCCTGAAATGGCAGAGAAGAGTGCGTAATCATCAAGCCAGCAGCGGTTCGCCCACCAGAAGTGATCGAAACCAGGATCACCCCTGCCACAGCGGTTCTGCTGCGCTGTAGTCCGTAGAAATTCCATCTTCAAAGGGGCTTCTTCCAGAAAACCCGAACCAGATCTGTCTTTCGATAGGAGACCCATCAGCTGTGACTGATCAGCCTTCCCATCGGATACCATGATCTCGGGGCTGATCAGGAGAGGATTGAAGGCAAAGAGGGAGGTTGCATGATAGGGGGAGTACTGATGGCTCTTATCAGCCGGGTGGAGGGGGAGCACCTGCCAGTAACGCTGGTGTGCTTCCGAGAGCCCAGCCACAAAACGAATTGCCTCGGGTCCAAGATCGCCAATACCGAATCGGGAAGGGAGCGAGGTGATATGCAGGAGCATCCCTGCACTCCGGCTTCCGGTCTCAAAGCAGGGGATGGGAGAACCCTCCTCTGATCCAATCCGGGAAGCGGCCAGCTGCATGCTGCATTGGTACAGGCATAGGTATCAGGAAAACGGGGTACCGGTCCCTCCCGCAACACTCACTCCAAGCATCGTCCCGAGGTGCCTGAATCTCTCCCACCATGCAGTTGCTGCATCGTCTCCCAGCCGCATACCCGCCTCCCATGCCCGGGCAGGACCGTCACGTATCCCGATGAAGAGGTTCTGGAGCTCCCAGGTTGGGCAGGCAGCCTCGTTCCTGCAAAACAGGGAGAGTGTCGCAATCACCGAATCAAGCCGGTCACGCTCTCCCGGCATCGTTGCCCATTCTCTCATCATGCGAAGCAGGAAATACCCGGCACCCGGATGCTGGTTTAATGGAACTTCTTTAAATCCCCATTCCTTGAACTCCGCAACCAAATGGAACAATTCCTCTGTCGTGGATGTGGGAGAGGAGAGCAATGCATCGAGACGGCAGGAGAGGACATACCAGGCAAGGCGGGTGACTGGAGGGAATCTCGTTTTAGCATCATCTGATGCGCCCCACTGGGAATGGGCAAAGAGGACTTCCGCGATGTCATCAAAAGCCCTCATGGTCCTGTCAAGATGGGCATGGGCAACCAGCCGCTGCCCGGCCGGAGGAAATTCAGAAAAGGGGATGACCGGACAGAAGAGGGCTGATAGTCGTTCTGCCGTTGCATCATACCCCTCTTTTTTCAGGGTCGTGCTCAGTTCAATGGGAGCAACCCCGGGATGGAACGAAAGCCCGAGCAGTGCCGTGGTCGCATCCCGGGAGAGGAAGCAATACCGGATCGGGCCTCCCCTGAGAGAGAGATCGTGATCCGGCCAAAGTTCACCGTATGAGAGGTATTCCCCGGTAACGGGATTGGTAGAGAGCAGGGTTGTTCCAGCCCCGACGGCATCTCCAAGGGCAAGGCAGGCTGCCTGCTGTTTCCTTGTCATGACCAGAGGAAGGACACACTCCCGGTAGACGACCCCTCCATCGGGATAGCTCCCCCGGTTCCCCGGAATTGCTGCAAGCCGGGCCAGGAATTCTTCCTCGATTGGGGTTCCTGTCAGGTCGCCGGCAATCTGCAGGGCCCGTGCCGCGAAGCGGAGCGCCTGAACTGCTTCGCGGTCGGCGATGTCATCAAAAAACCAGGCACAGCTGGTCTGCATGGCAAGGCCCTGTCGTGACAGCTCCAGCAATGCAAGTGCCCGGTCCTGTTCCTCCCGGGAAAGCAGCCTTGTCGCATGGTCATGGAAAAAGGCCGCGATATATCCCTCCGCACCGGTTCTGAACAACCGGACACTGTCATCTCGGGCTACCCTGGGATCGCTGAAAAGGAGGGCAGCCTCCCGGGAATAGATATCATGGATAGTAGATGAGAGGCCCCGGATGGCTGTGTGCAGAGGGCCCCTCCATTCATGGCTCCAACCTTCATGCCTCCCCGAATCACAGGAGCACCCCTCGTGCCATCGACTGATGCCATGAGGGCAGCTCCAGGAAGTTCGACTGATAATCTCGGCCTCCCGTTTCGGAGGATAACCTGCCAGGTATTCCCCGTACACCGTCAGGGTCTCCGGTGCACTGGTATCGATGCGATCCAGGCACCAGGCAAGCGCCATCTCGCCGAAACGGTGGTGATGGCCAAACGTCTCACCATCGGTCGCAAAGTGGACGAGCCCCCCCAAAGGTGAGGCCGAAAGAAGACGATCGGCAAACCGATCTCCATTCTCAAGCAGGTCGCCAAACGCTACCTGCAAACCGATTGAGGCATCATGAAAAAAGATCGCGATATCTCCTCCTCCGGGAAGACTGCAGAAGTAAGGCGCTGATGTATCGATACCTCTGCCGGGAACCGGACGCTCGTCAACCTCCTGGGGGGGCTGGCATCCCTGGTTGGGAGAGAGGACGGTATATGCGATGCCGTGATCGGCGAGGACGGTAAGGGTCTCCTGGTCAACAGCCATCTCAGGGAGCCACATCCCCTCCGGATACCGGCCGAAGCGATCTTCGAAGTCGCGGATGCCCCACCGTATCTCAGTCTCCTTGTCTTCACGTGGGAGGAGTGGCAGAATGACATGATGATAAGGATGGGCAATCGCACTCCCATGCCCCGAGAACCGGTCCTGTGCCTGCGAGTCTGCACTGATGATCGAGTCATATACACCCGGATGTACCCGTTCCATCCATGCAAGCAGCGTCGGGCCGAAATCACCGCTGATACGGGCATAATTGTTGGATACTGCCCGTATACGGCCGTTGCCATCCAGGATCCGGGCTGCTGAATTGGGCAGGTAACATTCATCCGTAATTCGTTCGTTCCAGTTCTGCCAGGGTGCAGCTGAAGGCTCTTTTTCGACTATCCCCGTCCACGGGTTTTCCCTGGACGGCTGGTAAAAGTGTCCATGGATACAGATCTTCTTTCCCATGTTATTCACCTCCCCTGTGTTTCAGGAGCAGGAACGCAAGCGGCGGGAGGGTGAATGCCGCAGAGAACGGTCTGTCGTGGAAGGGGACAGGATCGGCTTTCACTGATCCAAGATTCCCTATCCCCGATCCTCCGTAATGTCCTGCATCACTGTTCAGAAGCTCGGTCCACTCTCCGCCGGCAGGAAGGCCGATCCGGTAGTCCTGCCGTGGAATAGGAGTAAAATTGCAGATGGCAATGAGGAACTCGCCTGATTCCCTGTCTTTTCTGAGGAAACTGAATGCAACGTTCCTGGTATCACCGAAATCGACCCATTCAAATCCCAGGGGATCACTATCAGTCCGGTGAAGGGCATTCTCCTCGCGATATACCCTGTTCAGGTCCCTGATCCAGGACCGGATTCCCCTGTGTTCTGCCGACTCGAGGAGTTGCCAGGAGAGGCTGTCCTGGTGATCCCATTCTGACCGCTGTCCGAACTCATCCCCCATGAAGAGCAGTTTCTTTCCCGGATGGGTATAGAAATATCCGAAGAGCAACCGCAGGTTGGCCCTTTTCTGCCAGTCGTCTCCTGGCATCCGGTCGAACAGTGATCCCTTCCCATGAACTACCTCGTCGTGGGAAAGGCAGAGCACATAGTGTTCAGAGAATGCATAGCAGATCGAGAAGGTCAGCTCGGGGAGGTGAAACGAGCGGTACAGGCTGTCACGGGAGAAGAACCGGAGGGTATCATGCATCCATCCAAGGTTCCACTTCAGCCCGAAGCCGACCCCCCCGGTATATTTCGGGCGAGTCACCATCGGCCAGGCGGTCGATTCCTCGGCAAAGGTCTGGATATCGGGGAAGGTACCATATACCGCCTCATTGAGATTCTGGAGAAAGGAAAGTGCCTCGAGATTCTCCTTGCCCCCGTACTGGTTGGGGATCCATTCCCCCGCTTTCCTGGCATAATCGAGGTAGAGCATCGAGGCCACCCCATCCACCCGGAGACCGTCTGCGTGGTACCGATCCAGCCAGAAAAGTGCGCTGCTGATGAGGAACGACTGCACCTCATGCCGGCCGTAATTGAAGATCAGGCTCTTCCATTCGGGGTGAAATCCCCGCTGGGGAGAGGCATGCTCGTACAGGTGGGTCCCGTCATAGAATCCCAGTCCATGCGGGTCAGAGGGAAAATGGGAGGGGACCCAGTCCAGAATGACGCCGATGCCGTGCCTGTGGAGGTGATCGATCAGGTACATGAAATCGCCAGGGGTGCCATACCTGCTGGTCGGGGCAAAATACCCGATGGTCTGGTATCCCCAGGATCCGTAGAAGGGGTGCTCCATGACCGGGAGGAACTCCACGTGCGTAAATTCCATCTCTGCAAGATACCCGGCAAGCATGGGTGCTAGTTCCCGGTATGTCGGGGCCCGCCCTCCGTCAGAAGGGATATGCCGCCATGATCCAAGATGCATTTCATAGATGGAGATCGGCGAGGTGGTATCCTGCTGGTTCTTCCGCTCCTCCATCCATGCCCGGTCCTGCCACCCGATACACGGTTCTGCGATGAGGGAGGCGGTCGCAGGGGGGAGCTCCCAGGCGAATGCGAACGGATCACCCCGATCTGCCGTATGATTGTGGTAGCGGGAGATGATGTGATACTTGTACCGCATCCCTTCAACCGCTCCGGCAATGAAACCCTCCCAGATCCCTGAACCGTCAGGTCGTTCCCGCAGCGGGTGGGAGGCAGGGTCCCATCCATTGAAATCTCCAATCACGGTCACTCGCTGGGCATTGGGGGCCCAAACCGCAAACCACGTGCCCGCTCCCTCCTCCATGACAAGAGGATGGCTGCCCATCTTCTGATAGAGGCGATAATGCCTTCCCTGCCGGAAGAGGAAGATATCATAGTCAGAGAGGAACGGCGATTCCGGCTCTCCAGCGGTGCCCACCCCAGTCATGATCGTGCCTCCTTCTGCCGGTCTGCTATCAGGTTCATGTAAACCCGCTCCATCATTGTGCCGATCTCTCCCCAGTTGAACTGGGAGAGGACCTTTCGTTTTCCGGCAAGTCCCATTGCCCGGATCCGGACCGGATCTTCAATGATGTAGCTGATCGCCCAGGCAAGTGAATCAGCCCTGACGGGGACTTTGATACCATCAATGAAATCATCAATATTCTCCGAGAGTCCCCCCACATCAGTTGCCACCACGCATCGCTCGGCACTCCATGCCTCGGTGAGCACCAGCCCGAAGGGTTCGTTCCGGCTGGGGATGACGACAAGGTCACACGCATTCAGGAGCTCGCGGTATTCCTCGTCAGAGATGTATCCTGTGAAGCGGACGGGGAGCGTCCTGCAGCGTTCCTCGAGTTCCTGCCGCATATCCCCTTTTCCGGCAATGATGAACTGGACATCCCAGCGTCGTTTCAGGACCTGGGGGATGGCTTCCACCAGGAGGTCGGCACCCTTCTGGTAGACCAGTCGGCCAATGAAGAGTACGAGGGGGGCGAGCGGGTGGATACCGTACCGTTTTTTCACCTGCCCGGCATCAAGCGGGAGGAAATAGACATCAGGGTATATGCCGTTTGGAACCACCGTTATGTTCCGCTCCGGGATGCCATACAGCCACATGATCTCGGTCTTGGTATGGTTCGAGACGGTGGTCACGTGCCGGGCCGTATGGCCTGCCCTCCACTCCTTTGCCGCAATGGCAAGGAACTCGGGGCTGTTCCCGAAATTGTTCCCGTTCCGACCGTACTCGGTGGAATGGTAGCTCATCACTGTGGTTCTCTCCTTTAATTCTTCGAGTGCATCGCTACAATGCCAGTCATGGAAATGGATGATATCAAACGGGGGATTGTCCGCGTCTCGGAACTTGTCGAGGATCTGCCTGCTCATGTCAAGGCAGTACTGGAGGATACCCTCCCCTTCAGGCTGACAGAAGTGATAGAATACCCCTCCGATGGTCCGGTCGGGCCCGTCTCCCCTGGTGAAGAAATGCACTTCATGGGTTCCCGAGAGCACCTCTGCAAGGTGGGTCGCGGCAGGGGAGAGTCCCCCCTCACGGACAGCATGCAGGGACTCCCAGCAGAGATGGGCTATTTTAAGTCGTGGCATAGCTCCCTTCCCCTCTCCCTGGCCAGTTCTGCCGCTTCATGGGGTGTTGCACAATGCATGATGCGTTCGGCAAGCGTGCTGTCTCCGAGGACTTCATCGATCCAGCGGGAAAAATCACCCCGCTCCTGGTGAAACGAGAATACCTCTTCAGGGATAAATTCGAGCAGGCGTGAGAATTCTTTCAGGCTGTGGGCCGAATACCCGATGAACCGGTGGCCCGAATGGAAATGGAAAGCCTTCTCGGGGGGCAGGCATCGGAGAACCTGTGCAGCGGCCGGTGACCAGAGGTCTTCCCTGCAGGAAGCCTCACAGCGGGCAAGAGCAATCAGGTATGCCGAAAAGTAGTCATACGCCTCCTGGCTCGTGGACCGGATCGCGACCCGCCCGCATGATCCTGAAATAGTGTCCATGCGCGAGAAATGGTCGGTGCTCTGGAACCTCCGCCAGGATTCCTGATCAGGAATCAGGTAGCGGGCGTCCTCGAGGCACCAGAACGCTGACTGCTGGAGGATGGTCCGGATACCAGTCAGGGCATACGCCCGATCGGAAGATACAAGACCGAGATCTTCCAGCCGGATCTCTGCCCTGGGCTGGTTCCGGGCTGCCGATAAAGGGAGGATGGTGGTGATCTCCCGTGAACGGAGGGCTTCCGGCAGACCACGGAAGAACTGCCCCAGTGCCCGGGCTCCACCAGCTGCTCCCAAAAATATTCCAGCATCTACACGGACGTGAATGCAATCACCCGGGGTTTCTGCAATCCAACCGGCATATTTTTCTGGGGTCAATGGATACCGGTCCCACGTGACGTCCCCGAACCGGTGGGCGATATCATCAGAGAGACGACAATTCCTGATCAGGATGGGCAGATCATTGCAGGAATAGACATAGTTCGGATTCAGGACAGGGAGGATCGATTCATCCGCCTCGGAATAGAGGGCGGCAAAACCAAGTGTGCTGAGAGCGTTGGTAAGTTCAGAGTTGAACACGAATTCGGTATTTTCAAAGACTTCCGGCCTCTTCCCAGAAAGCCCCTCCATCAACTCTGCATGCCTGCTGACCTGGCTTGTGAATTCACCGGCTTCCGAAAAGAGACCGGCAACGCTCCGGTAGTAGGTCTGCCCAAGGATCTCGACAGCTTTATGGCGGAGCAGCTGCACAAGGATATCGGCCGCGTCGTGCTCATCTCCGAGAAACTGCTCGATTGCTACCCCTGAAACATTGATCGAGAGGGGTTCCCCTGCATCCAGCCAGGAGAGGCTCATCTCCATAGCGGGAAGAGCAGCCTGTGAGAGGTACTCCCTGAAACGGGTTCTCTGTGATCGGGAAAAGCAGGTGCTGCACTCCCGGGGACGATCGGTTGCATGGACGCCGGTCTCTACAAAGTAGGGATAATGAATGTTCAGTCCCATGCAGAAGTACCGACATCCTCTCCCGTTCATTATGAGTGATGATTACTAGTTGGGAGTATTTAATGGAGGTGATATGACACCCCCGTATTCACATCGGCATCTGCCCTTTCACCTTGTGGGTCCTGCCGGTGAAGATATCCTTTACCCATTGATCGACGATCATCAATCAAGCAGCCTGAAAGAGTCCTTTTCTTCCCTGGTAAGGTTTATGCGTGATGATACGTTTCTATTGTGAGTGAACAATATGGCCGAACAAGTCCAACCCCCCAAAGAAGAGGGTCCGAAAGGAGGGACTCCCCAGGAAACAGGGAAGAGTCGTTCAGTCCTGAAAATTGGCCTTGCCATTCTCCTCATTCTGATCGTACTTGCCGTGATAGCCTTCCTCACTCTTTCAGTAGACCCCTCCCTTCCTGCCGAACCAGGTACCCGATACCCATACACCACGACCTATGCTGTCCAGATTCCGGACGGGAAACAGGTCATGATTGCAGGAACCCCCATTATCGTTCTCAGCACTGGTGACGAGCTGATTATGAAGATAGGGGACACCAATGAAAAATTTGTTGCCGGCCAGACCAGGACCATCTCGGAACGAAAGGCAGTCTTCCGCATTCTTGGTGCCGAGATACTCTCCACCAACTACAAGATTGATGCGACATATATCGGCCGTCTCGGAAACCATGCAGAATTTTACCTTATCGTATCCACTTCTGACCAGGTTCCCTCAACCCTGATAGAGCGGATCCTTCCGGGAGAGATCAAGGCACATCCGGCCTGATCCTTTGGTTCCCTTCAGGGAAGATCTCCAGGATCCCTCCCTTCCTCATCATTATTCGGGGGAGATGTACCAGATGCACGCTATCCCGTGCGGCTTCTTTCAGATATGAAGGCCAGCCGATATAAGGGAGAGGAGACAGATGGTAAAAAGGAAGAAAGGGCATGTGGTTTCAACTGGCAGCTCTGGTCATGGGGATTGCATTCGGGTATCTTCGCAGTGGAAAAGAGGATCTTGTCACCCTCCTCAAACAGGGACTTGCTCTCGGCATTGTACTCGGTATCATCCTTGCGATCCTCTCTCTTGTTTCTCCTGGCGGGACGAGTGAGGGCAGTAAGGTGGTTGGTGCCATAGACCTCTCGGTCAGAGTGATCCTTCTTGCTATCTTCTTTATTATCGGTGTCATGGTAGGCGATCTCCTTGAAGGACGGAGAAGGCAATAGACCAAACGGCGATTTTTGCGTAGTGTCCCGGCCAATTTACAGAGACCAGTTGAGAAAGAGGACCAGCCTGTTGATCCGCCATGAAATTACGGCTCCATGAAAAGAGGGGGAGAAAGGAGGGAGGCTCTCCCTTCCCCTGAAAATGATCCTCCGCTCACGCTCCCGGGGGATTGCCCTCTCGTTTCGTCTCCCCTGATGTCGTTTTTTTCGCTCCCTTCCGCCTCCTCCATATCCGGTAGATTACGTACGCAATGATCCCAAGGATGATCAGAGGGATGATGGAGATGAGGATGATGATCAACCCCCCCGTAACTGCAAGGAATCCCTGTATCCCGTCGTTGAGCACCGAGACAAGAGAGAATTCTTTGCCCTGTCCTACCGGTTCAGGCTCCACGAGCGATACCGTGATCGTGCCATAGTCAACCCGGTTGTCCAGATACTTGAGACGGCCGTCGATTCTGTCCAGTTCGACCTGCACCCGTTCGATCTGGACCTGGACCTCGAGGATCTCGGAGACATTCTCTGCCTGTTCCATGATCCGGTTGTACTGGACGAGCTGGCTGGCGAGGGCGTTCCTCCGTGCCTGGAGATCGACATATTCCTCGGTAACATCATCCGCACTGAGTGATTCGGATGTGAGTGTCCCGAGCTTCTTAATGTCACTAACCGTCACATCGAATTCACCCGCAGGGATTCTTATTGTCAGGGATGCATACAGGCGGTTCCCATACTGGGTATTCACCGACATGGATCCGACATATCCGCCGTGCAGGGTGGCGATCTGTTTGAGGGGGTCAAGCGTTGAGGAGACGTTCTTGACTTCGAGATTCAGACTGCCGGTCCTGATGATCTTCTGGTCGGCTTCCAGGTCAGCAGCATATCCAGGGGCATAGGTAGGAGCAATGGTGGGAATCGGATAAACGACATCCCGGGAGGGGATTCCTGAGCTTGCCGTGGAAGGGGCGAATTGTTCATCAATCTTCACTCTATCTGAGTCCCAGGGCGCTGAAAGACACCCGGCACAGGCTAAAGCGAACAGGAGAAGGCAGCTCACCAGGAGGATGCGACGAGTCATATCAAGAACATTTTCATAAAAGATAATAAATAATTTGTAAACTGCGATTTTTTTTGCAACCATCCTGGTCAACCCCTGAATCCTGGACGGTGCCTTGATACAGGGGGAAGTCCTTGCGGCTGCCGGAATGCAACGATCGGTTCTCTGCTCACCTTTCCGATTCTTCTCCGCGCAATTTCAAGCCTCGATGTGGTATGGAACCATATTCACATTTTTACCGGGGGACACACCGTCCGGTTGGGATGGACAGAGGAGGAGATTGGAGGAAAAGATGACGGATTCTACTTCATTGCCTACAAAGATCCAGGATTGCTCACACGTTGTGAATGTTCAATGACACTGGAAGAAAGAGGACTGGTCCGGATGCTTCTCCCCAAAAAAAGAGATGACAGGAAGGGATCAATCGTTGAAGAGGAGCCACCTCAGTTCCTGGATCGACATCCCCTCGTAAATCCCGGGATGGTACAGGGTCTTCATCGCCTCGATGTCGATCGTGGTGAAGTCGGTTGTCGAACGGGTGTTGTAGAAAAAGACACTGTCGGGATAGTTATAGGTCTGGCCCGGGAATCCGAGGTAATAGAGCATCGCCTTCTGGAGGTAATGTTCCCGTTCCGCTCCGGCAAGGTTGGCGTTGAGGTAAATTTTCGTGGTGGTTTCACTCTCCCCATTCGGTAGCTCGGTCACGCTCTTATAAATGATATAAAGGGGTTTTCCGGACTCTGGATCGAGCTCCTGGCAGGCAACGAAGCGCTTTTCAAGAGAGTCCAGGGAATCATCAGGGTAGAAGATAATGGGGCTCCCCCGGCTGTTGAGCGGTTCATCGGTGAATACCTCAATTGGCGTGATGCGGTTGAACTGCCTGGTGAACAGGGAGACAAAGTCGATGTCTGCGGGAATCACCTGCCCTTCAAGCGAGAAGAAAAGGTGATTTTCGGATGAGGGAGAGAACATGGTCACCCCGGTATTGTCACAGCCGAATGCAATATCCATGAGGAGTTCGTAGACGTCGTCCCTGGTGAACTGGGCTGCCTCGGGAACTGTATCGGAAGGTGTTGGCGGTTCAGTTGTGGGAACCGGGCTGCTCTCTGTTGTCGGAGCGGTGACAGGGGAATTCTCTGGGGTTGTCTCGGGAGTGATACACCCTGCTGTCAGGATACATGAAATGGCAATGAACAACAAAAAAAAGTTCATCCTTGATGTCATGAATAAAAGTACCCTCATCCCAATAAATAGATGCCCGCCATGGATCCTCCCGGAAAAAAGGATCGTGATGCGGCATGCAGGAGCGAGATACCCTTGTATTGCAGTGAGAGGGTTTCATCCTAATGGGGCTTTCCGCTTTTTTAAATGAAAATGCCTCCGGAATATTCATCTTTTATGCTTGTGGCCCTCGGAGGAATCATGTTATTTTTATCAGGGGAAGCAGCTTGTTGCAGATGCCAGCACTATCACCCCCTTGTGGAGGAAACCAGGAGTTGCCCGCCAGAGAGAAAAAATAGACCCTACAAAAAGCGGGTCTCCTTCCGGATTGCTCGCTCCATGACGGGAAGATCTGCTGGAAGAGATACTGGGGGAGCATTGCACCGATCAAAGGTGCCGGGACGACCAGGCGTAAAGGACTGACCATGAGATTCCACAGTGCTTATCCTTGTTTGCCACCCAGCTGATTGCATGGATCCGGTCATTGCTGCAATACGAAAAGAACTCGAAAAGAAGGCTGATCCGGCCATCAGGGAGTCGTCTAAGCGGTTCTTCAAGGAGGAGATCTCCTGTTACGGTTTGAAGACCGCGGATGTCACCGCAATTGCGAAGAGATACTGGAAAGAGGTCCGGTCACGTGAGAAATCTGAAATCTTTGCCCTCTGTGAAGAACTGTACGGTTCCGGATACCTGGATGAGGCGTTTATCGTCTCCACCTGGATCCCTTCTCTCAAAGACCGGTTCGAACCCCGAGACCTGATGGTATTCGAGCGCTGGATCGACCGCTGGATCACCAACTGGGCTGCCTGCGACGGGTTCTGCAATCATGCGGTCGGCGATTTTATTACAAAATACCCTGACCAGGTCGGTGTACTGAAACGCTGGGCGATCTCCCCGAACAGGTGGGTGCGAAGAGCTGCGTGCGTCTCGCTGATCATACCAGTAAAACACGGGGAGTACCTTTCCGAGGTATTTGAACTCGCCGACCTGGTGCTGACCGATCCGGATGATATGGTTCAGAAGGGATACGGCTGGCTCCTGAAGGAAGCCAGCCGGAAGCATACTCATGAAGTGTTTGCTTATGTAATGAAGAAGAAGTCAGTGATGCCCCGGACGTCATTGCGGTATGCAATCGAGCTGATGCCAAAAGAGCTCAGGTCGGAAGCGATGAAGAAAGTGTAAATGAGTCCGGAACACTCGTTATCCGGTTGTAACTCCCAAACCTTCTTCTAATTCACCTTTCGGGAAAAAAAGAAACGATTCCAGTTTAGTTTAACATTATCATAGATTCGCCAGGATCCTCGGTCGGCAAGAAACTATGAGAATAATGTCTGCCCGAATGACTTGGTTTGTTTAACCGGTTTGAACAAGAAAAAAAGTGATCAGGGTTTTACCCCGAACATATCTTCATATGCGGAAGAATAGTCAGTCCACTTGAAAGGGGTGCTCGTTGGAGCATCACCGAACATGTCCTCGTAACCTTTCGAGTAATCGGTCCAGGAGTAGGGCTTGAGTGAGGGAGCCTTATCAAACATGTTCTCATAGGTGGATTTATATGCCGTCCAGGAATAGGGAGAGCCAGCAGGGGCTGCACCAAAAAATTCATTATACGTTGCCTTATAGGCGGTCCATGTGTAAGCACTACCCGTGGGGGCTTTTCCAAACATCTCGTTGTAGGTGTTTTTATAGGTTGTCCAGGAATAAGGCGTGGCGGCCATTGCAAGGCCCGGTACTACTATCATTGCCACAATCAGGACGATGGCAAACGCTTTCAGTTTCTTCATACGAATCCCTTTTTTAAATTCATTCTTCTTGTAATCCTATAAAATACTTCCCAGTCACGCAGATCACGATATGAAAACCTCGCAAAGACGGAATCGGAATACAAAGCAAGTCAGGAATGCTGGTAATTGTGAGAATCAGGAGAATAATCAGGGATAACAGGAGAATAAGATATCCTTTACTTTTAAAATCCAGGAAAATAAGAGGAGAGAAAATCCCTTCTTATTTTCCTTCAGGGGGAGGTCCTGCCTGCTCTTTCCGGTAGGAGTAGTAGCCATATGCTGCAAGGCCGATAATCACCAGTGCAAGTGCTATCATCCATGCCTGGGGATACCGATCCCAGAATGACTGGCCGGTTGTCGGGGTAACCGGCGGAATTGAGGTGGTTTCCAACGTGATGACGGTAAGTGTCGGGGTGACGTTCGGTGTCAAATTCGCCCCTGATCCTGAACCACCACTGCTGACAAAGATCGTTTTGCCTGCCTGGGCTATCGTTGCGGTTGTCGTAACGCTCGGGGTCGGAGTACCCCCATCGCCTCCCCCGCCACCACCACCGCCACCACCGCCTCCTCCGCTGGAGGTCTGCCGGAAGCTCGCGGAGATGGTATGATTTGCAGAGACATTGGTAAAAGTATACGTGGGGATTACTCCTTTCGATACGCTGTCGACCACCACATTCTGTATCGTATATCCTGAAAACGGCGTGATGGTGAATGTCATATTGGCACCGGCATTGACCGAAACAAGCCCACCTGGGACGATGGTTCCGCCATTCCCGGCGGTTACATTGATGACGTAGAACTCTCCCGGTTCAGTGACTCGCAGATTGAGCTCGGTCAGGGCTCCTGAGGTGAAAGGATAGGTCGATTGCCATGATCCTCCGGCATTTACATCATAGCATTCTGCCTGATGACCGTTGACAGAGAATGAGATCGCCGCACCGTTCGGAATGGATCCCTGCACGATGAGCTTATCCCCAAGGGGGCTTACATTGCCGTAGTACCCTGCAGTTGCAGTCGTAAGGGACCCCCCACCGCCCCCAACGGTTGCCATGATTACGGTCCCCGGAGCCGCCGGCTCCCCAAGAAAGGTCAGGGTACCATAGAACAGGTGGGGGAGCATCGGTGCAATTGTCGACCCGGTCGTTGGAACGGTGGTTGGCGCTGTGGTCGGGGATGTGGTAGGGAAGGTACTTGGGGTGGTAACGGGAACTGTAGTCGGGATGCTTGTCGGCATGGTAGTCGGCTCGCAGTTTGGCCAGCAGTTCGGTAACGTGGTGGGTGAGCCAGTAGGGATGCCAGTCGGTTCAGTGGTAGGAAGTGAGCCCGGACACACCCCATTTTGACAGGGGGTTGGCGCTGTGGTCGGGGATGTGGTCGTCACATACGGAGTAGGGGGCGTGGTGATTGCTGTTACAGGGACGGGAGCTTCGATATCAATGGACCATGGACCCGAAGCGGTAACCACGATTGAATAATCCCCGGTAGTAAGGTCTACCTTCACCTGGCCCTGGAACGAACCGGCTTCGAGAGCGAGATATTCGAGGGGAATTCCCTGGTCATCTTCAAGGGTCACCACGAAGGGGGAAGAGCCGGTATAGTGCATGGTGATAGTATGGAGACCTGCATCAGAGACAGAGAAAAATACCAGGTCATCGGAATTCCCGCTCACATCGAAAGCCGATACCGGCAGGATCACCATTGCTGCCGCTATCAGGGCCAGGAGGAGTGCAGGGAGAGGACACTTCATCATATTCATCCCTGAAGATGTAATCATTCAGATGTTGAAATATATTTTGGATGGAATTGTTTCAATGCAAACCTCATGCGATAGCCTTCTTGCGCAGGGGGAGTGAAAAACAAAGGCTGGTTCAGGCTGGTTCACGCCATCAGTTCACAGGAGGATAGTAATGCCTGATGAAGTCTTCACTTGATACGATAACATGCATACTCGCGATTAATATATAGAAAAATTACGATATCTTTGATTATTCGTGGATTTTGTGAATTATGGAGCCTAATGACCCGGTATACTGGAAACAGAGGGCAATGGACTGTTATAACGATGACAAGATCGAAGAGGCACGAGAGTGCTGGATTAATGCTCTGGATCTTGATCCTGATGACATCGTGGTATGGAAATTGCTCAGGAATGCATCACATGACGCAGGGGATGTGAATGGCGCTGAATTCTGCAGTGAAAAAATCAGGGAACTGGAGAAGAAAAACGCTGCAGAACCCGATTCGATACCCTTACCCCCTGTCCCAAAGGATGATGACCGCATCCTTCAAAGGGTATCCGAATCGCCCGGTCCATTACCCGTTGAGCGGAAATCCCGCAGACACGGCCTGGAATGGATCGCTATGTTCATCACCGGGGTGACCCAGATCGAGAACCACCAGAAATACAAGGGAATATTCCTCATAGCCGGGGTTATCGGCTTTGTTGCACTCAGTCTCCTCACCCAGGATATATCAGCATCGATCATGACGGGATTTCTCTACGCCTTTGGGGTCATTGACAGTTATACCATACTTGCTGGTAAGAATGGAACAAGAGAGTTGGGATCGGTGCAATCTGCGGACTGGTAGAGCATCGGCTGACCCCTCTGCTCTGCTCCCCTGATAGGTGGATAAATGCTGTTCAGAAGGCCTGATATCAGAAGTGCCTTCTAGGGAACGATAATCCCTGACCGTAAAAAACAGGTAATCAGTAGTTCTTCTTTTTGTAGTTCTTCCCGGCAAAGAACGCCTTATCAATCTGATTGCCAATACCATAGTACGCATGCTGGGCATAGATGACGGGACGGATCTTGTCGATGTCCAGCTTCCCTTCAGTCACGCAGGACTTGTCAGCATGGATCTCCACGACTTCGCCAATATACAGCAAATGGCTTCCGCAATCGACCGATCGAAACACCCTGCACTCGATATTGACCGGGCACTCCTCTGCAAGGGGTGCGGTCTTCAGTTCCCCGTAAAATGAGTGGAATACGGTGGACTTGTCCTCGTTATTTCCTGAAACAAGCCCGCAGTGGTCGGTCTCCACCACCTGGTGCACGGAAGGCACATTCAGACTGAATGTCTGGTTCTCTTCAATCCCTCGTGCAGTGAAGCGCCCCTTGTTGACCGCGACGCAGACCATCGGGGGCGCCATGCAGGCAACTGTTGCCCATGCAGCGGTCATGTAGTTTGGTTTCCCTTTCACCGTTGCACCGACAAGCAGGGTGGGCATCACACTCATGTATGGCATCGGGCCGAGCGCTACTTTCTCCATGATTCCTCTTCGCATACCTGTTATGGAAAGAACGGCTTAAAAGTATTTTTCAGAAACGGTGATTGGTTTTCTCTCTCTTCATCAGGCCGCAGTTTCCTGATCATTTGTCCTCAACAATGAATAAAGCGGGAATCAGGGGATTCCGGCAAAGACTGGTCGGAGCAGCTGATGGAAGACCCGTGACCGGAGACCATATCTCGGTATAATGGTGATGAATGAGGCTTTCACCGTCAATATCGATTATGCCATCTCCTTCATCTGACAGGACAGGGACAGGATAGATTACCTTGAAAACAAAATGATCATTGCATACCTTATTCTGGTGAAAACCAATGAGCGAGGAACTCGAGAAAGTGATCATCATTCTCCTGCTATTCAGTTTTATCGTTCTCTTCGCCATGTTTGCCACATTGGTGTATGGATTATTCAACACCACTTAGTCCGGCAGACCGCCGGCCGGCGATTCGGATTCTTTCCCCCGAAAAAGAACATGATGCACCTACCATCGTTGGTTCCCCCCGTATCTCTGGTAGAAAGGGCATACAGGGCATAGAAACCCACTCGTGCATCATGGGGGTACACCCCCGCAGAGCCTGATTCTTCCCGACATATGAGCGCGCGTTAGAGTATACGTTTTTTTCAAGGAACTACGTGCCAGATATCCGATTGTCACGAGAGTAAAGCTAAAATATTTGAAGAATTCAATCTCAATCGTCCACCTGTTTCGCCACCTTAACAAAACAGTGCTGGATAGGAGCAGTGGGATCCAGTAATGGAATCCCATGCTGCTCCTTTTCCTTCGATCCCTCTTTTGCGTCGCGGGCCGAAATCCGAAAGAGAAGATCATGCCAGGCTTTGTATGGTGCTCACCCTACTATTCTGCCCGCTCTCCCAGACAGAGTACCTATCGATCTCGGACAATTACCCACAAGAGCCACTGCATGGACTTTTCCTGCTATAGAAGACGAGTAAATATGAAGCCGTTCTGATTCGGGAACAACCAGGTCAAGAGTACCATCACTCCCGGGGATGGTTACACAAGAGGCCTACAGTACTATCGCCACCGTACTCATGCTGCATACCTGTTTCTCCAGGGAGAGTACCTTGACCGCACCCACTCAGGACCTGGTGGATCAGACCTGCGTCGCCCGGAACCGCTCCGGGGGATGACAGCAGACTGATCCTCTTTAGCAATGCATGAGAAGACTTTCACCCTGCACATGGTGATCCCTGATACCCCCCTGGTATCTGTCTGATTATATGATCACTGCAGCCGATATCAAAACCATGGCAGATCGGTGGAAGAGAGCCAGCCGGCCATTGAAGATTCAGGACCAGAGATATGGCCACCGGCTTGTACAGATGCTCGCGGAATACAATGGTGAGGAGATCAAGCGGTTTGACGACCCGCTTGAGGCAGCAGCATTTATCGTGCTTGTCAGGATGGTGAAAGAACTTGATCTCGTGGACTATTGATACGGGGGATCGGGTTTCTGGTGAACTGCCGCTTTTGATCTCTGCCGGGAAGGCTTTATGCAGAAGTTGCTACTGATACAATGCATCATTCCTTCCGGTATGCGAGGGAATCAGTGCCTTCTCTCATGGTCTCTGCATCTCCTGTGTGAGAAAGAGATATCCCAGATAATTCCCCAAAGGCCCGCTCCTTCGTTTTTACCATGAACGGACCATATCTTGTCCTCCGAAGCGCAATCATGGGGGGCCTGCACGCTCCCGATAGAGAACACTATTGTGGATGGGGACATAATGTTCATAGTACATGAAACGACTTGGGCACCTGGCGATCGTTGCTCATGACATGGGGCTCATCTTCGAGTTCCTCGCCCTGGTCACCCTGGTCCCGTTCATCGTCCTCATCATCTACCGTGAGTGGGAGATGATCCTCCCGATGGGCACGGTCCCCTTTCTCTTTCTCGCATCCGGGTTTCTCATCTCCAAGGTGCCAAGAAAACCCTATATTCCCTCCCTCTCCATCGCCCTTGTGGCGGTTGCCCTGACATGGCTTGCCGCGGCTGTTATCGGTGCTGTTCCCTTTGTGCTCGCCCTGGAGGTGACCTGGACAGACGGTATCTTCGAATCCATGTCAGGCTGGACCGATACAGGGATTACCGTCATGAAATCGATAGACACCATGCCGAAAACTCTTATCTTCTGGCGATCATTCACGCAATGGTTGGGCGGGATTGGGGTGATTGCATTCGGGATTGCCATGCTTGACCGGTCTGGTCTCTCGCAGTCCCAGCTCTACCGTTCGGAGGGGAGATCCGAAGACCTGATGCCGAACGTTGTATCCACCGGGAGAAGGATATGGCTTATTTATGTCACTCTGACCCTCCTTTCAACAGGGCTCATCCTCCTGTCAGACATTCACCTCTGGGATGCCGTGAACCTTGCGATGGTTGCGATCTCTACCGGGGGTTTTTCCCCTCATGATGCCGGAATGTCCTATTATAACAGTGCTTCGCTCGAATTTCTCCTGATCCCGGTGATGATTGCAGGAGCGCTTCCCTTCAAGATGTATTTCCTGATGTATCGGGGAAAAGCAAGAGAAATATTTAAAAATTCCGTCGTCCGGCTGATAGCAGTCCTCTCTCTTGCTGGTTCAGCAATCGTGGTCCTCAATCTGTACATTCTCCACACTATCTCCCTTTTTGACGCAGTCAGGATGGGGACGTTCTGCACAGTATCCGGGTTAACCACCACCGGATTTCAGAACTCATCCCTCCTCTGGCTCCCACTCCCTCTGCTGGTTATCATGCTCCTGATGCTGATAGGAGGTGCCTCAGGGAGTACGGCAGGGGGCATTAAGGCCAACCGTATTATTCTCGGATATGAAGGCCTGGTCTGGTGGTTCAAACGCCTGTTTGTCAGGGGAAGCGTGATGGTTCCCTTCAAACATGAAGGGAGAAATATTCCCGCAAAAATTTCTGAACTCGAACTGTCGAAGAACATGCTGATCATCAGCCTGTACCTTCTGACCGTGATCGTGGCAGTCATCCTCGCTCTCCATCTTGCTCCAACCCAGTTCGAGGTTTACCAGGTTACCTTCGAGGTCATCTCCGCTGTCGCCAACAATGGTATGAGTTTTGGATACCTGACCGCTGCAAGCCCGGTCACGGTCAAGTGGCTCTTTATCCTGGTGATGTGGATCGGCAGGCTGGAGATTCTCCCGGTGCTCATCTTGATCGGGGGGTTTGTCCGGGGTTTCGACTTGCGCTGAAAAAGCAGGGCATTTTATCTACCGGTCTTTGCGATGAGACAGGGCACAATACAGACTGGCAAAATCAGAACCTCACACGGGGTGCTTCCCCTTCCCGCATATTATACTCCATCGTCCAGAAATATGCCTCCCCATGGGCTACCCTGAAGATGGCAACTTTGACCTCCCTCGGCCCTGCTTTCACCAGGTCTTTCACCCACGGCCGGTCCCGATAGAGCCGCTCCTCAAGGGCTGTATCATTGAGGAACTCGACACTGCCCGCCACCCGCATCATACTCCCGGCCCCCCCAGACTCAGGCGAATAGAAACAGAGCTCAGTCTTTGGATTCTTTGAGAGCTGGGAATAGATACGCTTCGGAGTGCCGGTGTGATAGTAAAAACCGGTCTCATCGGCAAACCACATCGCAAATGCCCTGACACGAGGCTGATCTCCGTCAATCGTGGCAATGTAGGTAACCGGATTTGCGTTGGCAAACCCAATACATTCGGAAAAGTCCATGATGATATCCCGCTACTCAATGGAAGAAAAAAGATGAAAAAGATTGGGTCACCCTGATGCCGTGCATCACGGTTGGTGCCCTGCCATCCCTTCCTGCAAAAATTCCCGGCCTGTATTCCTGAAACCAGGTTATCTCATCTCGCGATTCTGGTTACCCTTCACCTCCGGTGACCGGTAGTCCCACCCGGATTCGTCCAGGGCGGTGAGTATCCCGACGATGGCATTGACAAGCGTCTCTTTTATTATGACTCCCTTCTCCCGCGTTGCTTTCGTGGGATCTCCGGTCGCACCACAATCGGTCAGCTCCGAAACCATCCATTTTACATCGACATAGGGAGGTAGCCGTGGAACAATTCCTCTCGCCTGCCCCGGTTCACAGAGATCGGGGAAGAGGGCAAGCCCAATCGATAGTTCACCTTCTCCCCCATGCCCGAGGCCGTTCCATACTTCGAAAAACCCAGGAGGGAGCAGCTCTTTCAGGGTATTCCACCAGGCATCGAGAGAGAGGATCTTCATTTCAGGATGCGCTGCTTTGACCGTGCGGGCTGCCATCTCTATTGAGGCGATGTTGCCGTCATGACCGTTCAGAATGAAGACCTTGTTGATCCCTTCCCGGTACAGGGATTCGAGAATATCCCCGATAATCGCGGTCTCTGTCTCGGGACGGAGGGAAAGAGTGAAGGAAAACTCTCTGTACGCCTCGCTCATCCCATACTGGAGAGGGGGGAGGACGGCTGTTTTGGGAACCCGTCGGGCGACTTCGAGTGAAAGCAGGTAAGCCGTGAGTGAATCGGTGCCAAACGGGAGATGGTCCCCGTGGCTTTCGAGAGAGCCGAGGGGCAGGATCACCTTCTCGAACGGTGCATTCCGAAAATCTCCGGAAGTGAGATGCTGGATTATAAGAGGATTTTTCTCCATGGTGCATGTTCCTGTCTGTGCTTGGATCATGGTCTCTCAAATAAGCTTTGGAATGCTCGTTCCTCATTGGTGGATTTTATAGGGAGTGTGAATGGGAGGTATGGGATAAAGACTCCCGCCTTATTTTATATGAAAATGCCTCCGGCATTTTCATCTTTTATGCTTGTGGCCCTCAAAGGAATCATGTTATTTTTTTGAAGATATCCCGCTACTCCTCCCCGATATCTTCATTCCATAAATCCGGGTAGTCCGCGATGAATTCCTCCATCATCATGATACATTCCCTATCGTTCAGAATGACCAGTTCCACACCCCGTGACCGGAGATACTCCTCAGGTCCCCTGAACGTCTGGTTCTCACCGATCACGACCATTGGAATCTTGTATAAGAGGACAGCGCCACTGCACATGTCGCAGGGGGAGAGGGTAGAGAAGAGTACCGACCGGGAATAGTCCCGGTATCCCAGCCGGCCAGCACGCTCAAGGCAGTCCATCTCGGCATGGAGCACTGCACTCCCCTTCTGGATCCGGCGGTTATGCCCCGTCCCGACAATTTTTCCATCGATCACCAGTACCGAGCCGATGGGAATCCCCCCTTCGGCCAATCCCTGCCGAGCTTCCTGTATGGCTGCCTGCATGAATTGTTCTCTTGCATCGGCATCCATTCCATGAGAATGAGTTCTGACCATAGATACTACCAGTTCCCCCTTGTGGAATATGTTTTTACCTTTCTGTATTGATCCCTGATTTGCCATGAATAAAATTCTCGTGATCTTCCTGCTGATCCTTCTGGTAGCTGTCTCCGGGTGTGTGACACGATCCCGTGAAAAAGACTCTGGTTCCCCGACTTGGGTACCCACAACTGCATCGCAGATCCGTCATGCAGGCACCACGTCCGAACAACCTCTTGTCTCAACACCCTGCAAAGAACTGAACCCCCTGATCATCCTCGTGGAATTTCCTGATAAAAAGCATGTGGCTGAGCGGAATTTCTTTGTGAACCGTTACAATACCCAGGTCAACACCTACCTCCAGTCAGTCTCGTACGGGGCAGTCTGCCTAAATGGTGAAGTGACACCAACATGGTACACACTCCCCCTTCCGACCACCTCCTACCGGATATCTTCACGAAACCTGGAGGTGAACCGGACCAGGGTGGACACCCTAATCCATGATGCACTGGCTGCGGCAGATGCTGACTACAACGTCTCTGATTATGATTTCGTGGTAATCCAGCTCGGGGTCCTTACCCCTGATTATGGCATGGTCGGCCTCTGTGGGTATCCGGGAATGCTGGGGTGGACCAAAACCAGTGTCCTGACCGCCCCCAGCGGAGAGGTAGTACAAAGGGGAGTGGCCATCTTCACCGCCCAGGCCCATGTCGGGACGAATTTCCATGACATCGCCCATATCCTTGGCGGAGTAAAAGATGGAAACCGGATGGTTCCCTGCCTCTATGACCATGACCTTCAGGCAAACCCGGGGCCGGACCTGGAGGTGTTCCGCAATTCCATGATCAATATGGGGTATTGGGATCCCATGTCCTGCCATTTCTACCGGAACGACACATCCCCCCCGGGTATCTGCTCCTGGACAAGGATACGACTGGGATGGCTGGATGAAGAGAAGATCCTGACGGTAGATCCTGACAACCAGACCGAAGTGATGCTCGGACCTCTCGAGGACCCGTCCTCAGAAGTGCTTGCCATCAGGGTACCCCTCTCTCCATCGACGTACTATCTTGTTGAGAATCGTGCACCGATTGGCGTGGACAAGGTGCTGCCTGATCACGGGATACTCATCATGTTTGCCGACGATCGTATCGCGGAATGCCACCATGGAGAAGCCCCCGTGAAATTGATCGATGCCAATCCCGCAATACCATATCTCGAAGGGGCTGCATTCGATGTCGAAGAGAAGGATGAGTATGTCGATCAGGCAAATAACCTCAGAATCAAATTGCTGGAAAAATCAGGCAGTGAATACCGGATCCTGATAGAACCACTTTCATATTTTTACCAGGAGTGAGATTGCACATTCCAGGTTCATGTGCAACGTATCTGGCCAGCCCCAGGGGATATTCCGGTGGTTTTCACCAATATTCTCTGCTCTTGTGTACACCGGGGATGCCAGCTTCCGCAGTATGCAATTCAATGAGGTTCTCATGGTGGTGCTCTTTCCTGTCATGATGAATGTGCACCCCAAAAAAGACGATGGGCAAAAAACGAGAACCGATCGAGGTGATACAGCCTCCGGCAAGCAGCACCGCTCCCTGTTTTTCGATCCCATCCAAAGTGACGTCCCTCTTACAGAGTAAAATTCCTCCTGCATAAATAGGAGAACCTCGTAAATCCCTTGAGAGCGATCATTTCATGGGAAAATCCCACATAGTCCGGTACCTGTTCGTTGCAGGGTTCATTCTGCTGGTTCTCCTGCTCCTGATGCACCCTTCCGCCCCCGATCTTTTTCCTTCCCGTGATTCCCAGCCCTCTGTTTCACTCCTTTACGCATCATCAGGTTCAATGGCTCAGCTCCTGAACACCGGCCAGATCGATGCATTCCTGATCTGGGAACCGATCGTCTCCAATGCCGAACTCTCAGGTATCGGAAAACGGATAGCCGTTCCTTCTGATCTCCCGCCTCCGGGAAAATGGGACAACGCTGCCATCAATATCCTCGTGCTACGGGACGATACAATCCAGGCACATCCTGACCTCGCGGCACTCCTTTCAGCCCTCACCACCGCTGCAATCGATCGTACCAACGAGGATACCCCCCTCGCAGAGAACATTACCGCACACTGGGTGTATGGCACGGGACCGATCCTCACCCCTCAGGGAACGCTTGATCCGCTCGCGGTCGAGCAGCGGTCTTTTGAAAACATGGTTTTTACCCCTGATGCTGCACCCCCGGAAGCCTCGATCGTCGAGTACACCATCAATTCAATGACGGGTGAGACCGGCAGTTATGATCCGATGATGTGGGTTGACAGCACGGTACCGGCAAGAGCTGCATATTTTTTGAATGGCACCGCTGTGCCGACAATAGATCCGGCTCTTCCAACTCTCAATATAGGCTACATTCCCTCAAGTGACAATTATGCCCCGGTCTATGTCATGGTCAAGGACTCAGAATATTTCTGTGACCGGTATGGATTCTGTCTTGTCCCGGATGATCCGTCCCTCTCGCGGCCCGTCACCTGTACTCTTCTGGTCAACGGGACGCCCACAGCTCATATCAACCTCATTATGGGACAGTCGGGAGGGGGGATCATGACGACAATAGGTCAGAACGCCCTTGAAGGAGCATACGTCGGCTCCGTCCCCGCAGAGCTCCAGATAGCCCTGGGCAACCCGGCCGTTATCATCCAGTCTATCAACACGGGCGGTTCCGGTCTCGTTGTATCAAACCGTTCGCCACTCCGTGACTGGACTGATTTTGTCCTTTGGGCAAAGGGTCGTTCTGCTGCCGGCAGACCGGTGATTATTGCTACCGTCCAGAGCTCCATCCAGGAAGAGATGGTTCGCGAGGCATGTGCATACGAGAATATCACGGTGACGTTCTATGGTACTGATTTCAAAACAGAAGGTTCGTGAATACGGAAAAGGGCTGGCTATCATTATTCTCCTGCTCGTGGCATGGGAATGCGCTGCACTGGTGATCGACAACAATTATATCCTCCCCTCGCTCACCGAAATCGCCGATGTGCTGCTCCACCCACTTCAGCCGGTGCTCGGCGGAGAGAGCCTGATTGCAAACACCATGGTAAGTCTGAAGGAGGTGCTTACCGGATTTTTCTGTGCGGCTGCACTGGCAATCCCGCTGGGCCTCCTCATCGGGTGGTCATCTGAAGTGCAGGCATACCTCAACCCGGCCATCCAAATCCTCCGACCGATCCCCCCGATAGCATGGATGCCGTTTGCCATTGCATGGTTCGGGATTGGGATCAACTCGATCCTGTTCATCATCGCACTTGGTGCATTCTTCCCGATCCTGATCAACACGGTAGATGGAGTTAAGGGAATCCGGATGAGGTGGATCGAGGTTGCAGAGATGTTCCATGCCACAACCTTCGAGAAACTGCGGACGGTGGTCCTTCCCGGAGCCCTTCCCCGGATCTGGACCGGACTCCGGGTCTCATTTGCCATCGCGTGGATGTGCGTGGTGGCTGCCGAGATGCTGCCGGGAACTACCGCAGGTCTCGGATTTTTGATCATGTATGCCTACAATCTCGGACAGCTCGATGTGATCGGGGCCGGGATGGTAGTGATCGGGATCATCGGCCTTGGGGCTGACATGCTCTTCAGGGCAGGACAGGACAGATTTTTCTCATGGGAGGGGAAGGAGTGATGGCTGAACCTGTCCTCTCGATCTCCGGCATTGAAAAGACATTCCATGGTGAGAGTGAATCCTGCCCTGCCCTTTCCGGTGTCAGCTTTGACATCGCAGCCGAAGAGATCGTCTGTATCATGGGTCCTTCCGGATGTGGAAAATCAACCCTGCTCCGGATCATCGGGGGGCTCGAGCATGCTGATACTGGTTCGATCCATGGAATATCAGGACCCACGGGAGAAGGAGCATCCGCCGCCATGATCTTCCAGGATCATGCACTCTTCCCGTGGCTATCGGTGGAAGAGAACATCATATACGGCCTGCGCCTCTCTGCCCAGAAGGTTCCAGATATCGAAGTGCAGCGCCGGGTTGATGCCCTTCTTTCGCTGATTCACCTCACATCATTTGCCCGTTCACTCCCGCACGAGCTCTCGGGAGGCATGAAGCAACGTGTCTCAGTCGCACGGGCGCTTGCGATCAGACCGTCAATCCTCCTGATGGACGAGCCGTTCTCGGCCCTCGATATCTTTGCCCGGGGGGAACTTGAGGATGAGATCCTCCGAATCCGGCAGGAACTGAAGACCACTATTCTCATGGTAACCCACAACCCCGAGGAAGCAGTGTACATCGCCGACCGGATCATCATCCTCTCTGAAAGGCCGGGAGTGGTTGCCGGTATCGTAACGGTACCACTGCCCCACCCCCGGAGTCCGGCCGATCCGGACTTTATCAGAATCCGCGAGGAGGTGGCTGGGAGGGTAAAGGGGAAAAATGTTGTACGCTGCGGGATTCAACACGAATGACCAGAACCACTCCCCGTTACAAAATGATGGTGCCACCAACAGCATCAACATACCAGACCAAAACAGCTGAGGACCGGGTTTCCCAAAGAAAAAGGTTCCTGCCGAACTGACCATGGAATCCCGGAACGTCAGCCGGGCCATCTCTCGTATTGGTTATGTAAAGGCACACCCTCTTCCAGACCGGCCCCCTTGTTCCGCAAGAATGGTTTCCTGTTTCCTGACGCAGGACGGTAGTTTCTGAAAAGGGTGACAGAGTCAGTGCTCAACCCCGATCAGCTGCCCGCTCAAGTCCTCAGAAAGGTCTACGGTGGTGAAGTCCCCGCTTGTTGGCAGGACCAGAGTAAAGTCAGGGGTGATGTCATATCCGATGTCAGCTCCGGCCGGGACGGTGAAGTCGAGAATATGACCGCCTTTCTGCCGGTCATCGCTGATGAAGTGCAGATGGTACCCATCGATATTGATCCCTTCGAAAAACGAAGGAGTGAAGGTTCCAACCACCCACCCGGAGATATCGGTGTACTCGAATACCGACTGGTTCTCTACTGCTTCCGAAAGGGTCGGGTATGGCTTCTGCTGAGGCGGGACCGACCGTACCTTCATGAGAGGAAACATCCCGTGGATCCTGACCGCATACACCATATTCTCCGTGGGGAGATAAGTCCCCGTCACCTTCGAAAAGGTCGAAAAGTTCATCGCCTCTTCGGCAGTAAGCGAGAAATCCTCGCGATAAAAGGTAACGGTAGTATATGGTGTGGTGATGGTATCCGGAACGATGACGACACTTCCATCAGATGCTGCCTGGTAGACGATTCCTTCCAGGACTATCATCTCACCATCGAGGGCATTGAAGGTGCCGATACCAAAATCCCCGTGTTTTTTTATCTCGCCCACCGGCTGAATCCCGTCAAAGACACCCTGCTGCAGCGCATCGATCGTCGAGAGCTGGTACAGCGTATCCCTGTTTTCCGTGGGGGAGAGTCCCCCCGAAAACCAGGAAGAGAAGAGAAGAGCCAGGAGGACAAGGATGACAACAAGGCCACCGAGGGTCAGGATTTTTGGAACATTCATACGAATTCCTCTCAGCAGAACAATACAAGAGGGGAGTTATAAAGTTGTGCCGGAATCATCCCCCCTGCGTTCTATCCCAGGAATGGTTGGTCAGGGAAGGGACAGGCTGTATCAGATCTTCGCCTTCAGCATCAGGATTGTTGACCTTTTTTCCGACAGCGTATGCCTCCATCCCGCTGGCAGGATAGGGGTGGAGCAGGGCTGATAGTTCATCCCTGCAAAGAACTCCGGAACCAAGCCAGCGTTCCTCGTCCTCTCCTTTGAGGATGGCAGGCAGCCTGTCATGATAGGGCGAAACAACCGCATTTGGCTCCGTGGTGATGATCGAGAAGGTGCTGATCTCCTCGCTATCGGGAGCCCGGTACGTATCAAAAAGACCAGCAAAGGCAAAGAGGGAATTGTCCCTCATCCTGATGTAGTATGGGGTCCTCCCCCAGACCTCCTTCTTCCATTCATAGAACCCGGTTGCCGGGATGAGGCATCGTTTCGTTTGCAGGAGGTCACGGAACATCGGTTTTTCGTTGAGGGTGTCCGCCCTCGCATTGATCGGTTTTGGGGAACGGGAGGGATCCTTCACCCACGATGGCACGAGCCCCCACCTCATCATCCTGATCTCATGTACTGCATCATCCGGGTGAGCCCGGACTACCACCGGGACGTCCTGTGAAGGAGCAATATTATAACGAGGGATCAGCTCAAAGGATGGATTCCGTGCCTGAAACCTCTCTGAAAGCCCGATTACAACAGATATAGTGAACCTGCCGCACATCACCGACCACCCGATTGTCCGATTCGCAGTCTCTTATTCTGTTTTTATCATGATCAATGATGAATACTGGTACGATCCGCAGCCGCCAGTCCTTAAGATATGGCCGGCTCCCAAACCCCCACCTCCTATCGTTCGTGCCAGGCTGCTCACTCCCCTAAAAGACTCCCTGACAAGAGAGGAACCTTTGGTTGAATTTTTCTGGATCCCTGCCGAAGGAATCCCCCCTGTGCCTGGAGAGAGATCAGGATCCCACTATTCCAACGTGAATATTCCCAGGGTTCCGTTCCGTCATCGTACCTCCGGAAGGTGGGTTCCGCTCGGAAACCTATTATACAAAACGGCAGAATCTGAACGTTATTCCATGAACGAGAAGATCCTGGCAGTGATACTTGCCCTCTCTCTCCTTGCCAACCTTGGGATGGGGCTGTATATTGCAAACGATCATCTCTACGGACCTGGCATGCCCTCAAAAGAGTATGAGACTGCCACGGGTGCAGACAGGACCAGCGGACCGGTGGGAGAATCCGGGAGAACGATACCCGTGGCCGATATCCTTGATACCATATCAGGCCAGGAGAAACGGTCTGCATCCCTCCAGGGGCTGGCTGTCATCACCACCATCAATTATTCCCGCCAGGGACAGTTCATCTACCAGGAGAAGAATGAGACCGGGACCACGATCAATGTCACGGTTGATATCATTCCCGGTGAAGGCAGGGTTCTCGTACAGACAAAGCCCCTCATGGGCATCGTGTTCCAGGACGCTGCAAATACTGCCGTGGCTGTTGCCAGGAACCGCACCACTGCCGACTTCAGTAGGAGTGATGTGATCTTCTCAATCACCTCCGAGGGAGTGATCCCTGCGGTGGATGGGGCGAGTGCCGGGGCACTGATGACCATCATTACCAGAGCGGCAGCCACTGGAGAACCCCTCTGGGAGAACAGGACCCTCACCGGCACAATAACCCCGGATGGCCGCATAGGGGCTATCGGCGGGGTGATCGAGAAAGCAAAAGCGGCAAAAGTGGCAGGAAAAGATCTGCTCCTCCTTCCGCAGGAAAACGCCTACATCGTCGTACTGAACGAATCATCCCGGAGCATGGGAGGGTTGCGCATGACCCGGCTGGTCTATGAGACAGTCCCTGCAAAAGAGTACATCGAATCAACAATTGGGATCAGTGTTGAGTTCGTCGACACAATCGATGAGGTGGAAGTATACCTCTTTCGAACGGGTCAATCGGTCTGATCGGTAAAAATCAGAGAGAGAAGGGGAAATGGTCACTCAACTGGACTATTCCGCTCTCCTCGAATGGCTGGAGGGTGAAGGAAACGGAATTTCTCCCCCCCAACTTTACGTCGATTTGTTTTGTCACGGTCTGATAACCATCTTTTGACACCGTTACATTGTGTGGTCCTGCAGCAACCTTCGATAGAAGGGCATTGGTCTGCCCGCTCTCCACCCCGTCAATCGTGATGACCGCACCTTTTGGAACCGATTTGACGTTGAGGGTCCCGGTGCCGGTTAATGTTGTGGTTCCATCTCCGGTTCCGGGTTCAACATCCCCTCCCTTCTTGAGTGTGAATGAGACCCATTCCACGCCACCCGTGTTCACACTGACCTGCTTCGTCCCGGGGAGGTATCCTGGCTTGGTGAGGGTGATGGTGTGAATGCCGGAAGCAAGGTTCCGGACATACCTGTTCGTCTGCCCGCTCTCCACCCCATCGATCGTGATGGCTGCCCCGCTCGGAATCGAGCTGATATAGAGAGTACCCGTTCCCGTTCCGGTTTCCCCGCT
Organism: Methanomicrobiales archaeon; assembly: GCA_012516785.1. GTDB lineage: Archaea > Halobacteriota > Methanomicrobia > Methanomicrobiales > Methanospirillaceae > UBA9949. The sequence continues at coordinate 71,795 of JAAYWH010000071.1, forward strand.
TTCTTTCAGCGTGAACGCCACCGAGTTCATGCCACCCGCCTTAACATTGACCTGTTTTGTCTCGGGATGGTATCCCGACCTGGTGAGGGTGACGTTGTGGATCCCAGCGGCGACGTTCGAGATGATAGCATTGGTCTGCCCTTTCACTACTCCATCAATAGTGATCAGGGCACCTCTCGGGATGGAGGTAACATACAGCGTGCCTTTCCCAACGGTGCCACCATCCCCTCCACTGGCGATGAAGGAGGCAGTAATGGTATGATTGCCCGAGATATTGGTAAAGGTAAAGGAATCAGACACCTCCTGATTCTCTCCGTCCACAACGATATTCTGGATCGTATATCCAGGGCTTGCGGTAATGGTGAATGTGATTGTCTCATTCGGTACGACCTCAAGTTGTCCGGAGGGCGCAATCACTCCGCCATTTCCGGCCGATGCATTGATGTAATACCGATCGGGCAGTTCTTCAATGGCTTCAAACGATGCGGAGATGGTGTGGTTCGCTGTGATGTTCGTGAACAGATACGTTCCATCAGGTTCCGATTCAATCCCGTCAACAAGGACCGACTGGATCGCGTATCCGTCATCGGCAGCGATGGTAAAGTTCACCGAGCTTCCGGGCGCTGCCGTGACAAGCCCGGCTGGTGTGATCGAACCACCCGGTCCGGCCGATGCATTAATGTAATAGCGATCAGGCTGTTCTTCAATGGCTTCAAACGATGCGGAGATGGTGTGGTTCGCTGCGATGTTCGTGAACAGATACGTTCCGTCAGGTTCCGATTCAGTCCCGTCAACAAGGACCGACTGGATCGCGTATCCGTCATCTGCAGCGATGGTAAAGTTCACCGAGCTTCCGGGCGCTGCCGCGACAAGCCCGGCTGGTATGATCGAACCACCCGGTCCGGACGTCGCGTTGATGTAATACTGGTCTTTTCCAGCATCAATGGCTTCAAACGACGCTGATATGGTGTGGTTCGCTGCGATGTTCGTGAACAGATACGTTCC
>JAAYWH010000072.1 GCA_012516785.1 Methanomicrobiales archaeon
AGAGCTCTCGCTTGACCCACCATCTTTCTCAAACGGAAGCCAGCCTTTCATTGATTACTGATCTTTTCCTTGCACCATCAGATGTATCCAGACCACTTCAGAGTACACCTCTCTCCAACGTGACTTCCGCAGTTTCTGCTGACCTGATATGGATATTTATATATATGCCATGCAATTTTGGTAACAAAACGTTTTTAAGAGTATTAATTTCTCTTACTACTAATCATACCCCTGAAACAGAGATTGGTCCCGTCTTCTCATCCAGGTTTTTTAAAAAAAGGTTTCATCCGGTCAGGTAATCATACAGGAACGCGGCTGCTACCGCCCCGAGGATCGGGCCGATAATATAAATCGGGAAATACACCCAGAGGTTATTCCCGCCAAGCAGCCAGTCGCCGAGATACGGGCCGAACGTCCGGGCAGTGTTCAGTGAGGCGCCTGCAATGTTGCCGGTCGTCGTGATGACTCCGCCGACCGTCAGGCCGATCACAAGCCCGGCAAATCCCGCTGGTGCCTTGCTGTTCACCGCTACTCCCATGATGACGAGCATCAACAGGAACGTCCCGATAAACTCTGCAAGGATTGCCTGTCCGTAGCTGATACCTGGGAAGGGAACAGTAGCCCCAAGACCCCCGATTGTGATTGCATCCATGCCGGCGCTTGCGGCAAAGAGCAGGCTCCCGATTGCAGCCCCAACCAGCTGAGAAATGATATAGGCGCCGGTATCCCCGGCCGGGAACCGTTTTGTTGCCCAAAGTGCGATGCTGACCGCAGGGTTGAGATGGGCGCCCGAGACGCTGCCGAGGGCATAGATGGCTGCGGCGATGACGATGGCAAACGCCATCCCGATTGCCAGCCAGTCCGCAAGGCCTCCGAGGGCTCCAATCCCTATGTTGAATGACGAAGCCGTGTCGGTCCCTGCTGCGATCATGAGGGTCATGGCAGCAGCCCCTGCGCCGAAATACACGAGCAGCCCTGTCCCGAGCATCTCGGCACAGCATCGCCTGGCCAGGGAGCTCATTTTTCATCCCTCCTTGTACGAGGCATTGCAGTCCGGGCAGAGCATCCGCGGGATCTTCTTCGGGAGTTTCTTTGCCGGGAACGGATATCCTCCCTCCCACACATCAACCTCCCGCCGGATAGTGTGCTCCATGCAGGTCCCCATCCCGCAGATGATGCAGATTGCCACCGCATCGGTGGACTTCCCCATCTGGGCGCAGATATAGCATTTCATCTCACTCACTCCATTACACCGCACATTTCCACTGGCAGTACTGGTGCCGGAAATCGATCAGCGCTGCCGACGCACAGTTCTTGCAGATCCTGGCGGGGGCTGCCGGGACATCCTTGTGGAGTGCAATAATATTGGTCATCAGGGTAGCCGTGACCGGCTCGCTCGTCAGCAGGCAGGGATAATCAGAGAGCCGGAGCATAGCCGATGCCCTGACCGTGATGGCACAGGCAGGGTAGGCATACCGCTGCGGGTTCATCAGCACCTCATTCTCATGGACCGGCTGGAGATCGACTGCCACCCCGCTGACTTTTGGCTTCAACAGCCCGTCCGTCCCGTTCTGTCGCCGGCGTGCCTGGTCCACGTACTTCCAGCCACGGTAGATCATGTCCATGAAGTCGCAGTTGTGCAGCTCGGCAGCCGCCCCCCGCTTCGGATACAACTGGACGTAATTGTGCCAGCGCTTCGTCAGGAGATCAACCAGCATGATGGCATTAAAGCCGTCCAGCTCGAGGATATACTCGGCAGCAGAGGCCGAGGCCCCTGTGGCTACCGTCAGGACGTCTTCCTCGGTTTTGAACGAGGGGACGGCTGCATTCAGCGTGGCGTCCATCACATCGGTCACAGCCTCGATAGTGGCCATGATCACATCGTCCTTGCACATGTTGAAGGTGGACTGGGCGATGTGGTGGGCGATATCCCCGACACAGTAGGCAGGGATGGTCACGATATTGGCATAGTGGACATCGTCATCCATAGCCGCCCGGACCGTCCCCTCCATCTTCTTCCGGTACCCTTCCATGTATTTCCGTGCGTCAAACGAGGTCATCCCGACCGAATCCATCAGGTCGGCCTGGGCATCGACCGGCCGGTCGTAGACCTTCTCCATCATCCCGATCTCGGCCTTCACCGCATCGGCAAGGGTTGCCCCTTTCTCGACCTCGTGGGCAAAGACATCGCCAAAGCCATAGCTTGTGTTCATCCCCCAGGACTTGGAGGCAAGGATAGCCTGCTTGTGGGGAGTGGGGATGTCCACGGTCTTCAGGATCTGGTTGACGACGTTGCTCGTGCTTCCCGGGATCAGGGCAAAGTCAACGACGCAGGTAGGCCCGTAGAACCCGGCATACCGGCGGGCAGCCTCTTTTCCCACCAGCGCTTCGGCTCTCCGGATCGCTTTTGAAAAAGCGGTCACGCTCTTCCGGAAAGAAGGGTCCTCATCATAGAGGATCTCCATGATCACCGGGGTCTGGTAATGTTCGACATAGGGATCATCCTCAGGCCGGACGGTGCTCGTAAGGTGTTCCAACACCCCGAAGTGGGCTTTCACGGAGTCGGTATGGAGGTCAAAGACAGCCTTTGACTGCGCCCCGGCAGGTTTCATCTTCTTTACCGCCGAGAGGTAGGACTTTGCATCGGAGACCACAAACGATCCCCCCCGTTTCTTCTTCACGGTTTCCACGTCAGCCCGCTGGGCAGCCATGGCTTCATCGATCATCTTCTGACACAGTTTCGTCATATGAGAACACCTCCATGATTCAGGCGCCGGGAGCTCGGAGGAACGGATCGCACGGCGCCAGCCCGAAGAGGGAATGCTGGTCTGGCAATGAGAGTGCAGCCTTGACCGGCATCTCCGGTGCTAAAGCCAGAATCGATCCGGATTACGGATAAAGGTTTGGACTGGTGCCATGGTATGGAACGAAGGAATGCAACTCCCGGGATGCAAAGGAAGGGGGAGAAGCCCGAGACTTATCGTCTCTTGTTTTCGCAACAGCATGAGAACATACCTGCATACTCCTGAAGAACGGAATAACAGAGAGGGATAGAACATATTTCCTTCACAAAAGCCTGAAAAGAAGATCCAGCCCCAGGATCCGGCCGGCTTCCTAAAAGTATAAATATTTAGAGGATGTTTATCTGTTTGAGGTAATTAAGGTGGCAGATTTACCTGTAGCGGCAATTGTAAGAATTGCCAAGAAAAGTGGTGCAAAGAGGGTCGGCCGCGACGCAGCAATGACCCTTTCTGCAAAAGCTGAAGATTATATTGCACAGCTGACAAAAGAAGCGAACAAACTGGCGATTCACGCCGGAAGAAAGACCCTGAAAGAAGAGGATGTGGAGCTCGCGGCAATGTCCGCGTAACTCTCCCGCTTTTTTCTCTTCTCCTCTCAATATCACACTGTTTGCGAATGTTACTACGCGGGTGATGATTTTTTATCATCCCGGTCCTTTTCCTCGGAATCAGGATCTTTTGTCCCTTCTTGCGATTGGAACAGGTCCCTGGAGGGTGGGTGAATAAGGGGAAAGGAGCTGTTTCCCGGTCTATAGCAGCTTCTTCCCGGCTTCGGCGCCCGGGAGGCAGGTGAAGACGTCGGTGACCTTCATGACGAGCAGGGATTTTGCCGGGTATTCCTGCTTCTTTGCCTTTACCTTCTCCTTCATCGTCTCGTAATCGGGGCCGCTCGTCTTGACCTGCACCTTCCCCTTGACCTGGAAGCATTTCCTGCTCTCCGGCTCCCAGACATAGAGGGCGATATGCGGGTTCTCCTTCACGTTTGCCAGGGTTTTGTTCATGTAGTTGTCGGCAAGCCAGATCGTATCATCCGATTCCACCATCACAAACGCTATCGGGGCGACGTTCGGGACCCCGCTCTTTGAAGCGGTGGCGACCGGGAAGAGCTTGACCTTTGTAAAGGTCTCTTTCATCTCGTCATTCAGTTTTACCATGGGAATCACGTATCTCCGGTATAGTAGTCCAATAGGTTGTTCTCCCTTTATTATTTTCTGAGCGTTTCCTTGAGGGTCGTGTCCTCTCAAGAAAGGGATCAGTCAGGGCGATAGAGTAAGCGTGCAAATGGAGTCACCGGCAACAAAGAGCAGGATCCCTATGACCACGATCCCGATACTCTGGATCAGGTATTTTTTCGACCTATCTCCCGAACTGTTCTTTCGCATTATCTCTTCGAAGGCCGTCTCTCATTAAGATTGCCGTTGAATCCCCGTGGATTTTTTTTATTCGCTTCCAGGAATATCCCCGTTTTCTGGTTGTAGGAAATCCCCAAAAAAGTAGTTACCAGCGCCTTTTAAAACGGACAAGAAATGGGAAAATAAATACATCAATTCGTATATAGGTTGGTTTATAAAGTACCAAAAAAGTGCATATTATATGAAGTTAAGGAGACAGCTCCATTTTTGCTTATTCTTCATTATCTTTCTCTCACTGGTAGTTACAACAGTTATGGCAGGGTTCAGCGGCCGAATGCCAACCTCTGGGGTTACGAATGGGATGGTTCTCGAGTACAGGGTTGATGGTGCGGAGATTGAGTCATATGATCCCGATCATAGCGCTTATTTGGGTACTCTGACTCCCGGTGCCAGAACACTGACCGTATCAGGTACGGCCTACATGGATGACCATTATACCTACTGGGGCGAGACCGTGACAGGGAAATTTCCCGCGGACGTTTATATCAGTATGTCACGCACATCTGGCGGTACAGGTGATGGGGGTCAAAGTCTGCAAAAAACGATCCGTATTGAGCCCGGCTCTCCCGGGAAAGCCCCTTTCTCTTACAGCGTGCAGATCCCCGATTCTGCCTTGACAGACGCGGGTTTTTCTATTAGCCTGGTACCGGATTACCCACCAGGGTTCATTCCTCGTCCAGATAGTATCGGGGTATCTGGTTCCTTCTTAAGGAGCGGAGGTTCGGGAAAGACCGATATCGGCAGCAGTGGATCCTCCTCGGGAAGTAGCAGTGGATCCTCCTCGGGAAGCAGCAGAGGGGGATCGAAAGACGGGGGTAACACCGGAGGGAGCATCAGCATCGGCACGATCGCTGGCGTCCTTATCGGGGGAGCCATCCTTATCGGCGGAGGGTATTTTGTTGTGTCGCATCTCGGAGGTAGTGGGGGCGGCGCCCAGGCTACTTCCCCAAAGAGCGGCTCGCAGACCCCTCCAACGGGCCACTATGAAAACGGGCAGCCCTACTGGGGAAAGGGGACAAAAGACGACCCGTTCCGGGAATACCCGGATGCAAAAAACCCTCCCTATATGCCATCCCCAACCGGTTCGGGTCCCATTTATGGCGACGGGACTGCAGCAAATCCGTACCGGGATTACGACCAGGGACGCAGTATCCCATCTCCCACACCAGCAACGCCTCCCCAGCCGCCCCCGACTCCTCCCAGGCCATCCAGTCCGCGAACAACGTATAAACCGGCACCCAAACCGCCCGCTAAACCTTCCGGACCGAAACATGGGGACACTCAGGTTGTCAGGGACTCCCGGGGCCGGGAGATGCCCATCACCTACGACGGCACGACCGGCAAGTGGATGACAGACCATGGTACCGAGGTCGACCCCGGGCGTATCGATAAGGCCCGGGAAGATTACCAGAAGGATAAGGACTGGAGTCGTGACGAGCATGCGCATATCGTTGATAAAGCTGCCGAGGCTGCAAAGAGATCATTTGAACCCCCCCCAAAGCCCCCGAAAAGCGAGGCTACGAAAAAATGGGAGAAAGACTACAAAGAGGTCCTCGATAAGATTCAGAGGGCAGACGCCAAAGATGCAAGCATCCATATTACACGAGGTAATATCTGGAACGGTATTACATACGTGACAGAAACAGGGGAGCTAATTTCAGATATCGCAATTGACACCTTGGCGAATGTGACCGGTCCCGTAGGGAAGAGTATCAAAAAGGTGTATAAAGTGACAAAGTCCATGGGAAAGAATATCAGCGAAAGTTATGCAAAAGAGGAAAGCCTGTGGAAAGGCAC
>JAAYWH010000073.1 GCA_012516785.1 Methanomicrobiales archaeon
CAAAGAGCTGGATGCGGAGCACGGCATCATAGATAATATCAATTGAGAGTGTTGCCATCGGATACCTGTAGTATACACATCGTCACTCAGGAACAAAAAGGATAGGGTGACTCACGCCCTTCATCAACCCGTGTCAACATTTTTCCAGATCTCTTCGGCATTCCTGGTATCATGAATCAAAGTACATACATTACCAGAGCAAACAAAATAAGTGAAATTAATTATTGTTCCTCCCCACTCTTATTGTTCGGATCATAGATTCCTGGTTGCTGGTCGTCTCCCAATCCCGAAGGGGGGCGGATTGGTATTCTGAGATCCTGGATCGGATTGGACTGTGACTGGGTATTGAATCCTGTAATCGGCTGGTATCTGGTATGGCACTACATAAGGTGACAGGTGGATGAAACTGCGAGGAAACACTGCGATGAATCAGAATGAAGCCATGACCCGTGACCATGAAATTCTTTCAGTCAGGGAGGATATTGTTGAACAGACAACGGTCCAGGTCTGTATTGAAGATACCATCACTATCACCCTCAACGGGATTCCGGTTACTACTCTGAAGATTACCCCGGTCGATTTGGAAAGTTTTGCAGTCGGTTTTCTCATTTGTGAAGGCCTTGTGAGCGATCCTGGCTGCATCTCTGCGATCGACGTCAGGCCCACGCTCATCTCGGTTACCGCAGAGGAGTGCACATTGGAAGGAAGTTTGCCTTCTCTCGAGATCCGGAGTGCCGGAGTTGGCATCGGTCGCCGGCAGGAACTTTCGAGCCCCGCTCTCGGGGACGGCTTTACTGTTGACAAAAAGATTCTCTTTGAAGGTACAAGGCAGGTCCACGAGACTGCAACGGTATGGCGGTCAACCGGAGGGACGCATTGTACAATCCTTGTTGATAACCGGGGGCACATCCTCTCTGCCGCTGAAGACATCGGGCGGCATACCTCGGTCGATAAGGCAGTCGGAAAAGCACTGTTGTCAGGGATAGATCCTGGTCATTCCTTTATGGTCTGTACTGGACGGCTTCCCGGCGACATGGTTGCAAAAGCATACCGGGCAGGCATTCCAATTGTCGTCAGCAACAATGCCCCGTTCTCCTCAGGAATCTCTTTGGCAGAACGGATGAACATGACATTGGTGGGATTCGCACGGCCACCACGGATGAGCATCTACACGCACCCTGAAAGGATACTTCTGTAGGAGGGTAGATCAGATGAATGAAACAACGAGACTCCATATAGAATGGCGCCACCTTGACCTGGGGCAGTCCTTCTGCGGCCACTGCTCCGATACCGGGATCAACCTCTGGGAGGTGATCACCACGCTTGGCCAGGAGCACCTGCTCGACGATGTGGAACTGGAGCTCGAAAATACCATCCTTCCTCCGGAACAATTTGAGGAATCAAATGTCGTGCTCATCGATGGAATTCCTGTCGAGAAAATCGTAGGAGCAGAAGTCACGTTCCCTGACTGCAACGGTTGCCAGGACCTGAATGGGGAGCTTTGCCACGTCCAGAGGGCTGCACCAGGACGGGAGAATGTCTTCAAAGCGATACCCAAAGCGATGCTCCGGGCAGCCATCCTTAAGGTTCTGGAACGGGCCTGATCCGGATTTGGCATCATGGTGCACCCTTTTTAAGAATTTACTGACATTGCATTCTGCGCCCTGGTTATAGGCAGCTTATGTCATGAGAAAATGACAAGGGACATTCCGGACATGTTTAATACATAATGCTATATGGTGGCGGTAATCAATTAAATCCGGTGAATTTCTTGAAGATCAGTGCACGAAACCAGATCCCGGGAACGGTGAAGATGATCAAGAAAGGCCCGGTGAGTACAGAAGTGGTGATCGCCATTGGAGGAGGACAGGAGATTGTCTCGACCATCACCACCTACTCTGCGGAAACGATGAGGTTGAAGGAAGGATCGAACGTATACGCCGTGATGAAAGCTTCCGAAGTGATGGTGGGAATCGATTAATATCTTTTATCCGATCACGCTCTCTAAAATCGCGTGGAAAGGAGCGCATCAAGGTATTCAGAAGGATACGAACCCTTGTCCGGATTGTACCAGACCTCAATACGCTTCCTCCCGACAAGAGCGTGAATCTCCAGAAGGCCGTATTTATGGATGATATGTAACGGACCTGATATGGTATCCCGGATGTATGAGTCCTCGTCCCCTACAAATGCCTGTATGTCACTCATACTGACCGGGCGGGGGAGCCTATATAAACGCCTTTCCCAGCCTGGGTATGGGCAGGCAGAATCTGCATGTGGGGAACTCATGTGGGACGCCATTGTTGATACGGTTTATGTGGTTCTGGTCAGAGGGTGGAGCCGGCAGATCACGTGATTGACCATGGACATGAAGTGCAACAGGTGAGCTGCCGGCTACCGGAAAACAATTCGATCGGCTCTAAAGCTGGACTTCGCTGCACCAATTATGATGCATAGTACCAGTAAGCTTCGATTGTGATAAATATTTCTAATTAATTAATTGAAATAGTCAACTAAATATACTTCATTCGCTTATTAGTTGTATGAAGTTTTCATGGATCATTCCCGTAACCGCAGTTTTCCTTGCGGCAATCCTCCTTACGGGCTGTACCGGAAACCAGGCGGAACCAGGAAAAACCGAACTTACCGTCTTTGCTGCCGCCTCTCTCACCGGTGCATTGACCGACATGGCAGAGACCTATGAGACCAGTCATCCAGGTATCCACGTTGTCCTCAATTTTGATGGTTCGCAAGCATTGAGAACACAGATTGAACAGGGCGCCTATGCTGATGTGTTCCTCTCAGCCAATACGAAACACCTGTATGCACTCCGTGATCAGGGTCTCATGGAGAACAGCAGCATCGGATTGTTTGCAAAAAACAAGCTGGCAGTCATCACCCCGGCATCCAACCCCGGGAATATGACGACCCTTGCTGATCTCGCACGCCCTGGCACAAGACTTGTCATCGGTACAAAAGATGTCCCGGTTGGGGACTACGCCCGGCAGATCCTGAAAAAGATGGGGAACGACTCCACGTATGGCCCCTCCTATACTGCATCGGTCCTTGCCAATGTCATATCCGAAGAGACAACGGTGACCGGGGTTGTCACCAAAGTCCAGATCGGTGAAGCAGATGCGGGTATCGTGTATGAATCGGACATTACTCCGGAAAACCGTGACAGGTTCCTGGTTATTACCATCCCCGATCAGTACAATGTTATCGCTGAGTACCCGGCAGGGATTGCGGGGTCATCGGCACACAAGGATGAGGCAGCCGGGTTCCTTGCCTACCTGAAAGGCGAACAGGGCAGGGCGATCCTGGCGAAGTACGGATTCGCGCTCCCCTGAGCACTGGGATCGGATGATGGGAAGAAGATATTTCCAGGGGAAGAACTCCCTTTTTCTCACCATCGGGGCAGGGGTACTGATCACCCTGCTCGTTGTTTTTATCATCACTCCGATCCTTGGCCTCTTTTTCCGGATCACCTTCGAACAATTCCTGGCTTCGCTCTCCGACCTGGTAGTTTGGAATGCTCTTATACTCAGCCTTGTTACTGCCAGTATTTCCACGCTTGTGATCATCCTTGTTGGCACTCCGGTGGCATGGATCAATGCCCGCCACCAATATCCCGGGCGTGAGATTGTGGATACCTTGATCGACCTCCCGCTGGTGCTTCCTCCGACCGTAGCGGGTCTCGCCCTTCTCCTGGCATTTGGCAGGATGGGCCTGATCGGGAGTATCTTCTATGATTATGGTATCAGCATCGCCTTCACCACTCTTGCGGTAATCATTGCCCAGATATTTGTTTCCATACCGTTCTACATCAGGCAGGCTCGTGCGAGTTTCGAGCAGCTTGATCCGATGTACGAACATGCGGCCAAGAGTCTCGGATCCCCCGCTGTCCCAACCTTTTTCACCGTCATCCTGCCACTTGTGAAAGCAGGCCTGATCGGGGGGGCTATCATGTCCTTTGCACGGGCACTTGGGGAATTTGGTGCGACCATCATGTTTGCCGGGAATTTCCAGGGCCGGACCCAGACGATGCCCCTCGCCATCTATACGGCCATGCAGGGAGATCTGACTGCCGCTATCACGCTCTCGGTTATTCTCATCATCATCTCATTTCTCATCATTGCACTCGTAAAATTCAAGCTCAGGGGGTATACAGAACGTTAGAGGTGGCGGTCCGGAGGGACCTGCGGGAGTATCTCCTTGAGGCAGAGTTTACCGTAAGGCAGGGCGAGATCATGGTACTGATTGGAGAGAACGGGTCCGGGAAATCGAGCCTGCTCCATCTTATCGCCGGACTCCTTCCACCTGGTTCAGGGCATGTAAAGATCGGAGAGCAGGTGCTCTATGACAGCATGAATGGGATCCATGTACCACCCGAATACAGGGAGATCGGGCTGGTCTTCCAGAACCATGCCGTCTTCCCTCACCTGACCGTCTTTGAGAACATTGCATTTGGCCTGCGGAGAAGAAAGGTACCAGAGCCCGAGATCCGTGAACGGGTTGGGGAGATCCTCGCCAGAGTCTCTCTCGAAAACCTTTCAGGAGTCCGGGGGGACCAGCTCTCCGGGGGAGAGCGGCAAAGAACAGCCCTTGCACGCGCACTTGTCATCTCCCCAACGCTGCTCCTCCTTGACGAGCCAGTCAGTGCCCTTGATGCAGTCGCCCAGGAGCGTATGCGGTCTTACCTCCATACGTATGTCAAAACATCCAATATTCCCTGTATTGTCGTGACTCATTCGTTCAGGGATGCTGCATCACTCGGTGACCAGGTGGGGGTCATGGAAAGAGGCCGGATTATCCAGAATGGAGATCTTGAAGAGATCAGGGGAAATGGAAGTCATTTCCTTCACCAATTTTTTTGTGGGTGCCGGAAGGATTCATGCCACTTGTAGGCATGATTCGTTCTCGGGAAGGTTCCAATTCTCTCCTCCTTAACAATGATACCAGTGCTCAAATGACAGGGACGACATGAATCGTCAGAGATCTGCGCCACCTTGATTTGGGGCAGTCCTACCGGGGCCACTGCTCTGACGCCGGGACCGCCCTGTGGGCGGTGATCGCCATGCGTGGGCAGGTGCACCTGCCCGATGCAGTGAAATTGGGACTGTGTACTACCATCACCCGGTTCGAACAGACTGATGGATCGATGCCGTATAAACGGGGTCGCTACAAAAGTACTCCTCAATCAGAGGGACCTTTCCCCGTGAGCACCGGCAGGCAGGAGAAAGATGGAGAAATCTGGCATCTTTCCGGCGCTGCGTCCGGGGGGTGATGGTATGAAAGGGAACCGCCGCTTGAGGTGCTACGTGAGGCGTTATCCCAAAGGTTCTGGATGAGTGGGGAAAAAACGAATCAAAACTCCAGGTTGTTTAACACACGGGCGTCTCATCAAACCTTTAAATGGCATAGAATGATTTCAGAGAAATGAAGAGAGAAGCCTGCTGTTTTGATAAGGGACCAGTGAGACCGGTTTCAGAATGAGTGGGGCCAGTATTCCGATATTCGAGGGGGTAAGAAAATTTCCCTTTCCTGAATCAGTCGAAAAAAAATTGTAGAGGGTAGGGTTACACCCAGACGTTTTCGGGAAACGCCATATTGGTGTAGATATCCTCGAGCCGTGCCTTGTGGCTCCGCTCCATGTTTGCGAGTTGGGAGAAGAGGAGCTGTGTCTCGGTGTCCTTGGAAAGCTTTGCGAGCTGGGTGTACATCTGCATCGCCTGCAGCTCTTTCTTGATTGCCACAACAAGACCTTCCAGTGGTTTCATGTCGACTTTCAGGTCAGGGGTCGGCAGGTTGTCTCCCACCTTGTAGTCGTGGGATGGATCAAATTTCATCTTTGCGACATCCTTGTCGAGCACCCCCTGCAAAAACTCCCTGTGTTTCTTCTCTTCCCCGGCAAGTTCGGTGAACAGGTCCTTCAATACCTTGTCTTTCACCTTGCCGGCAATGCCATGATAAAAGGTGTAAGCTTCGATTTCCTTGTCGATTGCATCCTTGATGATCTTCTTTGCATCTTCTGATTTCATGGTTTTTTCATCTCCTCATATGATTCGTGCGTCAATCCCAACAAAAAAAATTAATTGGTATAGGCTGGCTTCCCAAGCTTCGGCTCAAAGAACTTGTCTGCCTCAGTGCGAATTGCATGCGAGAAGAGCGCCAGCGGTATCTCTGACGGGCAGCCCTCTTCGCACTGGCCGCAGTTGATGCAGGAGTCAGAGATATGGGCAAAGCGGCGCAGGTGGAACATCGGGTCGGCCGGGATGAAACCAGCGCGGACCATCTGGTCAGGCTGTTTCCACTTGTCTGCAATAGTGACGCAGACCGGGCAGTGGTCGATGCACGCGTAACACTTCATGCAGCGTCCCGTCTCCTTGGCAATGGTCTCCCAGAGGGTGGGCGCGAGTGCATCAAAGTCATGCTTGCGCCACTTGTCACCAAGCTTGTACATCGAATTCTCTACCTTGGTCCGGATCTCGATCCCCTTGGGGTTTGCCGGTTCGGTGGTGAGTTTGTTGGCTTTGATGGCCGCATCGAGAAGTTTAGCACCCTTGTCTGAGCATACCTCGACAAAGGTCGCCTTTCCTGCCTTGTCTCCGATGACTCCCCAGTTCCCGCAGGCAATGTCTGCCTGTCGTGGGACCTTCAGTTTGCACCGGCGACAGTTGCTTCTCCTCCCGTACCCGGCTTCTTCCAGTTCATCCATGGAGATGCCCTTGTGGCCTCCCTCGTACTCGATGATGAACTGGCCTTTGTCGATCTCTTCCTTGGTGACCGTGTTCGGATCAACGCCGAACTTTTCCTTGATCATCTTCCGGGCAGTGACCGGGCTGACCGATCCCCCGCAGTTGACCCCGATCATGAGGATATTGTCGAGGTTAACCAGCTTGCGTTTTGACAGCTCAAGGAGTCCCATGAGGTCGCATCCCTTGACTACCATTCCCAGCTTCTTGCCTGCCATCTTGGGTACGTACTCCATTACCAGCTTGGAGAGGAGAAGGGTTCCGCAGTGGAGAGACCCGGCGCATGCATCAAGGTCCTTGGGATTCGTAACGATAGTCGGTACGGCATCGTACAGGTCAACACCGCGTTTGACGGCAAGAACGGCATCCACTGTCTTGCTCTCGAGTGCATACTTGAGGAGCTCGGTGACCGCACCACCGCATTCTGCCTTCTTGGCGAGGGCAGAATCATTGGTCCATGCATACAGCATATCGCCTTTCTTTGACATTTACGCCACCTTCTCAACCTTGACGGCACAGTGCTTGAGTTCAGGCATCTTTGAGAGAGGGTCAAGGGCGGTATTGGTCAGGTTGTTCACACCCTGGTTGAAGTGCATCGCCATGTACAATACTTTCGGTGCAACGTCTTCTGAGACCCTTGCCTTGGTGATGGTCTCACCACGGCGACTCGTCACCTTGACCTTGTCCCCTTCCTTGATTCCCAGTTCCTTCGCATCCTGCGTGTTGATCTGGATGTAGGACTCGGGCACTTCATAATGCAGTTGTTTGGCACGGTCGGTCTGGGTCCTCGTGTGGTAGTGGAAGATCACACGCCCTGTCATCAGCGAGAACGGGTATTGTGAATCCGCTACTTCCGCAGGTGGCCGGTACTCGAGGCCGAACATGGTACCTTTCCCATCTGCTGCCGAGAACTTTCCGATGTGAAGGATCGGGGTCCCGGGGTGTTCGATGGTTGGGCAGGGCCAGTGAACTGACTCGGGCTTTTCCATCTTCTCGTACGTTACCCCGAACTGGCCCGGGGTGGTTGCACGCATGTCGTCCCAGACGTCCTTGGCACTCTTCCAGTCAAAGCCTTTGAGGCCCATCTTTTTCGCGAGCAAGGAGATGATTTCCCAGTCGTATTTCGACTGCCCGGGTCCGTCAACAGCCTTCCTGACACGGTTGCCCCGCCGCTCGCCGCTGGTGAACGTCCCGTCCTTCTCGGCAAAGCAGGTGCCGGGCAGGACAACATCAGCATAATCGCAGCTCTCGTTCCAGAAGATGTCCTGCATGACGCAGAAGTCGAGTTTCTCAAGCTGCCTCTTGACATGGTTCGAGTCAGGGTAGGAGACCGTCGGGTTCAGGCCCATGAAATACATTGCCTTGACAACGGAGCCGGCATCGTTGATCTGCTCGGTCAGGGTCGAACCGTACCAGTCAGGGAGTGAACCCTCCTTCAGGTGCCAGGCCTTCTCATGTTTGGCACGGTTCTCAGGGACTGCAACAGCCTGGTATCCGGCGAAGACGTTCGGATAGGCGCCCATATCGCAGGCACCCTGCACGTTGTTCTGGCCACGAAGCGGGTTGACCCCTACCCCCGGGCGGCCGATGTTGCCGGTGAGCAGCGAGAGGTTACCCATGGAACGGACATTGTCGGTCCCGGTGGT
Source organism: Methanomicrobiales archaeon (assembly GCA_012516785.1). GTDB lineage: Archaea > Halobacteriota > Methanomicrobia > Methanomicrobiales > Methanospirillaceae > UBA9949. The sequence continues at coordinate 8,402 of JAAYWH010000073.1, forward strand.
GAGTTCGGTGATGCCGAGGCAGTAGATGATGACTGCGTTCTTGGCGTTGGCATACTTGCGGGCAAACTCCTTGACCGTCTCTTGCGGGACCCCGTGGATATTCGTGGCATCGGCATACTTCTGGACCATTGCTTTGAGGTCATCGAAGCCTTTCGTCCGCTCCGCGATGAACTCCTTGTCCTCGAGGCCTTCCTTGATGATGTAGTACATCATGTTGTTGGCGAGCGCGATGTGGGTTGACGGGTTGAACCGGATCCACTGGTCGGCAAGGCGTGCCGTTGCACTGTAGCGCGGGTCGACCACGACAATTGGGATACCCTTCTTCTTGGCCTGCATGACGCGGCGGCCGGCAAGCGGGTGGGCCTCTACTGCATTGGAGCCCCACATCACAATCAGGTCAGAATTCAGGACGTCTTCGAACGGATTTGTGGCTGCACCGGAGCCAAAGGAGAGCGAGAGCCCTGCGACGGATGGTCCGTGGCAGATACGGGCGCAGTTGTCAACGTTGTTGGTCAGGAATGCACACCGTGCAAACTTCTGTAAAGCGTAGCAGTCCTCGTTGACGGTACGGCAGGACGTCTGGAAACCAAGCGCCTTGGGGCCGTGCTTTTTATAGACCTCCGTGAACTTCTTGACGATCAGGTCAAGGGCTTCATCCCAGGAAGCATCCACGAACTTTCCGTTCTTCTTGATCTTCGGTGTCGTGAGCCGGTCGGGGCTCTGGACATGTTCCCAGCAGGTCATTCCCTTGGGACAGAGCTTGCCTTCATTGATCGGAGACCGCTTATAGGGCTCTACTCCTACCAGCTTTCCATCGCTGACAACAAGGTTGAGTCCACAGCCGACCCCACAATACGGGCAGGTGGTTGGTACATACTTCAATGCTTCATTACTCATATTCATCCCCCTGTAACGGAGACATCCGGCGGAAAATCCGGACTTCTGATTAACTAGTGTTTATAGTTAATGACTCAAACTTCATGTTATTTAAATATTAATAAATTTAGTTTATTTGTAAATATTCATTGATTAACCTGTTATGGAACAACAAAGAAAGGGAACCTGCACAATCCTTATAAAAGCCGGCATCATTCGCTTTTCATGCAGTTTCCGAGCCACTCCCGCGCGTCCACCGAAATGCGGGAGAGCATGGACGCCTATGGAATCAGTCCTGCGCTTCAAGAACAGTTTACCCGGTGCAGCAGTTTTCACACGGTGACGGCACCCGGCCTCTTTATCGGTGTCTTCATGGTGGACTACGCACTTGAGCTCCTTGGCGCCCGCCACGGCGAGAAACTTTACGCTGTTGCTGAGACTTATAAGTGTATTCCCGATCCCATACAGGTTATGGCGGGCTGTACCTTTGGAAATCACCGCCTCCAGGTGGTCCCGATTGGAAAATTTGCCCTTACGATGAACCGGCCTTCTGAAAAATATGCGATCGAAGGGGTGCGTGTCTATGTGAATGCCGAAAAGTTGAAAAAATTCCGGATTATCAACGCATGGTATACCCATAGTCCCGGGTTTGACAGTGGGACAATGATCTACCCGCTAATCGATGAAATCCTGAAAGCCGGCCGTGATATCCTCTCATACCAACGGGTTATCGTCAGGGTGCCCCCAAAGAGTTCGTGGAAGTCAGTCAAGTGCAACGACTGCGGAGAGATGGTCCCTGATATTGCCCTGGAAGGGGATCACTGCAAGGGGTGCGGTTCACAGTCTTATTATGAAGTCCTCTCGTGAAAATGGAGGAGCCTGATCGGGAGCATAAGCAACACTTTATTATTACAATTTCGCAGATTTTTCAATTATCTTCTTGAATCGTAAGATTAACGTGATTTTAGATGATGAATGGGGGTATTCTCAAAAAAAAGAATTGAGTGGAATGCCATTATTTGAATATATCAAAGATCTGGTCACTTCCGGTCGCTGCAAGCCGGTCACGCTCTTCACGCTCTTCGACAAGCGCAAGGAGAGGCAGCGACATATCAACACCCGGGACATGCCCGAACATCTTCTCGAGCTCGACCTGCTGGGCATGCATGAACAATGCATTCGGAATATCCATCGCACAGAGTTCCTGGCACTGGCCGCAGTTTATGCATGAGTCGGCGATGTGTGCGAACCGGATGAGGTGGAACATGAAATTCGGCGGGACTTCCCCAGGTTTTACAAGATATGGTTTCTTCGTGCTGCATTCAACGCAGTAGCAGATCGGGCAGTTCTCAATGCAGGCATAACACTTGATGCACCGCGAGGTCTCCTTCACGATCTTCTTGAGACGTTCTCTTCCCTCCCCCAGGCCTTCAAAGTCCTTCTTCCGCCACTTGTCACTGAGTTTGTACATCGCGTTCTCGACTTTGGCCCGAATCTCAAGACCCTTCGGATTTGGAGCCTCGGTCTTGATCCTGCCGTCCTTGACCGCCCTGTCCAGGAGGTCGGCTCCCTTGGTACTGCAGACCTCGACAAACGTTGCTTTCCCGGCCTTGTCCCCGATGACACCCCAGTTTCCACAGGCAAGGTCTGCCTGGCGAGTCACCTTCAACTTGCACCGGCGGCAGTTGCTCCTCCGCCCATAACCCTGCTCTTCGAGTTCATCGATGGAGATGCCCTTGTGGCCTCCCTCGTACTCGATGATGAACTGGCCCTTGTCGATCTCTTCCTTGTGGACCGTGTCTGGGTCCACTCCGAACTTTTCGGCGATCATCTTCCGGGCTGTGACCGGGGAGACCGTGCCCCCGCAGTTCACCCCGATCATGATGATATTGTCAAGGTTAACCTGCTGGCGCTTCGCCAGCTCGTAGAGCCCCATCATGTCACATCCCTTGACCGTCATTGCGATCTTCTGGGTGCCAGCGCCGTCTAAGTATTTCTTGACAAGCTTGGACAGAAGGAGTGTTCCACAATGGAGCGACCCTGCGGTTTTATCAATATCTTTCGGATCGGTGATGATCACCGGGACCGCATCGTAGAGATCCTGCCCCCTCGTGACGGCAAAAACTCCATCGACAATCTTCTTCTCGAGCGCATACTTCAGAAGGCCGCTCACCGCTCCCCCGCACTCCGCCTTCTTTGCGAGGTCAGCATCGGTGGTCCATGCATAATACATGTCACCTTTCTTTGACATGCTCACTTCGCCTCCGCGATCTTCTCAACAGCAACGGCACAGTGCTTCAGCTCGGGCATCTTGGACATCGGATCAAGGGCCGTGTTGGTGAGGTTGTTTGCACCATTCGGGAAGTGCATGGCCATGTAGAGCACACCAGGGGCTACTTCATCCGTAACCCGGGCAAGTGGCGTGGTCTCTCCCCTGCGGCTGCGTACCTTGATATGGTCACCCTCTTTGATCCCGAGTCTCTTCGCATCATCGGTATTGATCTGGACGAAGTTCTCTGGCACCTCGTAATGGAGCACCTTTGCACGGTCGGTCTGGGTCCTCGTGTGGTAATGGAAGATCAACCGTCCGGTCATCAGGGTAAACGGGTATTCCGCATCTGCTACCTCAGCGGGTGGGCGATACTCGATACCAAAGAAGGTGCCAAGGCCGTCAGGTGAAGCAAATTTCTCCTTGTGCAGGATAGGTGTCCCGGGGTGTTCAACAGTCGGGCAAGGCCAGTGGACAGATCCTGGGATGTCGATCCGTGCATTGGTAGCACCGAACATGGACGGAGTGACCGACCGCATGTCATCCCAGATTTGCTGGGGTGACTTGAAGTCGAATCCTTTCAGCCCAAGTTTCTTTGCTAGCAGTACAAAAATCTCCCAGTCCTCCTTTGCCTCGCCAGGGGGATTGACAGCCTTCCTGACACGGTTGATCCGCCGTTCTCCGCTGGTGAACGTCCCATCCTTCTCCGCAAAGGATGCTCCGGGAAGGACTACGTCCGCATACTCGCAGGTCTCGGTGAAGAAGATATCCTGTACGACCAGGAAGTCGAGCTTATCGAGAGATCGTTTCACGTGGTTCGAGTCCGGGTAGGAGACTGCCGGATTCAGGGCGAAGATATACATTGCCTTGATGGGATCGCCACACTGGGAGATCTGCTCAGTCAGGGTCGACCCGTACCACTCCGGCAGCGATCCGGCCGGCATGCCCCAGGCCTCCTCCATCTTCTTCCGCATCTCCGGGAGCTCGCACTTCTGGTAGCCTGAATAGACATTCGGATAGGCACCCATGTCGCAGGCACCCTGCACGTTGTTCTGGCCACGGAGGGGATTGACACCGACACCAGGGCGCCCGATATTCCCGCAGAGCATCGAGAGGTTCCCGAGCGACCGGACGTTGTCGGTCCCGGTGGTGAGTTCGGTGATGCCAAGGCAGTAGATAATGACACCATTCTTTGCAGCGGCGTACTTCCGTGCCATGTCCTTCACCGTCTCAACAGGAACCCCGGTGATCTTCTCAACATCCGCGTAGTTCTCGACGGTCTTTTTCAGGTCCTCGAATCCCTTCGTCCGCTTCTCGATAAATTCCTTGTCGTGGAGGTTCTCCTTGATGATCCAGTACATCATTGAGTTGATAAGGGCGATATGGGTCGAGGGATTGAACCGGATCCATGTATCCGCGAGCCGTGCGGTCGGGCTGTACCTGGGATCGACAACCATGATGGGGATACCCTTCAGCTTCGCCTGTGCAATCCGCCGGCCTGCAAGCGGGTGTGCTTCCACCGCATTCGAACCCCATACAAGTATGAAATCGGAATTGAGGACATCCTCGAACGGATTTGTCGCCGCTCCGGATCCAAACGAAAGCGAGAGTCCTGCGACTGAAGGGCCGTGGCAGATTCGGGCGCAGTTGTCGACATTGTTGGTTTTGAATCCCACCCGGGCAAGTTTCTGCATGATGTAGCACTCTTCATTCGGTGTCCTGCAGGAAACCTGGAATCCGATGGATTTCGGACCGTTTTTATCCGATATCTCCTTGAATTTCGTAGCTACCAAGTCAAGGGCTTCGTCCCAGCTCGCCTCTTCGAACTTCCCGTTCTTCTTGATCAACGGTTTGGTCAACCGGTCGGGGCTGTGGATGAACTCCCAGCAGGTCATACCTTTTGGGCAGAGCTTGCCCTCGTTGATCGGACTTCGCTGCCAGGGGGCTACACCAACTGCTTTCCCATCTTTGACGATGAGGTTCAGCCCGCACCCTACTCCACAGTAGGGGCATGTTGTGGGCACGTATTTCAGGGTTTCTGGTTTGGCATTAGTCATAGAAATCGTTCCGGAAATCTTGATTCCTGGGGTCCTCGATAAATTGTTGTACAATAGAATAAGCAGGGCTTGAAGGTATTTAAAATATAAACAATTATAATTAACAATTTGCCAACTTAATTAAATATTATTTATTAACCCTGCTGCGGTATGTGGTATTACATTGGAAAACGCGCAAATTTGTTCATATCATATGATTGATATGACAATAATAATAAGATAATAAAGTTATCATGTCAGAAATTGGGAGCGAGATACAATCCCTGATGGACGCTCACGCCATCTCACCGCGTTTACAGGACTATTTCAAGCGTTGCATCGAATTCCATACCTATCCGGCACCCGGGCTCCTTATCGGAGTCTTCATGGTCGACTATGCAGTTGAGGAACTTGGTGCAACTCCCGGAGAAAAATTGTATTCAGTCTGCGAAACTCAGAAATGTGCCCCAGATCCCCTGCAGGTCATCCTCCATTGCACCTCAGGGAACCACCGGCTTCGGATCATTCCTATGGGCAGATTTGCATTGACCCTGAACCGTCCCTCCACAGAACCCTTCACGGATGGTATCAGAATCTTTATCGATCCCGGGAAATTGGAAAAGTGTCCCCTCATCAAGGCTTGGTTTTCCAACGACCCTGCGTTCAATCAGAGGGCAAAGGCAGTACCCCTGATCGATGAGATATTCAGGGCAGGTCGTGATATCCTCTCTACTGAAAAAGTCCGTGTGAAGGTGACTCCCAAGCAGCAGTGGCAATCGGGAAAATGCCGTGTCTGTGGAGAGTTGGTTCCTTCTGACCTGCTGGATAAGGGGGTCTGCATTGGCTGTGGCCCGAATGCGTATTATCAAAAAGATCTAAGCTCTTCACAGCGGCAATAATCCAGAAGCGTCTGGAGTGTCAGGGATGGGTGAGATGCACCTGGTCCAGGTAGGGGTGTGGGCCACTCACCAGTCCGCTCGCCCAAAGAGATGCCATCACTTGGTGTAGATAGGGAGATTGAACTCTTCCCCCGATGCCGATCCCCTCGAAGGGATGGATGGACATTCCCCTCTTGTTATTTTCTGATGGATGCACCGGGCGGACCGTACCATACCACTGGCCGTCCCAAGAAAGATCTCACTGGATCTTCCGGTAAAGGAGGTATTTTCACTCCGATCTCCTTCAAGGCCAAATCCCCTCTTGTTCACCATGATAAAAATCGCGGAAATAAGAGCAGATCGGATACTTGATGTCTCGTTCATCGATCTCATCGATGATACCCCTGTGATCCACCAGAATCCCTATCAGCCTGGGAGGGACAGTATCTTCTCTGCAAGGAATCCTGACTGTTGGAGAGAAGATTGATAGCTATCAATGGAACATTAGCGCGAGGATCTCATCTGGGATGCACTCGGATTCCACGGAGAATATTGTCCAACCTCTGCAGGTGCGGTGAGGTGATGATACCTGATCTCCGATGGTTGGGGGGTGATCTCGCAGGAGATGAGATCACCTGTAGTCTGGGACCCGATCCCTGGATTAATGACACTCTTAGGTGGGGCCTCAGGGGCAAGTCTGTAAACAGACGGCTCATCATATCTGAAGGCTGGGCTGGGAAAACCAGTTTACCGGCAATCAGACCGTGGAACATCACTCGAATTCCGGGATATAGTTATACCGTCTGATAATGCTTCCGTACATTACCCATCTGCCAGTGACTAATTCTCCCTGAAGGTTAATAATAAATAATTTACATATCAAACCAGTAAACATTGAATACCTTTCAGTACGGATCCGGGACGATGTTCCATGCCTGTGAACCCATAGCCCACCATGAAGGTTGGAGATGATGAAGAAGCGTTACCTTACCCTCCAGACCCTTGATGATGCCCTCACCATGATGAAGACGGCTTTTCCTCTATCAGGAGGATCCATGACCATCCCCATCACCGAAGCGGAAGGCAGGGTTGCATCGGAACCGATCTTTGCCCGGTATACCGTCCCGGATTCTTTTATTGCAGAAATGGATGGCATTGCGGTCAAGAGCAGCTCCACCGTAGGGGCAGGGGAACAGCGTCCCGTCACACTCACCGACTTTCTCAGGGTTGATACGGGGAATATGATCCCTACGGAATACGATGCAGTTATCATGATCGAGGATGTCTGCCTTGCGGGGTCCTCCTGTATTGTACGGAAAGCAGCCCGGCCTGGGCAGCATATCCGTCCTCCCGGCCAGGATATCCGGAAAGGAGACCAGATCATCCCCCGGGGTCACCAGATCCGTTCCTCTGATATCAGTGCCCTCGCAACCTATGGGTATGATACCGTTGCGGTAAGAATCGTCCGTGTTGGTATTCTCCCCACTGGCAATGAGCTTGTTCCGATCGGAACGGTGCCAGGACCTGGCCAGGTGATCGAGACGAACAGCGTCTTTGCCGCCTCGTTCCTCTCCCGCCTCGGCGCTCTCTGCACAACCTATCCGCTCGTGCGTGATAATCCTGTTCAGATTACACAGGCACTGGAAAAGGCGGTCCTGGAAAATGATCTTGTACTCATATCCTCAGGGACCTCGGCGGGAAGGCATGATTATTCGGCTCAGATCATCAGGAATATTGGAAGACTCCTCTTCCACGGAGTTGCGATTTTGCCGGGAAAACCAGCAATACTCGGTGAAATCCAGGGAAAACCGGTGGTGGGATTACCCGGATATCCTGTGGGCTCCCAGACCGTGCTTCGCGAGATCGTTGCGCCGTTCCTCGTCTCGTGGGGGCTTGCCCCCCTTCCCCACTGGATTATCCGAGGAAGGCTTGCACGGGATATGCCCTCTGATCTAGGGTTCGATGAATATGTACCGGTATCGGCTGGAGCAGTCAACGGGACGTCCTGGATCTTTCCCCATCCCCGCGGTTCAGGCCTCCAGATGAACCTGGTCCGGGCGAACGGCTATCTTCATATCCCGCTTGCCAGCGAGGGATGGGAGGCCGGTGCATGGGTTGATATCCATTGCACCACCCTTCCCCACCAGATTGACCGCACCCTTCTTTGTATAGGGGCAAAAAATCCTGGTATCCGGCAACTCGCCTATGCCCTTGCGGACCGTTCTGTCATGTTGCAAACTTTTGATGACCTCTCTTCGCGGGCGCTCCTTGCACTCCGGAAAAATTCCTGTCATCTTGTTGCCCTTACTATTCCGGATCTATATGGGGACATCGGAGCAAGGTATGCATGGAACGATACTCATGCCGTCGTTATTCATCTTGGCAAGATGCCGGTCGGTATCGTCTCGCATACCAGTGCAGGGAGTGCCGACCTTGATCATCTTCGGGTGGTACATTCTCCCAAAGGTTCAACCGGAAGAATTCTGATTGACAGGCTGATTGCTGCAAAGAAAATTGGTCATGACCAGATTGTAATGAACAGCAATGCGGTAAAAACGGAGCATGCAGTGATATCGGCGGTGAAAACCGGTATTGCGGATGTAGGAATCAGCTCGGCAGTCCTTGCAAAGGAAGCAGGACTGGCGTTTGTTCCCCTCACCCATGAATTCCATGTTCTGGTAGCCCGGAAGGAGTCACTTGAGGATGAGAGAATACAAGTCCTCCTGCAGATTGTCCAGTCTCCGGAATTCACGCGTTCTCTTGAGGAATGGTATACTACGGCTTGTACCGGAAAGGTCGAGGAATGTACCGCTGACTCCTTCCAGGGAAATGCTTTATTCCGGGATGGGGTTGTCGATCCTGGAACAGAATAAAGAATGTGAACAGAGATCGGACCATCGTATCGACTCTTATTGCAAGGATTCAATACCGAGACTCATCGTTTCATCGGGGCAAGGTAATGCTTTTTGGAATCTTGCAGATCTGCTTCTGCTTCACAAATTGAAATATGAAAAAAAGGTTGATTGATCAGTGTTTCTGTCTCTCTTTCTCGTCATCGGGTATCTCTTCGAAGTAAATGACTTCGGCACCGACGTCCTTTGCGATCTGCTCGATCTCAAACTTCCTGAAGTGGGTCAGTTCAATCTGGACGGTTCCCCCAGTGACTGCCACGATCCGGTACATCGGTTGCTTTACCCCTTCGCGGACCTTCATCCGCTCCCTGACATAGATCTTCATCTTCATCGTACTTCACCCTCCTGGCTGGTAAAACAGAACATCTGTTATACCAACTGGTTTACAGTATACTGTATTAACCATTACTGATATAAACCTATGGGAGTCTGCATGAAGCGGGATCGGTTTGAAGTCACTAACAAGCTCCAGGGAGAGTCACTGGTACGGAAAGGCTTGCTGAAGGCATACGAGGGCAGGAGCCAGCTCCGGATGATGCCCGATCTGAACGTGGTAAAGATCGGAGGCCATGGTATCATCGATTACGGGAAAGAGGTGCTCCTGCCGCTTCTGACCGAGATCGGGGAGCTTTCACGTGAGAACCAGATCCTTGTGGTCACGGGCGGAGGAGTGAGAGTGCGTCATATCCTTGACCTCGGCCTTGACCTCGGGTTGCCGACCGGTGTCCTTGCAGAGCTTGCCGGGAAGATCAGTGAGCAGAATGCGATCATGGTATCAATCCTGCTCTCGAAATACCACGGGACGCGGATCCATACCGGGGACCTTCTCGAACTCCCCATGCTGATGAACCTGGGCGTCCTCCCGGTCATCCATGGGACGCCTCCCTATGGTTTATATGAGCAGCCCGCCCACATCGGCTCGATTCCCCCAAACCGCACCGATACAGGGGCGTTCCTTGCCGCAGAGGTACTTGGCGCAAAGAACCTCATCCTCGTGAAGAATGTGGATGGCTTGTTCACAGCAAATCCGTTCACTGATACCACAGCCGAGATCATCCCGGATATCACTGCAGCAGAGCTCCTGGCAATGGAGATGGAGGACATGGTTCTTGAGCCGAGAGTGGTCGAGCTGATGATGAATGCCAAACATGTGCATGAAGTCAAGATCATCAACGGCCATGAGCCAGGGAATCTCCGTCGCGCCATTGCAGGCGAGCGAATCGGTACGGTAATCCGCGCAGTATGAGTAAAACACCGACTGACAGGATATCATGCCCCAGGATTCCAAACCCCCACTCAGGTTTGGTATCGGTGAGCTGGCAGGCAGCCTTGGTGATTTCGGGACCATCCTTCCCCTCTCTCTCGCGCTTGCCGCGACTGGCGCCCTCGGGATAGGGCCGGTCCTCCTTTTTCTGGGCATCTGGTTCATCATCACCGGGTATTATTACCGGTACCCGGTCCCCGTTGAGCCCATGAAGGCCATTGCCGTCATTGCGGTCGCAGCCGGGATGTCGGGAGGGGAGATCGCTGCTGCCGGGTATATCCTCGGGGCCATTTTCCTCCTCATCGGTTTCACCAATGTTCTTGAAATAATTGAACGGTATATCCCACTGCCTGTAGTCCGGGGTATCCAGCTGGGGCTGGCCCTTATCCTCCTCAAAACAGCAGTGGGATACCTCATTCCTGATCCAGGGCATTTCTTCCTGGGGGCAATGATCATCATTGGAGGATTCCTGGTGGCATACCACTTTCGTGTTCCGGATCTCTCCTCAATTGCGGTCATCATCGTTGCGATTGCGGCCGGTATCCTTGCACAGGGATTCCCTCCGATAACCACACTTTCCCTCTCCCCTGGTGCAATTCCTACTGGATCAGAGATAATTGCGTCACTCCGGGAGCTAGTCCTCCCCCAGGCTATCCTTACCATCACCAATGCCATTCTCGCAACGTCATTGCTCGCTAAAGACCTGTTTTCAGCTGATATCCGCCCAAAAAAGCTCTCCAAAACAATTGGTCTCATGAATCTCACATCGATTCCGTTCGGGGGGATGCCTATGTGCCACGGTGCCGGTGGGATGGCCGGCCAGTACCGGTTCGGGGCAAGAACCGGTGGTGCAAACATCTATGCCGGAATCTTCCTTATCGGGGCTGCCCTTCTTTTTGCAAGCACCGCATGGGTCGGTCTGATCGCCCCTGGTTTCTATGCTGCCCTCCTCATCTTTGTCGCGATAGAACTGGCGAGGCACGGATTAAAGACCAGCTCATACCTCGTGACCTTCACTACTGCGGTTCTGTCGTTACTCGTCTCGATGACGGTAGCATTCATCGTGGGAATGTGCCTTGCATACGGTGTCCCCTCTCTCATGAAACAGATCGGAGAAAAAAGCAGGTGATAGTGTGCCGGAGCATCCCATTCATATTGACCATGGACATGGGATTCCGGCATGACTCCTGGTGTTTATCACAGAGCGATGTACAGGGTCACACATGTTCCTGGGATGCATGACCAATAGAGAATACGAAGAGGAAATATATAAAATTACTTTATCAAAAAGATAAATTAATTAAAAACACTTAATCTTCCTTCTTTCCAGAGAACCGATCATCAGACAGGGTTGTGCTGAAACAGGATCCCCTTGTGGGAAACCACCCCGTACGTTCAGAGCAGAAGGCATCGCATTCGGGGAGGTAGGGCTTGATATCAAGCAGGGGAGTGCCATCGAGCATGTCCACTCCGCTGATGTGAAGACAGGTATTTTTGCAGGCGATCAGGGACACGATCGATATCCCGAGGGGATTAGGCCGATTGGGAGCTCTGGTTGCAAAGACACCATGCGGGCAGGTGTCAAGAAACGGGATCAGGTGAAGTCTGCATGGCCCTGAACGGTGAAAATGGTAGATGAGAATGATCCGCGAAAAACCATCCATATCCAAAAGCCCGTCAGCAAACTCCGGAAAAATCTCCACGGTTCCTTCAATCTCCTTGCCGCCAGTCGGCTGAATAGGCATCCCCGCCGGCTCCTGAAAAGGGGTATGAATGATGCCAATTGGTCTGAACAAGATGCCCTCTTCCATAACAATTCCTCTCTTGATCAAAGATCGGGCTAGGTACACATAAGAAGGATGGTATGTCACCTCTTCACCCATCAGGGCGGGTGTGCAGTCATTTAGAAAATCCCCAAAACTTATGGATGCTCATCGGTCCGGAAAACCGGGATGATATACTCATTCTGGCATCGGATTCCAGGGATCCACTCATCAGTATGCCGGCATTCCCCCTACGGGCTGTAATTGAATCTCTGAAGTATTCAAAACCTGTAATTGTTTGATTCGTCAACAGTTCATTCTGAAGAATTAACTGAGCATGACTGAGATCAGGGCATACCACATGAACAATAGCTAACCTGCTTTCTTATAAAATAGGATGAAAAAAGAAGATATCTAGGCCATCACCACACCGCTCTCTTTTAATGCTGCGGGGACGTTGCCGTAGCCGAGTGCCGGGTCAATGACCTCCTGCCCGTCAGCAGTGAGGATATCCTGGCCGGTCTGGCTTACGAGGATCTTGATATATTCAAGTCCAAGGTCGGGGTTCCGTGCATTCTTCGGCACGGTAACCGCGTAGATGATCGGGGTTCCGGTCTCGGTTGCCGTGGTGGTTCCGCTGATCCGCTTCACCTTGACAGTTGCATACGAATCGGCGTATTCCTGGGAAGAGAGATCCATTCCCACCGGGAGTTCGATATACGGCAGACCGTTCTGGATCGCCACGCTGCTGTATTCGATCGCGTAGTCAGCCTTGCCTTCCTTCAGGATGGTGACCACGTCAGGACCGGATTTCCCTATCACGAGCTTTCCATCGGGGGTGGGCTTGGTGACATCGATCGTGTACTTTCCGTCAGCAAACGTCCTGGTCATCTTGCTGTGGGCACCGAGGAGGCTGGAGAAGATCGTATCTACGCCATACACCCGTTCTGCGAGTTGGATCGACATAACCGCACGGTAGCCTGCCGGGTCAGTGTTGGGATCGCTGATCACGTACTTGACGTCCGGGGTGTTGAGGATCTCGTACCAGTTATCAGGAGTGATTTCATCGTTATACTTGCTCTGGTTGGTATACACCACGACCATGTGGTTCTTTGCAAACGTGACATAATAGTCAGCGTAGGTCGGGTACATCAGGGTCGGGATGAGGTAGGCATCGGCTGAGGCAAGCACATCGGCCTTCTTGCCCTGTTTTGTGATCTTCTCTATCATGGTGACGCTCCCTCCACCGAAGAGCTGGGCGTCGACCAGCGGGAACTGGCTCTCGTATACCGTTTCAATCTTTGCGAAAGGCGCATTGAGGCTTCCGGCATTAAAGACGGTCATCGGTTCGATTGCGGTTGCTTCCCCTGTGCAGACACAGTTGAACCGGCTGCAGTTGCCGTTCATCGCGGAGAAGAGGTTCTTCCCGTACTTCTCTTTTCCATAGTTGTCGATATCGGCCTGCGTCTCCGGTGAGATCATGAAGTTGACGAAGTTGTTCGCCATCTCGATCTTCTCTGTTGTCGTTTTGTCGTTGTAGACCGTGATCACGGAATACACGTTGAGGAGGATAGCGCCTTCACTCACGAGAGGTTCCAGTTCGAGATCGCCCTGGTAGGCCAGGTACGTCCCTTCATCGGTCAGAGTGTAGGCCCCTTTCTCGGACGCGAGCTGAAGTGTCTCGCCCATCCCTCTGCCAGCCTCGATATACCAGTTGCCCGATTTCTGGACATCCTTGGTATAGTTGAACTTTGCAGAAGCCCAGACGGCCTTTTCAGCCGAGTGAGTACCGGAATTGTCACCACGCGAAACGAACATCACACCCGGGGTGTTTGCCTTCCCTTTGGTGAGAATAGTGGTGAATGCCTGCTCGGGGGTCATCCCTTTTATACCGGCGGGATCGCTGGGTGGCCCGACGATAATGAAGTAGTTGTAGGCAAAGCAGCGGCGGTTCAGCCCAGCCCCATCCTCCATGTAGGCGACCTCCTGTGCGGGTGAGTGGACGGCGAGGATATCGCAGTCGCCTTTCTTAGCAACTTCAATGGCTTTCCCGGTCCCCTGTGAGGTGATCAGGAGTTCGGCGTTATACTTCTCCTCAAACTTTGGTTTCAGGTAGTCAAGGAGCCCGGTATCATAGAGGCTCGTCGTGGTTGCAAGGAGTACCTTTGTTTTCGGCCCGACAGGAGTTGTTGGAACGGTGGTCGGTACGGCAGTTGCATTACCCGTCTCACTGGGGGTGGGGGTCACGGTAGGAGTACCGGCGCCCGGTTCGCTGGTCGTGCATCCTGCAAATACTGCAAAACCAACGACCAGGAGAGAGAGGATTATGAAAATGCTGAGATGTTTCTTCAATGTCATAGGCGTTCGGGATAACTATTCGATTGGAAATAAATGAATATTGTTATTTTTCACCTTCGATTAACCAGTTGTATTACCAACTGGTTATACCAGAATTATGTATCCTTCAGGTGCTGCCCTCGCTCCTTTCGGGAACGCGTGGGAGATCGAAACGGAAGAGAGAGAATAGGTACTATTGTCAGGTTGTATTGATTTTCCTGGACATAATACTGAGATCTTTTGTCATTTGCATGAGATTCATCGCTTTTTTCTGCGAACCAGAATGAGCCCTGCACATGAGATTCCTGCCAGGCAGAGTGGAATCATATCGATCCCGAGTCCCGGATCTGACATCCGGGTGAACGTTATGTTGGTCTTTGCACAAGAGACCGATCCTGAGTGAGGAAGGCCGAGAGGTAAGTTCACGACGTATACCGTATAGGTTCCGGGAATCAGCCTGCCTGCAAGGTAGTTGGTGTCCCAGATATATCGCCACGTCCCATCGGGGTTCACGTATGCCGAGGTGAAGTACCCATGACCCGCGGGGAGATTCAGGTTCTCCAGGCAGACCCCGCGTTTGTCAAGACCTGGTCCGGATACCAGCAGGAATACCGCGATAGTGCCCTTTGCATCAGTAGTGCCGTTTAGTTCGATCCGTTCTCCGATCTCGGATAGCTCTGGGAGTGGCCCGATGGTAAGGTGATCTGCCGCACAACCCTGGATCAGGAATGCAGACCCGAGTAATAAGAGGAGAACCAGCTTCAGCCTTCCCTGCACAGGGAAATGTCTCTTGTCGTTCCCGGTTCAAGCTTTCGCTCGTTGATGTAATTCATGGGAATAGTGTGCCAGTAGATTGATTAGGAATACGCGGACAGCCTGAAACAGGAGAGAACGAGAATCTTTTTGAACAACGGTGAGAGATCAGATTCTCAAAAAATTTTTTCAGACCCGTGAAAAAATCCAGATGATTGAGAAGAGTGAACCTGAATTCGTTGCTGGTAAAAAAAGGTGTGATAAACCACTCCTGGCTCTCCAGACGGGAAAAATCTCGTAAGGAGGACATTTCCATCATCGCTCAGAACTCGACGACCATCACCGCTTCTTCTTCTTCCCGAAGCTCCCCTTTCAAATGCCGTGCATCAAACTGGTAGCTCTTCCAGGGATCATATTCCTCATACAGTTCGCATTTGTCCAGGACATCGACCAGCTCTTTGAGGAATATCCGGGGGATGACATCGATCCGCCCCCCGAATTTTCCCGTAAGCCTGTTGATCATGGCCCTGATGAACCGGTGTGAGACTCTGTTCCGATCTACCTCGCCATACGCTTCTGAATAAATGGTGATGACCTTATAGGCTACCTGCTCGAGTTTCTTTGCATCAAACTTGGAGAGCGAGATCTGGGGCTGGCGGGGATTTCTGAATTCACCACTATCAGTAACACCGATCCGGTCTGCGAGAGGTGGGATTGAGCGGATCCCCCTCGGGCCTTCAAAAAAGGCCGGAGTACCGGTGAAGAAGAAGTAACAATAGGGCATCTCGCCACGATCAAGGGAATCTATGATCAACCGGAGCGTGGTATATCCCTTCTCACGCTGGTTCCTCGGGAGCGTCTGCGTCGTCTCAAGTTCATCAATTGCAACCGCAAGACCAGCGTATCCTGCATTGACAGTAATCCTGACGATTGCACGGAGGAAAATGAGCGCGAAGGTCTCATCAACATCCCCCCTTATTCCTGCCTTTGCCTTGAATTCCCTGCCGATGTTCGGCTCAGCGGAGATCCAGCCGATAGCCGACTGCGCCGTCTGGAAATCACCGGCATTGTTTGCCCGGTAGTAGGTCCGGAGAGCCGCCGCAAGGGACGAATTCATCTCTGATATCCCGGCAAGAGCGGTTTCTATCTCCTTGAGTGTGGCAATCTCGAGACTGTCTTCCGGAAGCGGGTGATCGCTCACTTTCAGGAGACGTTCCTCAATGGAGAAGAGCCATGTGTCGATCACTGCCTTCATGGCATGCTCTTCTTCCCGTGTCCGGAGGGTCGCGCAGATCTGTTGGTACATCCCTTTCAACTTGTAGAGGGGGGATGCTGGTGAGATCACCACATGGGCAGTGACAAAGTTCTTCTCCCGTGCTATCTCAAGGGCTCTCGCGACAAGAAAGGTCTTGCCACTCCCGTAATCACCGCGAATAAATTTCAGGTCTCCTCCGCCATTTAACACATAATCGAGCTGGGAGGCGATAACCCCCTCCTCAACATCAATCCCGACCGCAATACGTTCAAGACCGCCAGCCGGTACCGTTCCGCGCCGGAGTGCATTGATAATGTTGACACTCCCGGTCTTTCTCTTGTCCCCATGGTCAGCCAGTGTAGGCATATATCTCACCCCCTTTTCCTGAGCCCTTCTTTACAATTATGGGAAACCCGGATAAAGCACCTTTCTGCATAATACGGTTCATGATTCCAACCACCCTCCGGGTATTCAGGAGCTGGCGGAGATCCATTTCGCTCGCTTCACGGTGGGTTCTGAGGAACTCGATGATCACCCTCTCCTGTTCATCGCATGAGTCAATGAAGTTCCGGAGTGCCTCATCCCGTTCATCTTTTACGGGATCTGCCCTTCTCGGTGCAAGGGCAGGGGTGTCGGAGAGCGTCTGCTCTTTGCAGGTTTTGATCAGCTCCAGAAAATCTTCCGGTCTTATGTGAGAAGAACCGGATGGGACGATGTCGAGGCCTCTCAGGCAGTATTCCTTGCAGCTCTGGTAATCCCTGCTTTTCAACGCCTCACTCGCAGAGAGAAGGTATGCGACCGAAAGGTATTCGAATCCATCCGAACCCAGGGTCGGGATATGTCCCTCAAGCACGCTGACGAGACGGTCAAGGATCCTCTGTTGCGAGAAAAACCTCCATTCCTCCTCGAGGATGAATCCAGCGAGCGATTCAAGATCCCTGGTTTTCCGCACATTGTTCAGAATGTAAAGGAGCACCTTCTCGCCTTCCCTCCGTTCAGCCTGCCGGGCAAGGTAACGGGCATATGCAATACCGCCCGACAGGTAATCGCTCCTGTATGCCCGGTAATAATACGACTGCGCTTCGGCATGATCGCCGATATCTTCATACAGCTTTGCAGACTCGATGAGGCAGACCACATGGGGGGTCCCTGACACCTGCAGAAGGAATCGGGCGACTGCATCCCTGACTGGGTAATACGTCAGGAGATATTCGCGGTATCCGTCAAGAAGGTCAGACAGGAATCCTGGATCATCGATATCTGATAGTGTCTCCCTGATCAGGTACTCAAAACAGCCCAGGGCTTTCTCTCTCTCCCCGGCCATCGCGTTCAGCCTGCAGAGAAGGAGCCGTATGCGCGGGTGGGAACCTGATCGGTCATCATCGAGGAGATCCCTCACCACCTGGAGCGCATCAGCAGGCTTTCCTGCAGAGAGGAGGAGTTGAGCATAATCGTATCCGATTCCCGTATCTTTCAGGGCAAAGAAGAATTCGCGGTATTCCTGCTCCGCAGATCCGGGATGGTCCCGTGAAAGAGCCTGCAGGTACAGCCGGGCACATTCAACAGAGCCTGTCTTCCGGTGTGCCCCGAGTGCCTCGCGGGCGGCTTCCGAAAAAATACCCGCCCCCATGAGGGCAGCGGCATGGTCCATGTCAGCACCGGTATGCCGGATGGAAGACCGGTATACCACAAGTGCCTCCCGTGCCTGGCCGGCAGAAATGAGTGCCTGTATCAACAGGCGTTGGTCTTCTTCTTTTCCGGAAAGTTGTGAAATCTTTTTAAGGATCGGGACGGCTCGGCGGTAGTCGCGCTGAGCCATGAGGCAGGCAGCATAGCTCCTGAGGGCCTCCAGGTTCCCAGGATCGAGCGTGATAGCCCGGATGTATTCGGCAACCGCGGCGTCTTCGTGTCTTCGTTCCAGTATCTTTCCAAGAAAACTGTGCAGGTAAGACGAATCAGGCATCCCGTGGATCAGGTCCCGCACCAGCACCTCTGCCTCGTCCATCCTGTCGAGATTGAACAGGTTTCTCGCTGCCAGAATGGGGATCTGGGTGTCGGTACCCTGCTCACCGGCAGCACGGCAGATCTCGAGGGACTCGAGATATTTTCCCTCTTCAAAGAGCCTGAAGGCCATCCTGACGGACTCCTCCCGGTAATCCTTATCCATCTTCTTTACCCCCTGAAAACCGGAGGGAGACCAGGCTTTTGAGCATCCGGAAGGAATCCATCCCCCTGACCCGCGATCCTCCCTTGTTCTGCCAGGTGATCGGATACTCTTTTATCGTATACCCCTTCATCGAGAGGCGCCATAATAATTCCACATCGAATTCAAATCCGGTCGCTGCCATTTCCCCTATGACTGCATCGATGGCTGATTTTTTAAATACTTTCGCCCCGCACTGTGTATCTGTCAGGGAGAGACCAAAGAGCAGCCGTATCAGCAGGTTGAACCCCCGGCTCTCCAGTCTCCGGGCAATTCCCTGCCGCTCGGGAACAATAGACCCCGGGAGCCAGCGTGAACCCACAACACAGTCGGCATCCCCCAGTTCCTCAAAGAGGGAGACCATCTGTGCAATCGAAGTCGAGGCATCGGCATCCATGAAGCCCACATACGCAGTATCGGCGTTGACAAATCCCTCTTTCACCGCCCCCCCTTTCCCGAGCCGGTGGGGATACACCAGGCATCGAAGGTCTGTTTCCGGATGGGATCTGGCACATTTCATGACAATTGCAGGGGTGGAATCGCTGCCATCGCAGATGAAAAGAAAATGGCCTCCTCTGCCGGGTATCTGTGAGAGGAGGTTCCCTATCCGGTGCTCTTCATTATACGCCGGGATGATGATGCTGAAATCCGGTTTCAATCAGAATCGCCGTTGTCTGTTCTATTGGTGTCCGGTGAGGTGCTCGCGAAGTCCGGTCCCGGGGTGATACTTCTCAGCGATCCTGAGCGCCTCTTCCCGCAGCCTGTTATGATCCCTTATGCAGGACTCCGGCGGAGGGGACTGGCGAAGGATTGATGAGACATTCTCGGTTATCTGGATCAGCTCCGTAGCAATCACTGCATTGAGCCAGACCAGATCCTTCAGCAGTGTGGTTGTCTCCTCATTATCCATGAAGGTACATTGGATGCCTGACGGTTAAATGATGACGGCGATTCTGCAGGCAACCATTATCGGTTTTCAAAAAAAAAATGTTTCTCATCCATGCACTATATCGAGAGAATCCGGTCTTATGGAAGAGATGCCAATCCGTTTTTTACCCTCATGGGGATTGAGCTGGGGGTGATCAGCAATGGTTGTGCCACCCTCCGCATGCCGATACGACCTGACATGTTGAACGGGGAGGATTTTTTGCAGGGAGGCCTCTTCACAGCCCTCGCCGACGAAGCGATGGTCCTTGCCATCTATCCTCTCCTGCTCCCGGAAGAGCGGATCGCCACCATTTCTGAGAGCACGACGTTCATGAGCGGGGCGCAGCGCGGAATCCTTGTCGGGACGGGCAAAGTGATCAAGAAAGGCCGGAGGGTCATATTTGCAGAAGGGGATGTCACCCTCGAGGGATCTGACCGGATACTCTCCCGCAGCACAGCCACGTTCATGGTCACGAAGGCCTGACATGCGCTATTCTCCCGCCACCCTTCAGAAGAAAAAGGGAATGAATGGTGTGGGGAATAAAAATATCTCCCGATCGGGAGTATATTTAAGACAGAAGAGTGCATCCGGCGGGTAGTTTTCTTTGAAGTATATTTTTGTTACAGGGGGGGTGATGAGTGGACTTGGCAAAGGGATCACCGCTGCATCCATCGGGCGTATCCTCA
The DNA here is from genome assembly GCA_012516785.1 of Methanomicrobiales archaeon. Classification (GTDB taxonomy): domain Archaea; phylum Halobacteriota; class Methanomicrobia; order Methanomicrobiales; family Methanospirillaceae; genus UBA9949. The sequence goes on from JAAYWH010000073.1 coordinate 28,562, forward strand.
AGAACCGGGGCTACACGGTCACCGCAGTGAAGATCGATCCCTACCTCAACATAGACGCGGGGACCATGAATCCAGGGCAGCATGGAGAAGTGTTCGTACTCTCCGATGGCGGTGAAGTCGACCTTGATCTCGGGAATTACGAGCGGTTTCTTGATATCGATCTCTCATCCCTGCACAACATCACCACGGGAAAGATTTACCGGAGTGTCATTGAAAAAGAGCGGAGAGGTGACTACCTTGGTGAGACGGTCCAGATCATCCCGCATATCACTGATGAGATCAAGTGCTGCATAAGGGCTGCTGCCTGCGAGGAGATTCCCGGAGCCGGGAAGGCGGACATTTGTCTGGTCGAGGTGGGAGGGACCGTTGGCGATATCGAGAGCATGCCGTTTCTGGAAGCGGTCCGCCAGATGAGGGGAGAGCTCCCTGTTGAAGACACGGTCCTTATCCATGTCACGCTGATCCCTGAAGACAGCATGGGGGATCTCAAGACAAAACCGACCCAGCACTCGGTGAAAGCACTCCGTGAGCTGGGCCTGTATGCGGATATTATTGTGGGAAGGGGACACCGTCCGATTGGGTCCAATACCAAGAGGAAGATATCAGCCTTCTGCGATCTTCCCCAGCAGGGCGTGATCAGCGCTGCCACGGTCCCTGACATCTACCAGGTCCCGACCGAGATGGAGAAGGAGGGTGCAGCAGAGGTACTATCCCGTCACCTGCACCTTGAATCGCGAGGAGTGGATTCAGACTGGTATTCACTGGTCGCGAAGGAATATACCAGCAGGATAGAAGTGGGCATCGTGAGCAAATACGGGATCGAGGATGTCTACATGAGCATCAAGGAAGCCCTCAAGCATGCAGGGCGTGCCTGTTCGACTGAGGTGAAGATCTCCTGGCTCGATGCCGAGCGGTACGAGGATCGGCACCTGGGTGAATTTGATGGCATCCTGATACCCGGAGGATTCGGAAAACGGGGGATGGAGGGGAAGATCGAAGCCATCCGGTATGCCCGCACCGAAAAAATTCCCCTGCTTGGCCTTTGCCTTGGTTTCCAGATGTCAGTCGTCGAGTATGCGAGACATGTGCTCGGATGGGAGAATGCGACGAGTGCTGAACTGGGGGAAGGGAGGCACGTGATCGCAATCCTTCCTGAACAGCAGGGGGTCACCGACCTTGGCGGAACGATGCGTCTTGGCAATTATCCGATCACCATCAGGGAAAATACTCTTGCGATGCAGATCTACGGGCAGCCGGTGATTGTAGAGCGGCATCGCCACCGGTATGAAGTGAACCCACTCTATATCCCCGAACTCGAAAAAGCCGGTCTGGTATTCTCGGGGTCATGGAAGAATCGCATGGAGATCTGCGAGGTTCCCGATCACCCGTTCTTCCTTGCTACACAGTTTCACCCAGAGTTCAGGTCGCGACCGACGAGACCTTCACCCCCCTTTATCGGGTTTGTGAAGGCATGCAGCGCAGTAAAGTCGGGCGAGGTGAACAGTTGATGGTACAGGCAGATCGGTTTGTCAGGGAGGCGGTTGACGAGATTGCAGCCGAGGCAGGGCACCACCGTGTCGTCATAGCTCTTTCAGGAGGGGTCGACAGCTCGGTCTGCGCTGCCCTTGCATCGCGTGCCATCGGTGACAGGCTGATCCCGATCTATGTCGATACGGGATTGATGAGGAAAGGAGAGACCGACCGGATTGCCCGGATGTTCGGTCACCTGAATCTCCGTATCATCCATGCCGAAGATGAGTTCATTTCGGCCCTTGCTGGTATCACTGATCCTGAAAAAAAGAGGAAAGTGATCGGGGAGCGGTTCATCAGGGTCTTTGAACGGGAAGCGAGAAAGACCGGGGCCCTCTTCCTCCTGCAGGGAACGATCTATCCTGACAGGATCGAGAGCGAGGGAGGTATAAAAAGTCACCACAATGTCGGGGGAATGCCGGTTGAGATCGAGTTTGAGAAGGTGATCGAGCCCATCCGTGATTTGTACAAGGATGAAGTGAGGGAGGTTGCCGGGGCCCTTGGTCTTCCCCCGGAGATCCAGCATCGGATGCCGTTCCCGGGCCCGGGTCTCGCCGTTCGTATCGTAGGCGAAGTGACAAGGGAGAAACTTGAGGTCGTACGGGAAGCAAACTGGATCGTCGAGGAGGAACTGGTGGACCGGTATCTCCCCTGGCAGTGTTTTGCGGCGATACTCGGGCTTGGTACCGGTGTGAAGGGTGATAACCGGGTTCACGGATGGATCGTCTCTGTCCGGGCAGTGAATTCGAGGGACGGGATGACCGCGGACCCGATCGAGATCCCGTACGATGTACTTGGTATCGTCGCATCCCGCATTACGTCGGAGATTCCAAGCGTGGCAAGAGTGGTGTATGACATCACCCCAAAACCACCTGCTACCATAGAGTATGAATAGGGAATATACCCAAAGATGTAAGGCAGAACATACATGAACGAAATGGATTACCGTGCTTCAGAGGCACGGTACTATATGCCCGCCTTTTCACGGGAGATCATGATTGAGCGTGGTCACCTCTCTAAGGTGTGGGACGCGGATGGGAAGGAGTATATTGACTGCGTGGCAGGAATCGCCGTATGCAGCACGGGCCATTGCCATCCGGAAGTAACCCGGGCTATCTGTGAACAGGCCGCGAGACTGATCCACTGCTCCAACCTGTACTATGTTCCCGGGCAGGCTGAGCTTGCCCGGAAACTGGTGGAGATTACCGGAATGCACAAGGTATTCTTCTCCAACTCTGGTGCCGAGGCAAATGACGGAGCGATCAAGCTTGCCCGCCTTGCAACTGGGAGGAAGAATTTCGTTGCGTTTACCCACGGATTTCATGGACGCACCCTTGGTTCCCTCTCTGTCACGCATAAGCCTGCGATCCGGGAGCCGTTCCTTCCGCTCGAACCGTCCTGTACGTTCGTGGACTATGGCGACCTCCACGCGCTCGAAAAGGCCGTAGACGGGTCAGTTGCCGGGGTCTTTGTCGAACCGATCCAGGGAGAGGCGGGGGTGATCATCCCGCCGGATGGCTTCATCGCTGGTATCAGGGAGATCTGCGATCGGCACGGAGTCCTGATGATCGTTGACGAGGTCCAGACCGGCATGGGGAGGACCGGCAAATGGCTTGCCATTCACCATACCGGCATAGAACCGGATATCGTCACCCTTGCAAAGGGGATCGCAAGCGGATTTCCCATGGGAGCACTCCTCGCCCGGGAAGGGCTCGAGTTTAAACGAAGCGAGCATGGCAGCACCTTTGCCGGGGGCCCCCTGGCATGCGCTGCTGCCAGGGCAACGATAGGGGTGATCGAGCAGGTCCTCCCCGACATCCCGGCAAAGGGGAAGCGGTTTACAAACCTCCTCTCGGCTCACAAGCCACGGTCACGGGGACTGATGATCGGGTTCCACGTTGGGAATGACTGTCCCGCCGTGCAGAAAAAGTGCGCCGAGAACGGGGTGCTCGTCAACTGTGCAGCCGATGGAAACCTCCGGCTCGTACCCCCGCTTGTTATTACTAACGACGAGATTGATCAGGCTGCAGCAGTGATCAATGCGGCCATAGCCGGTATCGGGGAGTAACAGCGGGGATCCCTCCCTGCAATCCTTTCTCTCAGCCTGGCAGGCACCGCAGTTTATCTTCTTTCAGGAATTACCTGTTATACGACTGGTGCATCAGGATATGGCAGGCAGGGTAACCAGGGGAAAGCGGGATGCGCTTCTGGTAAGGGACTGTTTCCGTGCAGGAGGCTACGTATTTGCCAAAAAAGCAGGGGAGATAGCACAGGAAAACGGGATCAGCCGTATTGCCCGGCTTGCAAGTAATGAAAATCCTTATCCTCCCTCTCCCAATGCAGTCCGCCAAGGTTGTGACGCACTCAGGGAAGCAAACAGGTATCCTGATGAATGCATGGAACAGCTTCTGCGGTGCCTCCGGGAGACCTACGGGTCGTACCACTTTGTGAGCGGAGTGGGAATGGACGGCGTAATAGAGACCCTGATACGGATCCTTGTGAATCCCGGTGACGGGGTGGCGATTGCCACCCCGACGTTCTCTTTTTACGGGCTGGCAGCACGGGCCCAGTCTGCCGAGATACGCCCCCTCCAGAGAGATGAGGATTATTCTGTTGACCCAGGGATCTTCATCGATGCAGCAGGAGACGCGAAGATCTCTTTTCTCTGCTCGCCGAATAATCCTACCGGGACGGTCACCCCTCCCGAGATCATCGAGGAGATCCTCGCAGGGATTGAAGGCATCCTCTTTCTCGATAACGCCTATATCGAGTTCTGCGATACCGACTACCTGCCGCTGATGAACAGGCATGACAACCTTGTGATCGGGCGGACCATGTCCAAGGCCTATGCCCTGGCAGGTGCCCGTGTCGGATACGCCTTTGTACCCGCATGGATCGTCCCTTTTTATCAGCGTGCCTCTACCCCCTTTGCCCTCAATTCGGCCTCTGCCCATGCAGCCATCGGAGCCCTCAAGGACAGGGAATTCATGAACCGGTACGTGACGCATGTCAGGACGTGGAGAGAGAGAGTGGCCCGGGAATGTGGCCTTCCCGTTACCCCTTCGGGGGCAAACTTCATCATGGTTGATGTAGCTCCCTGGACAGGAGATGCAATGGTCAGGGAGCTGGCCAAAAGGGGGATTCTGGTCAGGTCCTGTGCAAGTTTTCCAGGACTTCCGGACCACTATATCAGGGTAAGTATAGGGGCTGAATGGGAGAACGAACTCTTTCTGAAGGAGATACAAGCGATACGGGAGGCGAATTCCGGTCTTTCCCAATAAACCGGACCTGCTATGATGTGCGGAATCACAGGGACCCCCGGTACCGGAAAGAGTTCAGTCGCCGGAGCACTTGCGCAGCGGGGTTCTCCTGTCCTGCACCTCTCTGAAACCATATCCTCCTATATAATCGAAGTGGACCAGGAGCGTGACACCCGGGTTATCGATGAAGAGCGGTGGGCCCGGGAATTCTCCCGCTTCGATGGATTTGTAGAAGGCCACCTCGCCCATCTCCTCCCCTGCGACCGGATTATTATCCTGCGGTGCAGGCCGGATGTCCTTATGGACCGGTTGAGGAGAAGGGGTTATCCGGAAGAGAAGGTCCGGGAGAATGCCCTTGCAGAAGCGCTCGATGTCATCCTTATCGAGACCCTGGAATCCTTCTCTCCGGAACAGGTTTATGAACTCGATACAACAGACAAGAGTATCGCAGAATGCTCGATGATCGCAGATCAGTTTGCTCGGGGACAGGTAAAGGCCTCGTTCGGTGCCATTGACTGGTCAGATTATATCGGACAGATAGAATGACCCTTGATTCGCTCAGACCCCACCTGAAATGGATTTATAAGCCCTTCGTCGATATCGCAATCAGAATTGGGATAACCCCTAATCATTTCTCCATCGCTGCATTTTTTGTTGCTCTTTTTGCCGGCATTGCTTTTTATTTTGGGGAAGTGGTGCTCGGCACCTTTTTCATCATGTGCAATGCCGCATTTGACTCAATGGACGGGGCAGTGGCACGGGCGATGAACATCCAGGGCAGGAAAGGGGACTTTCTTGACCATGTGATCGACCGTTATGCTGATATCTTCATCATCACTGGGATCTTTGCCGGAGGCTTTGCCCCCTGGCCAATCGGGGTATTCGCCCTGACAGGGGTGTTGATGGTCTCTTATCTTGGAACCCAGGCGCAGGCAGTAGGAGTTGGCCGGTACTATGGCGGAATACTTGGCAGGGCTGACCGACTCCTCCTTCTCATCATCGCCGGCATCTTGAATATCATCTACCCTGCCGGAGTCTTCGGACTTCCCTTCCTCGGGTGGCTCCTTGTGATCTTTGGCCTCATTGGCCACATCACTGCCATCCAGAGGTTCATCTTTGTCTGGAAAGAGCTTGGGTGAGTTCACCGGCAAAGGCAGGATAGGTGAATGCAGCCCACGATCTCTCTCACAATAGACCCCCCCTTAAGTAAGATATGGAAAAAAAATAACCTGATTCCTTTGAAGCCCACAAGCATAAAAGATGAAAATGCCGGAGGCATTTTCATATAAAAACAGGGGTTGAGAATGCCACGATACCATGATTCTATTCTGACCTTCTTCGAGGATCGGTTCACGAAAGGAGCGATCTGATTTTCAAAACCATGCATCAAGTGTCTTCTGGCCCTTCTTCACCTGCATCCCTGCAAGTGCTTTTTCAACCCTGTCCGGGGCAAAATCGTACTCGTTGCAGAGCATTTTCATGATACCGTCATGGTCCGGCTCTCCCCATGAGAGGGTGTATTCCGTGGTCACAGGTGGCTGCCTGAAAAAATCGAAAATTGGCTCGCTGTCTATTCCCTGGAGTTTTTCTTTAATCGTTGTCTCAAAATCCCCATTCCTGATGATCTTCAGGGCCGTCTTTGCACCGATACCCTTGATACCGGTATTGAAATCAGTTCCGATGAGTATTCCTATCCGGATCAGATCGTCCCTCGTAAGCCCCAGTCCTTTGAGAAGTTCGGAGAGGACGATACGTTCAGGGGAGACAGAGATCGATCTTCCATGTAGTTTCCGTTTTCCACTTATTGTGAGATTGCGGACAAGGAGGGGGGCTCCAAAGAGGAGGGTGTCATAATCCTGGGAGACGACATACCGGGCATCCCCCCGGCAGACCATCGCTGCTGCCTGTGCCTCCCCTTCACTCGGAGCCTCAACAGTGGGAATGCCAAGGAGGTGGATGAGGGTCTTTGCCGTTGAGATGACCTGCTCATCGACCCGCGATGCAGAGCGTGCCTGCTTGTATGCTTCCGCGACCTCTCCTCGCTCGAGGGCTTCTTCCCATTTTGCCTGTGCCTGTTTCCTGGCGGTCCGCCGCTCCTCGATGGTCTCCTGCTTGAATGCCGGAGGGGAGCCGTCAAAAACATAGACGGGCCTGATTCCTTTCTCGATGAAATTCGTGGTACGGAAGAGAATTCCGGAGAGATGAGAGGTCACCCTGCCTCGCTGGTCCATGAGTGGCGTCCCGTCCGGCTGTCGGATGATGCTCAGAAACTGGTATAATGCATTATGGGCATCAATCGCGGCAATCCCCGAAAGAGCCTCCCAGGCAACCGGGATCTTGTATCCTTCAATGATATCCCTTAAGGCGACTCCCATGCGGTGCTCAAACCTCCGGTACTCTGGCTAACGGTATACCCGTTTTGCGACTTCTGCCACCGTCTCTTCAATACGCTCGATGCTGCTGTCGTACCGCTGAGCCATCTTTGCCGAGATCTCCTCCAGGCTGACCCTGACCATGCGCTCGCGGTTGGTGATATTCAGCTCGATAGTGCGGATTTTTTGGTGAATGATCAGAAAGAGCCCGGAGATCGAGATGGCGATCAGGAGTCCGTACGCGATCAATGAAGGTGGCGCCCCGATGGCTGCAAGGGATAGATACGTCGATGAACAGAGAATGATAATGAGTATTATATCCCCCAGATACTCACGTATATCCATGCTTTTACTTGATGAAGACCGGGTAATTAAGTTACCTGAGGATATCGTGGTCATATAATGGAAAGATCCCGGCTCCTTCCCCTTCTCACCATCCCGGCAATGCTTGTGATCGTCGAGCTTGCCGCTCTCTTCCTGTCCATTCCCATGCAGAGTGCCGGGATAACCGCTTTTGAAGACCCTGAATCGGTGGCAAATCCGTTCATCTTTATCATCATCCTCCTTCTTTTCACCGGTTTTCTCCTCCTTTTACTGCGGTTCCGCTGGAAGAAGCTGATCGGGGTGATCATCGGCCTCTCCATATTCTTTACCTTTATCTACATTTTTGCCGGAATTGCAGGGTACTTCCTGGGGCTGACCGTGGGCACCCTCGCAATCTCGCTGATACTCTCGGCTGGTGCGACAGTATTACTCTACCTGTATCCCGAATGGTATGTTATCGATATCCTGGGGATCCTTATCGCTGCTGGTGCCGCCTCGATCTTCGGGATCTCGCTCACGATTATTCCGGTGATCATTCTCCTCGTCATCCTGATGGTCTATGATGCCATTTCGGTATACAAGACCCGTCACATGATCACGCTTGCAGAGGGAGTTGTGGACATGAAGTCTCCTATCCTCTTTATCGTCCCGAAGAAAAGGGGATACAGTTACCGGACTGAAGGGATCGGTAGTATCGGGGAGGGGGAGCGTGCCGCCTACCTCATAGGAATGGGGGATCTGATCATGCCCTCAATTCTTGTGGTGTCCGCCACTGTCTTTCTCGATGTGACGAGGATTGGGTTCATCACCCTGCCCTCTCTTGGAGCAATTATCGGTTCAGTGATAGGGCTCTTTCTCCTTCTTCTGGTGGTACAGAAAGGAAAGCCCCAGGCAGGCCTCCCGCCAATCAATGGGGGTGCGATAATAGGATTTTTAGCCGGGTATGGCTTCGCCCTGCTCCTTTGATCGTTCCCGGTAACTGATCAGGGTATCGAGCACCTCATCGATACCCTCTCCAGTCTCCGTGGACATGTTGAGATAGCCGTCAAAATAGAAAAGATCCGATTTGTTAATGACAACAACGACAGGGACGCTCACCATCTGTTCTATCTCATGGACCAGCCTGACCTGTTCCTCAAGGGGGTAACCGCAATGCTCACTGGCATCGAGAAGGCAGAGCACGATATCGGCAAGGTTGATGATTGCCGTGAGTGCCTGACGCTCGATTGCATTCCGTTCAGGGGCAGGGCGATCGAGTAGTCCGGGGGTATCGATAAACTGCATCCGCTCCGACCCGGCATAACGATGCCCAACGATAATTCCTTTGGTAGTAAACGGATAAGATGCGATTTCAGGAGTCGCAGAGGAGACCATGCGGATAAACGATGATTTGCCTACATTGGGGTATCCTGCCACCACCACGGTGAACTCTTCATCCACATGGGGGAGTTTTCGCAGGACATTTCGCATCTCGTTCAGGAAGCGGAGCTCGTCATCGATCTGGTGCACCACTGAGGAGAGGCGTGCCACCGTCCTCTTGCGGATCACAGAGGGTGTCTCTGCCTTCCGTGTCTGGTACGCAAGGCCTGGTCCGTGGTTTCGTGCCCATCGTGCAGCCCAGCCGACTGCCCCAAGTGACTTTTTAACCCGGTCCATCCCCCACATGATATCGACAATATCGCGGTAAAAAGGCGGGAGCTCGTTGAGTTCAGGAAAAGACCTGATGATCTGGACGAGCCGGTCATGGATGCCATGGCTCACCGCACGGACGAATTCCTCGTTTGCCCGATCCTTGTTCCTCTTCAGCCGCATCTTCGATGCAGCTCTCCGGAAACTCCGGTCGAGTATCTCATCAGCGGTCGGAACTGTCGGTATTCTCTCGAACTCCACCGGATATTCAACCCAATCTATATATGCGAAATCAGATGATAAACCATTATGGATTTATCCCTCATCCAGAAGGATATCCTTATTACCCTTATCACTCTGTATCATCAGCATTCGCACCCCATCAAGGGGGAAGAGATTGCCGATGTTATAAAGCGGAATCCGGGCACCGTCCGAAACCAGATGCAGGCATTGAAGGCCATCGGGCTGGTGGACGGTATTCCCGGTCCGAAGGGAGGGTATAATCCCACCTCCCTCGCCTACAAGGAGCTGAACCTGGGTATCTCTGAGGGAGAATATGATGTATCAATATCCCGGGATGGTGAGGTAGTCACGGGAGTAAAAGTGGTGGAGATTGCATTCACCACCCTCTGCCATCCGGATATCTGCCAGGCAAGTGTCCGGATCATCGGGAGTGTACGTGCCTTTGAGATCGGGGACAATATCATGATAGGACCGACTCCGGTTAACAAGCTTCTGATCAGGGGGGAGGTTTACGGAAAGGACGAAATATCGCAGACCCTTCTCATATCCACCTACGAGATGATCTCGCTTCCCAAAAAACAGATCCGGTATTATATGAGTGCCCCTCTCATCACCCTCAAGGGCACCGATTCAATTGCAGATGCCATTCGTCTCTTCACCACGCATCACATTCACGGGGCTCCGGTGATGGAGAACGGCAGGCTGGCCGGGATTGTCACCATGAGTGATATTGCCAAGGCGATCGGCAATCACAAGACACTCGATGAAAAGGTAGCAGCGGTCATGACCACCGATGTTGTCAAGGCACCTTCAAACGTGCAGCTCTTCGAAGTGATACGCCGCTTCAAGGAGCGTGAGATCGGGCGGCTTGTGGTGATTGAGGACGATCGTCCGGTGGGGATCCTCACCCAGTCTGACATTATCCGGCAGTTCCCGACCCTCTAGCAAGACGGTATGTACCCGGATCTCGCCTGAATCGACAGTTTTTCCCGAATTGGAGCCCTTATTTTTTAAAAATGCAATCCTTCCGGACGAATTTTGAACATCTTTAAATATTAAAAGCTCAACAGTTCTGTTATGGCCAGAGTATTAGCCCGCAGCCTATCCAAAAAGAAGATTGTTACCAATGAAGGAAAGGTGATCGGTACCCTGAAAAACCTCGTCGTTGATTTTGAGACCGGACAGGTCGTCGACATGATAGTACAGCCTGACCCCTCATTTGATACTTCAGGGTACCGGGTGGAGGGGGACCGTATGTTTGTATCCTTTGAATCGGTCAAGGATATCAAGGATTATATCATCGTTGACCGCTACCTCTCGAGGAAATAGGGCATATACCGGTCGAGGGCTTCCACAAAGCCATCACCAAATCCTTTTTGAGCAATGTAGGTTGCTACCGCTGCTGCTGCTGGATGAGCATTCTGTACTGCAATTCCGATCCCTGCATACCTGAGAAGTTCAAGATCGTTCTCGGCATCCCCTGCTGCAAGGAAATCGGACGGATCAAGCCCGAACTCAGCGGCAAGGTTCAGGAAAGCAAGCCCCTTGGTCACCCCGTTTGACTGGAGATGTACGGCAAACCCTGTATCCAGCACATCGACAGGAAAATCCTTCACGATCTCCCTGACCTCGTCTACCGGGACGGTCCGGGCAAAGGCGAGATCGGCAAAACGGTAGGTGGGGCTGTAGAGATCGAGCGTGATTCCCGACCGGCTATAAAAATCCTCCACCGCCTTGAGAGCCTCTTTACAGACGGTCTGGTTGCCAAGGATCCGCAATGGCTGGGCATAACCGGTACGGTACACACCTCCGTTCTCGGCAATGAAGGCACCCTGTGTACCGATCATCTTGGAGAGTGCGTCCATGAAACAGGAGGTATTGCCGCTTGCCAGCACGACGAGTATGCCTTGATCACAGAGCTTCCGGATGTATTCTATGGCACCGGTGTGGATCCTCCGGTGCCGGTCGGTAAGGGTGCCATCGATATCGGTGACGAGCCCCTTCAGCACTGTCTCAGTCCTGCCTCCTCCACCATGAAAGGCGCCTCGCCTTCCGGCAGGTTCGGGCTGTCTACCAGCCGGGCAATACGCTTGCCTCCCTTGCTCTTCCGCAGGTAGATCCGGAACGTTGCAGTATGCCCCACGATGTTCCCGCCGATGGGTTTGGTCGGGTCACCAAAGAAGACTGCCGGGTTTGAGAGCACCTGGTTCGTGACCAGTCCGACAGCATTATTCTCGTCTGCAAGCTTGAAGAGGTCGTGGAGGTGCCGGTTCAGTTTCTGCTGCCGGGCTGCAAGGGTTCCGCGACCGGCATATTCGGCCCTGAAGTGTGAGGTGAGCGAATCGATGATAAAGAGCCTGACCGGCCTGTCGGAATCCCTCAGTTCGGCAGCCCGTTCCCGTGCCGTGTCCAGCATCAGGATCTGATGGTCAGAGGTGTGGGCCCGAGCCACATGGATATGTTCCAGGAACTCTGCGGGGTCGGCATCGATACCGAGGCCGAGGACCATCTGCTCAATCCTCTCAGGCCGGAAAGTATTCTCGGTATCGATGTAGATAGCACTCCCGGAAAGCCCCCCTTCTTCCTCAGGCAGCTGGACGTTGACCGCCATCTGGTGCACGATCTGACTTTTTCCTGAACCAAACTCACCGTACATCTCGGTGATAGCCTGGGTCTCGAATCCACCCCCGAGGAGGTCATCAAGCTCGGGCACGCGGGTCTTGAGCTTCCGCACGCCCTTCCGCTGCTCAAACACATCCTTTCCGGTCCGGAATCCGCCGATTTCCGCCAGTTCACGTGCCGATTTGATCATCTTTTTTGCTGTGGATTCTCCAATCTCCGCGGTCTCTGCAAGCTCGGCAGGGGATGCGGTGGCGATGCTCTCTACCGTAATAAAGCCTGCCTCACGCAGCTTCTCTGCGGTGGTAGGGCCCACTCCGGGGAGATCTTCAAGTTCAAGGGGTCCGTTTGTCATTACTCGGGTTCACCTTTTTCGTGGAGAGCATACATGAATCCTCTCATATATCTTCGCGGCCATGCAGCGTGAAAGTATTGGTTCCTTTCACCCTGCCCCGGTAAGGTTGCTGAGCAGCGATCGCACCTTCACCGCATCCTTCTCAAGTTCTTCTGATGTGCTGATCGTTATCCGTTCGCCGGAACGTATCCCCCTCACCCTGAACTCATGGCCGTGTGGCAGAGTGCCATTGACAAGATACCGCACCTTCCCGTCATCGAGGAATGTCCCCTCCCTTGTGGCAATCACCGTCCCTTCCATCTCTACCTCTTCCTCAAGTCCGCGTGGCGTGACCACCACAAATCCCCCGTTACCGACATGCAGCTCAGGTTCTCCAGAGCGACCCTGTCTGAGCCGTGCATTGTATATGGTGAGATAGTCGCCCCTTACAAGAGGCACCAGTGCCCGGTCTCCCCAGAGGACTGCCCGGAGATGTGCCGTCCCGTCCGAGAGGACAATGTTCCGCACGTGACCGGTCCTGCCATCCCGCGAGGAGAATGCCCGGACCGGCTGAAGGGAAGAGACCGACCCCTCAACCGACCAGTCACCCTCGTTTTTCACGGTATCAAGGGTGCTGAATGAGAAGGATATGCAGGTGTCATCAGGTGTCACCTCACTTTTCTCATCGATGACAAACTCTACTCCCCAGTTCCTGGCTTTGACGAGCGCTCCCCTGATAAAAACGGTGGTATCAGGGAGGAAATCGTCAAAGATCTCGGGGAGCCAGGTCATCAGCCGGGTGACCGCGGTTCCATCCGTCCCGCATCCTTCGATCAGTTCGGCTGTGCTTCCGTCCCGCCGGGTAATTGTCTTGGGATCCTCGAGATGGAGGATCCTGATCCTGATGTCTTTCCGTTCAGGAGGGGCGAGCTGGGGATGGACTGACATATCACATTCGATTATGCAGGGGGACTTGCGGAGGGCAAGGACGGTGATATCATTCTTCAGATTTCCCGCAGGCTTTCCAATCACCTCGAGGACCTCTCCGGTCTCTATCTCAGATACAGCTCCGGCTTTTTCATCCCAGAGGACTGCCCTTACCTGGCCCGTCTCATCAGCGAGGATCAGATGGGCAACCCACCCTTTCCCGCCATCCTGCCGGGTGAACTCTTTTGGAGGTGTCACGGTGATGACCTTGCCAAAAAAGGAGAAGAGCGTGGACTTCCCGGAAAGCCCATTGATCTTCACGTGCTGCCGGTCGAGCTCGCCAACCACCAGCATCGCGGCCGTGACATCATCGATGAGATCGCCACACTCCTGCATCTTCCCTTCTACCCGGCGTTCGAACTCCTCCCTGCTGATCAGGTCGTCAACCAGAGCATAGTGGAAGTGCATCGCAGGAGCGCCTCTTTTCAGTCCTGTTTCTGCCAGGGCGGGGACTGCATGGTACAGGTCAGGTCACTGATGGTCTCTCCCCTTCGCATAAGTGCTGCCATATTCCCTTTGAGCAGTATTTCGGGGCATCGCGGCCTGCTGTTGTATTGCGATGACATGGCAAACCCATAGGCCCCACAGTCAAGGAGTGCGAGGATATCTCCAGCAACCGGATCAGGAAGGAACCGGTCGGAAGCAAGGATGTCCCCGGTTTCGCAGATCGGGCCTGCCACGGTGCAGAGTGTGGTCCCTCTCTGATCTGCCCTGTTCGCTGTGAGCACCTCATGGTACGAATCATACATCACCGGGCGGACCAGCAGGTTGAAACCGGCATCGATATTGACAAATGTCCGGTGGGCTGTCTTGACCGAGTTTACTCTGGTAAGCAGGATGGTGGAATCAGCCACGAGCGATCGGCCAGGTTCGATCCAGAGCGAGGGAGATATTCCTGCTGCTGTAATCCCTTTCCTGAATACCGGCATCACCGCTTCTGCGTACTCCGTTGGAGTTGGGGCATGGTCGTCCGGGCGATGGTAGGGGATGCCGAGTCCGCCGCCAAGGTCTATGAATTTCAGACGGACTCCCATATCGGTGATTACCCCTGCGATCCTTACCATCACCTCGCAGGCTCTGGCAAACGGCTCCACCGAGAGAATCTGGGAGCCGATGTGGCAGTGGATCCCGATGGGATCGATATACTCGCATCCAAGCGCCTCATCGTACGCTGCGGGTATCATCTCGTGGGCGATCCCAAACTTGCTCGTGGCCAGGCCGGTGGCAATCTTTGGGTGGGTCGGCACATCAAGGGCAGGATTGACACGGAAGGCAATCGCAGCCCGTTTCCCGGCCTGTCCGGCAGCGGCATCGAGCTGGTGAAGTTCGTCGAGTGAATCGACCGAGACAATAACCCCTTTCTCTACGGCGAGCGCAAGGTCTCCCGGGCTTTTCGAACTCCCATTGAAAAGGAGCGAGTCGGGTTTCATGCCGGCAGCAAGTGCCAGGTGCAGTTCTCCGGCCGAGAATACATCTGCTCCTGCACCGAGACAGGCAAGTGCCCGGAGTACAGCAAGGTTGCCGTTAGCCTTGGCTGCGTAGAGGATACGGGTATCAGGGTAGTATGGCCGGAGTGCCTGCTCATACTGTCGGTAATTCCACACGATCCGGTCTTCGTCGGTCACATACAGGGGAGTTCCATGCCGGGCGGCAAGGGCTACCATATCGTGTTCCCGGATGCAGAGATGGCCCTTCCTGACTTCCATGTGGTCAGGGAGTGTCATGAAACAAGGTCCCC
Organism: Methanomicrobiales archaeon; assembly: GCA_012516785.1. Taxonomy (GTDB): domain Archaea; phylum Halobacteriota; class Methanomicrobia; order Methanomicrobiales; family Methanospirillaceae; genus UBA9949. The sequence continues at coordinate 43,598 of JAAYWH010000073.1, forward strand.
CATCCGATCGACTGCTTCCTGTATGCGCCCGGTTGACCGCGTGAGGGCGAACCGGATATACCCGTCACCACCTGATCCAAATCCCACTCCTGGGGTGACAACGATACCGGCTTCATCAAGAAGCCGGGTGGCAAACTGCATGCAGTCGTCAACTTCCATCCACACGTAAAAGGTGGCTTTCGGTGCCTGGACTTCAAATCCCAGTGCTCCAAGCCCCTTTATCAGGACATCTCGCCGTTCCTGGTAGGTGCGGCATGCATCCCTGATGCAGTCCTGGGGACCAGTAAGGGCGGCAATAGCGGCTTTCTGGACGGCGTCAAAGACCCCGGAGTCCACGTTGGTTTTCACCCTTGCAAGACCTGCAATGATATCCGGGTTGCCACACGCCATCCCGATGCGCCATCCGGTCATGTTGTAAGTCTTTGAGAGGGAGTGCATCTCGATAGCTGTCTCCATGGCACCTTCGGTCGACAGGAATGACGGTGCCTGATACCCGTCAAACGCTATCTCGGAATAGGCATTGTCATGGACGATGAGTATCTCATGGTCCAGGGCAAAGTCCACCGCCTCTTCAAAAAATCCGGGGAGGGTCACCGCGGAGGTGGGATTGTTCGGGTAATTGAGAAACATCAGCCGTGCTGCCTTTGCCACCTTCTCCGGTATTGCCGAGAGATCGGGAAGAAACTGGTTCTTTGCGAGAAGCGGCATCTCGTATACGTTTCCTTCGGCAAAAAGAGTCGATGTCCGGTAGACCGGGTAGCCTGGACTCGGGGCAAGGACGTAATCGCCAGGGTTGACAAACGCCTCCGGGATATGGGCTATACCGTCTTTTGAGCCCATCAGCGCAAGTACCTCTTTTCCGGGATCAAGACTGACAGAGAATCGCGACCGGTACCAGCCGGCTACCGCTGTCCTGAAGGTCTCCATGCCTGCATAGGAAGGATAATGGTGATTTCTCGGATCATGTGCTGCTTCGCAGAGTGCTTCAACAATATGGCCCGGGGTTGGGAGATCCGGGTCTCCGACACCGAGGTCGATAACATCCACCCCGCTCCGGATCTTCGCGGCTTTCATCTCATCGATCCGGGCAAAGAGATACGGGGGAAGCTGCCCCATACGTTCCGCGTACATGCTGGATATAATCTCTTTCGAATGTTCTTTAAAGTGACCTCAGGAGGGGAAGGTGACCAGGAGGTGAAGGTGACGCAAGGAAGGGGAAGTGTCCCGGAATGATGGATCGAAGATCTCATAATGAGGGGTGAGAAAAAAGGGATGAGAAAGGTGAGGTTTCATGGACAGTGATCCGGTTATCATTCTTTCGACCGCAGGTGAGAGGGAGGCGAGGGGGATTGCACAGGCACTCGTGATTCAGCATCTTGCAGCGTGTGTGAACATCATGCCGGTCGAATCGGTGTATCGATGGGAGGGGAAGCTGTGCGAGGACAGGGAACACCTCCTGATCATAAAGACGGTAACGTCAAATGCCGATGCAGTCATGCACGAGATCCGGAACCTTCATCCCTATGAGCTTCCGGAAATGATCGTACTGCCGGTGTCCGGTGGATACCTCCCATACCTGCAATGGCTGGCAGAAGAGACGAGATCATGAACACCATCCGTTTCACCGGGATACAGGTAAAAGAGGGGAAAACTGCACCGATCGATGATACGGTCGTAAAAGAGGAGAGGTTCTCCCTGTTCCTGAACGGCCGTCATTTTACCGATCTGGTCGCAAGTGCAAACCAGCTTGAAGAACTTGGTGCCGGATTTATCATCAGCCAGGGGCTCTCCACAGAGTTGAATGACGTAGAAGTATCGGGGAGCGAGATCCGGGTTCAGGCGCCCCTGTCAGGCGCCATTGAAACGGAGATCGAGACCACAGGATCGATCGGGGTCATACGGCCTCCTCCGGGGAAGGTGGGCTCGGATCATTCAATCGCCATCGATGAGGTATACGGGATAACCCGCGAGATCGTGACTGATCTCTGGCGACAGACCGGCGGTGTCCACTGCTCGGTTCTCTTCCATGACGAAGCGATCGTTGCGAGGAGCAGCGATGTAGGGAGGCATAACACGGTAGACAAGGTGATAGGACACGCGGTTCTCTCGCATATCCCGCTCGGGGAGTGTGTCATCGGCTGTACCGGGAGGCAGCCGAGAGACATGGTGATCAAGTATGCCAATGCCGGAGTGCCGATCGTCATCTCCCGTGCGGCAACCACCGACCGTGGGATCGCTGTCGCTGATGAATTCGGGATAACGCTGATCTGCTTTTCCCGGCAGGAGCGGTTTACGGTATACACTCATCCGTCCCGGATCCGTGGACTCTAACATCGTCTATGGTGCGGAAAAGCCAGCACCGAGCCGTCGTGACGGTCGCATTATCTGACGATTCTGCCGGTTTGAAAATCCGGGAACAGACCGTTGGAAAACCATTTGAGGGACAGCGAGAAAGGTTCTGTGCAGAAGATGACAAGCGAACAGGTAAATAATGAGAAGAGTGCGGTCCTCGTGCTCGGCTGTCCCCAGGTCCCGGTCCAGACCGGGATTGCCCTCTACCTGATAAGTGCCCTCCGGAAAAAAGGGGTAAGGACGGTTATTGCGGGGAACCGGGCTGCACGCACCCTCGTGGAGGTATCAGATCCTGAGCGGCATTACGTGGGTGAAGTGATGGATATCGACCGGTATATCGGCGAGATAGCGGAAAAAAAGCGTGCCTTTGACTACCATTTCATCTTCATCCATAACGATGCAGGGGTCAGCTATGCCGCCACTGTCCAGGCTATCACCGGGAAGACGGTCGTTGCCCTCATCTACGGGGAACATTTTCAGGAGATGGCAGGCATGATAACGTTCCCCTGCGAGAAGATCGCGGCGAAGGCAGTTCACAATCCGATGCCGCTCAAGAACAAGCTCGATGAGGTGCTCCCATGGGTTGTCTCGAATCTCTGAAGTACGAGATCATCCTCCGTGATACCAGCTTCTCCGAATGCAGGGAATATATCAGATCTGCCTGTAAGGAGTATGTCGATGTTGATCCCGGATTCAAGATATTTGACAAGCACATTATTGGTATTCCCCCAATATCGATCGGATTCGACGGGGATGTGATCACCTTTCCGTTCACCAAACCCTGTTACGGCACCTTCCTGATGAGGGTTGAGGACCATGATGAGGCGGAGCGAATCCGGAAATCTGCCCCGTCAAAGAAAAAATAACCTGAAATATCGAATAATTCTCTTTTATAAGCCTAGACTGGGCGGAATGTATATCATCCCTGGTGTGCACCAGACTGATAGGCGGAGCAGATGAATGATATTTCGGTTCTGACCGGTGGAAGGGCTGGCGATGGCATCAACAGTGCAGGCCTGCTGATCGCCCATCTCTTCAACCAGATGGGATACCAGACATACCTGTACTTTGATTACCCCTCTCTTATCAAGGGGGGGCATAACTTCACCATCACCCGTGCAGCGGAGCAGAAGATCGGGGCACACAGGGACCGGTGCGATTACCTCCTGGCACTCTCGCAGGACTCTGTCGATCTCCACCAGCACCTCTTGTCTGAAAACGCGGTCATACTCTTTGACAGTGGCAGGGTCCATGGACAGGGGCAGGGAATACCTGTGGAAGCGATATTGAAGGCAGAACAGGCACCTCCGGTGATGGGGAACTCCTGCATTATCGGGGCGTTTGCGAAAGCCTCCGGGATACCCTTTGATGTGGTCGAGACGGTAATCCGGCGGCAGATCCCGAAAGCCCCTGAGAAGAACCTGTCCATTGCAAGGAAGGGATACGAGGTGGTTCGGGAGGAGGGTGTGATCCCCCGGGTCGGCACTACCTGCTGCCCACTCATCAACGGGAACGAGGCGATCGGCCTTGGCCTCCTGCAGGGCGGGCTCGATGCATACGTGGCCTATCCGATGACCCCTACATCAAACCTCCTTCATTTCCTTGCGGGAGCCGCACGGGATTTTCCTATTACCGTCGTCCATCCTGAGAACGAGATTGCGGTGATGCTGATGGCACTCGGGCTCTCTTATGCCGGGAAGAAGACGGCAGTCGGGACATCGGGGGGAGGATTCTGCCTGATGACCGAGGGATTCTCTCTCGCAGGTGGAGCAGAGGTTCCCATCGTGGTGGTTATGGGGCAGCGTACCGGGCCATCCACGGGACTCCCGACCTATACCGGTCAGACCGACCTGCGGGTCGTCCTCCACGCAGGGCAGGGAGAGTTCCCACGGATCGTCGTGGCGCCAGGGAGTCCCGAGCAGGCATACATCTGGTCCTCGATCGCCCTCTCCCTTGCATGGAAATGCCAGGTCCCGGCAGTGATCCTCGCGGACAAGACCCTCTGTGAGGGCACATACAGCCTCGATGATACGGCGATCACTATCCCCGGCACCAATGACAGTTCCGGCCTATCCTCTGGATCGGGGCCATACCTGCGGTATGCGGTGACCGAAACCGGGATATCCCCCCTGCAGTTCCCGCCCCTGAAATATGCTGCGATCAAGGTGAACAGCTATGCCCATGACGAGGCCGGGATCACGACCGAGCAGGCCGACATGGTGCTGCTGATGACCGAAAAAAGGCAGCGGAAGGCACAGGCATTGAAGGGTGAGACCGCTTCACTCCAGTGCGTGAATACCCATTGGACGAGAGGGGCCAGGACTGCCCTTCTCTGTTGGGGTTCGACCCTGCCGGTCTGCAGAGAGGTTGCAGAGCGATACGGGTTCGGGGTAGTCCAACCGATAGTCCTCTCTCCGTTCCCGGTAGAGCAGCTCAGGGAAGCAGTTGCCGGCATCCGGAATCTCATCGCAGTCGAAGAGAACGCGGAAGGACAGCTTCGGCTCCTCTGCCACCAGCATGGAATACCGGTTGGGTCCCATATCGCGAAGCTCGACGGACGTCCCTTCTCGGTCGAGGAACTGGATGCCCGCTTGAAGGAGGTGGCCTGATGTCATCAAAGGACCTCATCACGAGCGCCCAGAACACCTGGTGCCCGGGCTGCGGGAACTTTACGATCCAGTTCGCACTCAGGAATGCAATCAAAGGGCTCGTTGCAGACGGAGTCCCGCTCGAGAATATCGTGCTTGTCACCGGGATCGGGTGCCATGCCAAGATAGGCGATTATCTCGATATCAACAGTTTCTATTCCATCCATGGCCGTACAATCCCGGTCGCGACCGGGATCAAGCTTGCCAACCCGGACCTGACAGTTATCTGCTGCGCCGGCGATGGCGATGCGTATGCCGAGGGGCTTGACCATCTCATCTTTGGTGCAAAGAGGAATTCGGATATCACGGTCATCGTCCATAACAACCGCGTCTATGGCCTGACGACGGGGCAGTACACTCCTACCTCGCCGCTGGGATTCCGCGGGAGATCGACCCCGCAGGGCACACCCGAGGAGCCGTTCAACCCGATCAGCCTGATGCTCGCAAGCGGGGCAAGGTTCGTTGCCCGGAGTACGACGCGAAAGATGCCTCACCTCTCGGGGATTATCGGCCAGGCACTCCGCCATAAAGGATTCTCGTTTGTGGACGTGCTCCAGATCTGTGCGACCTATTTCAACGTATCAGAACTCTATGACCGGCAGGGATACGAGTTGTCCGGCCATGATCCGGCCGATTTCCAGGCAGCGTGCCGCAAGGCTGAAGAATGGAACTATAACACCGATGCTCCCATTGCATTCGGTTTGTTTTACCAGGAGAAGAAGCCCTGTTTCGAGGATCGTTTCAGCAGGCACCCCCCCTCGTTCGGTGGACGCGAGGAGCAGATACGGGCATTTCTTGAGACAAAACGATGAGGGGACCCAAATAAGAGAGAGGACTAAATAAAGGAACGATAGGAGGTACGAATGGCTGAGCAGAATTTGTTCGAGGAGGTCAAGCGGCATCTCTGCAGTTGCAGTGCAGATCTTCAGATCACCCCCAATCTCGAGGCGGTCATGAAGCTGCCCATGCGCGAGCTGCATGTATCGATCCCGGTCCGGATGGATGACGGATCCCTCAGGGCGTTTTCAGGATTCCGGGTCCAGTATAACGATGCCCTCGGACCAACCAAGGGCGGGATCAGGTTCCACCCCGATGAGACGATCGATACTATCCGGGGACTTGCCGCGATCATGACCTGGAAGTGTGCCCTCCACAACCTGCCGCTCGGTGGGGCAAAAGGAGGCGTGATCTGCAACCCGAAGAAGATGTCGCAGGGAGAGATCGAGCGACTTTCGCGTGCCTATATCCAGGCGATCTCCCATTTCATCGGCCCGGATCGGGATATCCCGGCACCCGATGTCTATACCGATTCATCAGTGATGGCATGGATGATGGACGAGTACTCCCGGATCTTCCGGAAGACGACCTTTGGGGTGATCACCGGAAAGCCTCTCAGCCTGGGGGGATCCGAGGGGAGGGAGGATGCCACTGCCCGTGGGGGATGGTTCATTGTCAGAGAGGCTGTAAAGGACCTTGGTATCATTCTTGAAGGGGCAAGGGTTGCAGTCCAGGGATTCGGGAACGTCGGATCACATGCAGCCAGGATAGGTCAGGGGGAATATTCCGTCCAAGTAGTGGCGGTAAGCGATAGCAGCGGAGGGGTGTATGCCAAAGACGGTCTCGACATCCGTGCTCTTCTCGATCACAAGGAGAAAACCGGGAGTGTCCGGGACTTTTCCGGTGCCAGGAACATCACGAATGAGGAACTGATCGGGCTTGATGTCGACATCCTCATCCCTGCTGCTCTTGAGAATGTGATCACCCTCGATAACGCAAGCCAGGTCAGGGCCCGGCTGATCGCTGAATTCGCCAATGGTCCTGTCAGTGGCGATGCGGATGCCCTGCTCCATGCCAGGGGGATCCCGATCCTGCCCGACATTCTTTGTAATGGCGGAGGTGTTATCGTCTCGTATCTTGAGATGGTGCAGAACTTCAACCTGGACCACTGGGAGGGCGAAGAGGTGAACCGGAGGCTCGAGAAAAAGATGGTCGATGCCTACAAGGTTGTTCACGATCTTGCTTCCCGGAACCACGTTCCTATGCGCCAGGCTGCGTATACCATCGCAGTCGGGAGGGTGGTAAAAGCAATGAAATATCGCGGTTGGGTCTGACATATCCTGTAATATGGTGGGAAGACAATGGCAGATCCTGTAGCATCATCCGATCTCTTTGCATGGGTGATTTTACCCCTCCTGATATTCTTCTTCCGCATCTGTGATGTGAGTCTTGGGACGATTAGGGTCATCTTCATCGCGAAGGGATTGAAGTATATCGCTCCTGTCATCGGGTTTTTCGAGGTGATCATCTGGCTCCTTGCCATCGGGCAGGTGATGAACAACATCTCGAACGTCGCCTGCTACATTGCCTATGGCGGGGGTTTTGCGGCAGGGACCTTGCTTGGAATGACCGTAGAAGAAAAGCTCTCCCTCGGTACAGTGGTTGTCCGGGTGATCTCAAACGAGGATATTACGGGACTTCTCCTGTTCCTGAGAGCACACAGTTTCGGGGTTACCATCGCTGAGGGGGAGGGATCGAAGGGAAAGGTGAAGATCATCCTCTCCGTGATCAAACGACAGGATCTTGATGAGGTTGTCCGGGGGATTCAGCACCACTTGCCGGGGACCTTTTACTCGGTCGAGGAGATTAAGTCGGTGGCGGAAGGAGTCTTTCCCGAGAAGAAGTCGCGGCTCCTGTTTAATCATCGTGATCCGTTTGGTTTTTTCAGAAAGGGAAAATAAGGCTCTCCAACCATGGTGTGTTGAGGGTATGGCCGAACTTCCCATTCCCCATCCCCCTGTGTAGCTTAACGGTAACGAGGCCTTTGCTGAATCGATCATTGCATTTTGTGGTTTTATCAGTATCGGATCAGCGATCGTGGCCGGGACGCTGGACGAGTCTGTATCTTTTTTATCATCCCGGACCTATCTGGATCAGGAGTCGTTATGATGACTGACGAAAAGAGCGATCCGATGACCGGTACGCAGGCACCTGATTTCTGTATTCCCGATTCGGAAGGGGAGGAGTATTGCCTGAAGGATTTTGCAGGGAAATGGCTCGTCCTCTACTTTTACCCGAGAGACAATACACCCGGGTGCACGATGGAAGCCAGGGCGTTCTCCGATGCGGTGGATGAGTTTGCTGCGCTGGGAGCCGAGATTGTGGGCGTGAGTGCTGACTCAGAGGCAAGCCACCAGAAATTCACGACAAAGCAGGGGCTCCGGTTTCGCCTCCTTTCCGATCAGAACCATGATGCCATCGCCGCATACAAGGTCTGGAAGGATAGTATGCTCCTGAAAGGTATCGAGCGGAGTACCTTCCTGATCACTCCCGATGGGCATATTGCCGCGGTATGGCGGAAGGTAAAGGTGCTCAGCCACGTGGACGAGGTCAAAGAAACCCTCCGTGAGCTGACGGGCTCAGTGGGGTAGCAAATTCTGGCGGCTCTCAGCCTCTTACCCGGAGGGAACTCAGCCGCCACAATAGGATATTACGATTTTATTCCTGCTGTTGTTGATGCAGTGTGGAATCTTCTCTTACGTTCTCCAACTGAAATATCCCGGGCTTGAAGCATGATCGTGTATCCCGGGGCGGGTACAACCCTTTTCATGCATTTCCGGCGACATAGTGATCAATCCATACCGTAATCTCGTCCCGGATTTCCCGGAACCCTGCACGTATCTGATCATCGGTCCCCGAGAACTCCCTGGGGTTCCTGAATGTGGCATGAATCGTCTCTTTTGCCCAGGGAAAGAACGGGCATGCGGACTTTGCTGCATCGCAGACGACGACAGCAACGTCCATCTCCACGCCGGAAAACTCCTTCAGGAGCTTTGACCGGTGCCCGGAAATATCCACGCCGATCTCCCTCATGACGCTGATCGCATACGGGCTGACGGCCGATACCTCGGTACCAGCACTGAATGCCTCGAAACGCTCACCGTACCGGGCGCGGAGATAGCCTTCTGCCATCTGGGACCGGGCGGCGTTATGGGTGCAGATGAAAAGTACACGGTTCCTGGTCATATCGTCCTCTCCATGCTTGAACGCACGGTCTGATATAGTTCCCGCTGTGGCTTGCAGGCATGCTATCCAGGCATAGACTGCCTGGCAGCACTAACTGCTCCCTCCCCCACCCGTGGCCTAATGCGATCCAAGGGTAGACTGCCTGGTACCTCTCTTCTTCCTTCCATTGGGTTCCAGGATTTCCAGTAGTTCGGGGAAAGAATCGATGGCATGGTCCGCACCACCGTCAGACTTCGGGTGGGAAAACCGGTCCCCGTACCTGGCATACACAGTATGCATGCCCAGGATACCCGCCGGGGCGATGTCTCTTCTCGGGCTGTCTCCGATAAGCAGCGTCTCCCGTGCGGTGGTATTCATCAGGACGAGTGCGAGGAGGAATGGGAGACTGCTCGGCTTATGTGCCCCGGTCATCTCATGGGTCACCACGGGATCGAAGTACCGTGAAAGGCCGGTCGCTTCAAGACGGGTAGTTGCATCTCCCCGCCATGCATCGGTAACAATCCCCAGCCTGAACCCGGAAGAGGCAAGAAGTGCAAGGGTCGGTTCCACCCCCGGGAAGAGGATTAGATTGCGGGTCTGTTCCTCTCGGTAGAGCGAGGTGCACTCCCAAAAGAGGCTTCTCTCGTAGCAGGAGTGGTCCAGCATGAAGTCCCTGATATTTTCAGGATCATCAAAACCCCCCTGCCGGCGGAGAAAGTATGAGAAGAGGTCTTCGGCATCACCAGCACCGAGTCTCGCTGTCACTGCGTGGCACGCCTCGTTCTTTGCATGGACAAGGTCAAACAGGGTATTGTCCATATCGAAGAGGAGCGTCTTGAGCAGACCAGTCATGTCCGCTTCAAGGTAGGAGCGATTCAGCAATTAGCTTGACGCCCCTGAATCTCCCTGTTCGAAAACTATATTGGAACCGGAATTCAATTCGGGAACGGGCATACTCATGATCATCCGGAAGATACCCTCGGAAGGGCTCTCTCACTACTCATATTTCATCAGTGCGGCAGGAATCGCCGCGGTGGTAGATCCACGGAGGGACTGTGAAGCATACCTTGAACTGGCAAGGGATCTTGATGTCAGGATTACCTCTATATTCGAGACCCACCGCAACGAAGACTACGTGATCGGGTCCCTCGAACTAGCATCCCGGACCGGCGCCGCTATTTACCATGGCAGCCAGATATCATTTGCGTATGGGAACGCGGTGAAGGAAGGCGACACGTTCAGGCTTGGACCAGTTGAGCTCCGGATCATCGAGACACCAGGTCATACCTTTGAGAGCATATCTATCATTGTGACCGACAGGGAGGTGTCCGACCTCCCCTACGCAGTGTTGACCGGGGATGCCATTTTTGCCGGTGATACAGGCCGTACCGATTTTTTTGGGATTGAAAGAAGGGCTGAAGTATCAGCACTGCTCTATGAGAGCATCTGGAAGAAGATCATCCCTCTTGGGGATGGCACGCTCGTGCTTCCGGCACACGGGGCAGGTTCGGTGTGCGGATCCACGATTAGCGACCATGAGGTTACCACGGTCGGGTACGAAAAGCAGACCAATCCCTATCTCTCTCTCTCGAAAGATGAGTTCATGGAAAAAAAAGTGAACGAGCATCATTATCTTCCTCCTTACTTTGCACAGATGGAACAGATGAACCAGGAAGGAGCCCCGGTTCTCTCCCATCTCCCCGATCTTCGTCCCTATCTGGTGGATGAACTCCGCGATATCCGGGAAAATTCCCAGGTGCTCGACATCCGTTCACCCACCTCCTTTGCCGGGGGGCACATCAAGGGCAGCCTCTCTCTCTGGAAGGATGGTATCCCTGCTTTTGCAGGATGGTTCCTTTCGTATGATCACCCAATAATCCTCGTCGATGATTTCAACTGTCATCTCCGGGAAGTGAGCAGGCATCTCCTACGGCTTGGGTACGATAACCTGGAGGGGTACCTTGCAGGGGGATTTCCGGCATATTTCAAGTCAGGGAGCCCTCTAGGCCAGTTCGAGAGCTGGAGTGTGCATGACCTTGCGAGAGAGCGTAAAAATGGTGACCTCTTCCTCCTGGACGTACGTGATATTGCAAATGTGCGGAAGTATGGCATGATCCCGGAAGCCCACCATATCTATGTAGGGGAACTCCCGGGAAAGTTGGGGGAGGTGCCGATGGATCGTAAAGTGGCAGTCTACTGCGATGCCGGCTTCAAGGGTTCGCTTGGAGCAAGCTATCTCGCAGGAAAGGGGTATTTGCGACTGGCCAATGTCCTTGGCGGTATGGGGGCGTATCTGCGGGCAGGATATCCCATAGAGCACGCACAATAAGCGTGTTGCACTAATCCAGGGACCTTTCCCTCGATTCATGGGATGCCACCTTTCAACGGAAAAGTGGATTTCACCTCTCACGGAATACGATGTCCCGGCATCATTGTAATTCAGCTCAAGCCCGGCAGAGGGTCTTTTAGGATCTGCGCTCCTTTAAGATGAGCCGTCTCCTCCCATAGTGATCGCCTCCCTGGGATCCGTCAGAAATATATTCGTGATATAAACGAATCGAATGGTCCCGCGATTCGGAAGGATGCCCTTTTTAGTGCAAATTTCGAAAAAAGGCCTAATTAAAGGGATGATTTCAGAAAAGGACGATATTAATAGCCCCTCATGATCAGATGCACGAACTCGAATTAAAAAAATTTATGTAACCCCCGCAACTATTGAGGAGAGTAGGAAATCGTATGGACATTGTTAAAATTCCCCGCATGGAAAAGCAGGACTATGACCATCTTATCGAGGAAGGGTATGTCTGCCGCATCGCATTCCAGGGAGAGAAATACCCGTACATTGCACCTTTCCTCTATGTCTTCGATGGCAAGTTCCTTCATTTCCTTTCGACAAAATACGGAAAGAAGATCGAGTATTTCAGGAAGAGCCCCCATGTTGCGGTAGAGGTGGAGAAGTACACCCGCGACCTCTCTTGCTACACCTTCATCACCCTCCAGGGCTATCTTGAAGAAGTGACCGATTCCATCGACAAGAAGATCATCCGCGAGGATTTTGTGAACCTGATCAAGGGGCGGAAGCTCTCGAACAATATCCTGGCAGCCCTTGGCCATTCCCCTCAGGATCCCCCGGAGGCCATCGCCCTCGAGGAACGATCCCTTGTATGGAGACTGACTGGGGTAAAGGACCTGGTAGCATTGCGGAATCTCTGATATTTTTTTAAACCCAGGATTTTTTCCGGTCTTTTTCCTTCTCAACCCCCAGGAGCAGTTCTTTTACTCCTTTCACGGGTACTGAGCAGGAGTGGCGGCTGCAGAGGTATGCAGCCGTCTCCCCGTCGATAGCACCCATGTCCCTGGTGAACGGGGCAACCTTTGCCAGTGCATCCTCATTCCTGGAATCTTTTACCAGGATCACGGTAAAAGGCAGGTATCTGCATTCCAGCGCATCCACCATCTCTTCTGTGGTATCACCTATTTCTCCCCCGGCAATGACGATTTCAGAGGAGGGGCCGAAGAGGAGGCAGAGTCCACTCAGGAAAAAGGAGTGGGCAGAGGGTGCCTGTGCGAGGTGTTCAGCATAGGGGCGGGAAAGATCCGAAGCGCGGCTTTCGAACGAGGTATTCCCGGTAAGCATGGTGAGCCTCAAAAGGTTGGTGAAAGCAACGGAATTTGAAGATGGGATTGCCCCGTCATAGAACTCTTTCTGGCGTGAGATCAGGTCGGTCTCGGTCCCTGCAGCAGTAAAATATCCCCCGTTTGCGGGATCCCAGAACTGGCTGTCAAGAGAGTCCTGCAGGGAAAGGGCAGCAGCGAGATGGGCAGGATCAAACGTTGCCATGTACAGCTCCGTGAGACCAAAGATGAGGAAGCTGTAATCCGCAGCCTGTGCGGTGATCCCTGCCCTCCCGTTCCGGTACCGGTGGAGGAGCTGCCCATCTGGATTCTTCATCGACCCGAGAATGAATTCCGCGGCCCTGGCTGCCGCGTTCCTGTACCGTTCTTCGTGAAAGATCCGGGCAGCTTTTGCGAGAGCAGCAATCATGAGGCCGTTCCAGTCGGCAAGGATCTTGTCATCCGTGAGAGGCGGGGCGCGGTTCTTCCGGGCCGTATAGAGTGTTTTTTTGGCTGCCTCGATAAGAGATGTAAGCTTTTCGGGGGACAACCCCATGCCTTGCGCAAGGTCTGTTAATTCACGCGTGAGATGGAGGATATTCCTCCCCGTTCTCTCCCCACTCACCGGATCGATATAGTTTCCAGCTGTAGTGACATGCCATGCACGGCATGCAGCTGCGGCTGTCTCCCTGTCAAGGAGGTCCTCCACCTCCTTCTTCGTCCAGAGATAATAACTTCCCTCTTCTCCCCCAATGTCGGCATCCTGCGCTGAAAAAAATCCTCCCTGTGGGGCGGTCATCTCGCGGAGCACGTATTCCAGCGACTCCCTGGCAATAGTTCCATACCCATCATTGCCGGTCAGCTGGTATGCCTCGGTATAGGCAAGGATGTGGAGTGCCTGATCATAGAGCATCTTTTCAAAGTGGGGAACGAGCCAGTGGGTGTCGGTTGAATACCGGTGAAAACCAGAACCGATCTGGTCATACAACCCACCCATCGCCATGGAACGAAGGGTCTTTTCAACCATACGTATCGCCCGCTCTTCGCCCTTCAGTTGTGAATACCGGAGAAGGAACAGCAAGGTGTGGGGGAGGGGGAACTTGGGAGCGCCCCCAAATCCGCCATCTCTCGCATCAAAACGGAGGAGGAGCTCATGGTATGCAGCATCAAGTATCGTTCGCGATAACCTCCTGCCTTTTCCTGTCTCCCTGGAGAGGTGTGCAGCCACGAGTCCTGCTGTTCTGAGCAGCTCGGGGCGTGCTTCCCTCCAGAGCCTGCTGATCTCCCCGAGAATATCGATGATCCCGGGAGTTCCAAAACGCCGCTCCCTGGGCATATAGGTCATGGCAAAGAACGGTTGTTTTTCGGGTGTCAGGAACACATTCAGCGGCCATCCCCCCCTCCCGGAGAGCATCTGGCCTGCAGCCATGTAGAGAGCATCGATGTCAGGCCGTTCCTCCCTGTCCACCTTTACCGGTACGAAATGGGTATTGAGTACCCTTGCCACCTCAGGGTCCTCGAATGACTCCCTTTCCATTACGTGGCACCAGTGGCAAGTGGCATACCCGATCGAGAGAAATACCGGTTTGTCCTCCGCGGCAGCGTGTGCAAACGCCTCGTTTCCCCATGTATACCATCCCACCGGGTTCCAGGCATGCTGGAGCAGGTAGGGGCTTACCTCGTTGATAAGCCGGTTCGGTCTCTTTCTCCCCTGCCGATCATTGGTATCCCCTCGTTGTTCTGGCTCCATCATCAATATCCAAAGCTCATCGTCTGAGGGTCCTGCCTATTTCAACCCTTGTTTATGGGATCCTGTTCCTGATACGATCTGGTGAGGCCGGGTGGTAAAGGTGACCTGTTTCACGATTTTTTTGTTGGGTATAGTACAATTTCTAGCACCAATCTCTCTCATAAATCACGTTGGAAAATATTCAGCTGGTGGAGTTCTCAAATCGATGCAAAAAAGTGATAGGCCATTCAATATGACCAATGAAGAAATGTATGTGCTCGATACCGCCCTATCCCATCTTGGGGGACGCCACAGAGGCGGGGATTGGCCGAAGGCGCAACCCTCTGGAGCGTTTTGGAAGACATGGAACACCAGGTAAAATAAAAAAATGGTGGATGAAATGACACTTTATCCTTTATTTACCCTGAGGCTGAAACCCCATGCTCTCCTGCTCCGTGTTCTGGATCGGTATGCATTTCTCATCGCACTACGATCATCTGTATAATGGCAAATGGAGCGGAGCATCCCGGACCGAACCATGGCAGGTTGACGCCCGCGATGGCCCAATATTGGGCGATCAAGGAGCAGTACCGGGATGCTATCCTCCTTTTCCATATCGGCGACTTCTACGAGACATTTGGCGGTGATGCAGAGACCGTCTCGCGTGAGCTCGAAATAACCCTCACCTCCCGTTCGAAAGATTCCGGCGGCCAGAAGATCCCGCTTGCCGGTGTTCCCTGCCATTCCGTTGAGGGATACATCGCCCGGCTGATTGCAAAAGGCTACAAGGTTGCCATCTGTGACCAGGTCGAGGATGCAAAGAATGCAAAAGGGATCGTCCGGCGCGAGGTGGTGCGAATAATAACCCCCGGGACGGTGATCGATGAGGGGATGATCGGGTCATCCGGGGCCCGCTACCTGATGGCGGTGGCGTCCCTGGAAAGGAATTCTGTGATGGGCCTGGCCTTTCTTGATATCACCACCGGAGAGTTTGTTGTGACAACCTGTCCTTCCGATCGCGGGACCGCTGCCCTCACCTCTGAACTGACACGGTATCGCCCGTCCGAATGTCTGATGCCGGAATACCTGTCGGCGGAACTCGGGGATATCGTAAAGCAGTCCGGGGTGGTGATCACTGCAGCTGGAAACTGTGCGACTGATCCTGCCAGCGCAAGAAAAATCCTTATCGATCACTTCAAAGGAAGCGATCTGTCAGACTTTGGTATAGAATCGGCCCCCTCCGTCGTTATGGCAGCCGCCATGGTACTCTGTTATGCCAAGGAAACTCAGCGACTTGATCTCACGCATGTGCAACAGATCTTCTACCGGCAGGCAGGAGAGGCATGCCTGATTGATGGGATCACGCTCAGGAACCTGGAGATCCTGGAAAGCATCCGGGGGAGATCGGGGGATCCAACCCTGCTCTCCCTCCTCGACCGGAGCATGACCCCCATGGGAGGCCGGCTCATACGGAGCATGCTCGCGGTCCCGCTGGTATCACCTGCGGCTATCAACCGGCGACTCGACACCGTTGAATACTTCTCCAGGAAGACGGCCGTCAGGGCAAGGGTCCGTGAGATACTCGGTGAGCTGGCAGATATCAGCAGAATTGCCGGAAGGATAGCCTGCACCAATGCAGGTCCCCGCGATCTCATTGCCTTGGCACGCACGCTGGGCCAGCTCTCGGCCCTCCGGGAAACTCTCGACGATCCCTCCCTCCCGGTCGAACTCGCGGGTTCGTGCGGGGATCTTGTTGACGAGGGGTGGATCGCTCCCCTGATCCTGAACGCCATTGCCGATGACCCTCCAGCCCTTGCCCGGAATGGCGGGGTGATACGCGAGGGATACCATCCCCTGCTTGATGAACTCCGGAGCAGGGCCGCATCCGGCCGGGAATGGATCATCACCCTCCAGCAACATGAACGGGAGAAGACGGGGATAAAATCGCTCAAGGTCGGCTATAACTCGGTATTTGGCTATTATATCGAGGTCACGAAACCGAACCTCGCCCTTGTTCCCCCGACCTACCAGAGGAAACAGACCACCGCATCGGGAGAACGGTTCACCATCCCGGAATTGAAAGAGCAGGAAGCGCTCATCGCAACGGCAGAAGACCGGCTCTCCTCGCTGGAGCAGGAACTGTACATGGATGTGCTCCGGAAGCTCAATGATGGAGTCCCCTCCCTCCAGTCGGTCGCAAGGGGTATTGCCGCGATCGATGCTGCTGCGGCACTCGCCGAGGCTGCCGTTCTGCACCAGTATACCCGTCCTGTCATTGACGAGACGCAGGATATCCTGATCCGTGAGGGCAGGCACCCCGTTGTGGAACCCGGTATGAAAGGCGGTTTTGTCCCCAATGACACCGTACTCTCCTCAAGTGACTCCCAGATCCTGATCATCACGGGGGCAAACATGGCCGGGAAGAGTACCTACATGCGATCCGTGGCGCTCACCGTGGTCATGGCCCAGGCAGGATCTTTTGTCCCGGCAGCCCATGCCCGGGTTGGAATCGTGGATCGGATTTTTACCCGGGTCGGGGCATTTGACGATCTTGCGTCAGGACAGAGCACCTTCATGGTCGAGATGATCGAGCTTGCAAACATCCTGAATAATGTGACTCCGAGAAGTCTTGTCATCCTTGACGAGATCGGGAGGGGAACAAGCACCCTTGACGGGTATTGCATCGCACGGGCAGTCCTTGACTTTCTTCATGGAAGGGGGGCTTCCGGGCCAAAAACCCTCTTTGCAACGCACTTTCACGAGATCGCATCAGCCGAGAATGACTTGAAAAGGGTCCGTACCTACCATTTTGCAGTAAAGGATACCGGCAACGATGTCATTTTTCTCCGGAAACTGATACCCGGGGCTACCGACCGGAGTTATGGAATTCATGTCGCCTCACTTGCCGGGTTGCCGGGGAGAGTGATCACAAGGGCATCGGCTCTCATGGAAGACCTTATCCGTGGGGAAGGAGGAGGGGGACCGAGGCTCCAGCGATATACCCAGATGTTACTTGTCGATGCACCCCCTCTCATCGAACATCCTGTTGTCAGCGACCTGAAAAAGATCGATCCTGATCAGTTGACCCCACGGGATGCACTCGGGATACTCTATGAATTGAAAAAGCGGGCAGGGGAGAGGAAGCGTGACTGAGCGATGACGCCCGGTCAGGGCGGCCGGATACAGGTCCTCGATGAGAGTACGGTATCCCGGATCTCGGCTGGGGAGGTCGTGGAGCGGGCAGCCTCCGTAGTAAAAGAACTCTGTGAAAATTCGATCGATGCCGGTGCAGGACGGATCAGGGTCGCTGTGACATCGGAGAAAGGCCGGATCACTTCGATCCAGGTGAGTGATGATGGGTGTGGCATGAGCCCGGACGATGCACAACTGGCTTTTGCCCGCTATGCAACCAGCAAGATTGCCTGCATCGATGACCTGTTCGCCTGTTCCACCCTCGGGTTCCGCGGCGAAGCACTTGCCAGCATTGCAGCGGTAGCGAAGGTGACTATCGTCACGAAGAGCCGCGAAGGGGCAGGGATATCGGGGACACGAATCGTGAACCAGGGGGGAGAGATCCTCCTGGTTTCTGAGACAGGATGCCCGTTTGGGACTGTGATCACGGTCGAACAGCTGTATTTTAACACACCTGCACGCGAGAAATTTCAAAAAACGGTATCAACCGAAATTGCACGCATTACCGGGGTCATCGAGCGCCTTGTCATCACACATCCAGGGATAGCGTTCGAACTGACTCACAACGATCGGAAGATCCTTTCAGTACCTGGAGGAGGCAGACTCATGGATACTATCATCCACCTGTTCGGCCTTCCCGTATCCCGGCAGATGATCAGGGTGCATGCGGAGAAGGAGGGAATTTTCGTTGACGGATACATCTCGGTCCCTGAACTCACGAGAAAGAATCAGTACCAGATGTTCATCTCGGTGAACAGGAGGAGTATCAGATCGCGTATCCTTTCAATTGCAGTCAGGGAGGCATACGGCACCCTGCTTCCGACCGGCAGGTACCCGGTGGTATTTATCGATCTCAGCATTGATCCATCAGAAGTTGATGTTAACGTGCACCCTGCCAAGCGGGAGGTCAGGCTCAGCCGGGAGGAGGAGGTCAGAAAAGTCCTGATATCAGCGATAAGCGGGAGCCTTGGCGGGGCATCCCTTATCCCGGAAGCAGGGTCGAGTGGCAATTCTGTTTCCGGGGCAGAACATCCCGGTCGGATCCGTTACCATCTGCCAGAGCTGGGTGGGGAGACCGGGGTGAGAGAACCGCTCCTCCGGGAGCGGATCAGTACGGAGCGTCAGCTCAGCCTGACCGGTAGACAGCCGGATACCTCAGTGGAATCGAAACTCCCCGATTTTCAAATTATCGGCCAGCTCGGGAGCCTGTACATCCTTGCAGGCACTCCCGGGGATGACCTCCTGGTCATCGACCAGCACGCAGCCCATGAGCGGGTTCTCTACGAACAGGTCACGGAATACGCCGAGCAGCACCATGATCTCCAGGAGCTCCTGGAGCCTGTTGTTCTTTCACTCTCACCCGGAGAAAGCGAGGCGCTTTCCGCAGCTCTCCCGCTTCTGGCGGAAGAGGGATTTTGTATCGATGCATTTGGTCCCGGGACCTTTCTCGTAAGGACAGTCCCCGTCCTCTTCGGGCAGAATATCGAACCCGGTGAGGTACGGGATATTATCGCTGGGATCATAGGCCCCGGGATGCCAAGGGGCATCGATACACGCGAGCAGGTGAGGCGTATTGTTGCCTGCCGTGGGGCTATCAAGGCAGGGGCGTTCTGCACCCTGGATCAATGCAGAGAGCTGCTTCAGCAGCTTGCCCGGACCAGGAATCCTTTCACCTGCCCTCATGGGAGACCAACGATGATCGTGTTCCCGAAACAGAAGATGGATGAACTCTTTAAAAGGGTGTGATTCAGATGATTGAACCGGGTGGTTCAGTAAGATTATATAGTGCCGGGGTTCTTCTTTCCACTGAACATGATTCCTTCCCGGAACCATGGGAGTATGTCATATGAAGGAAGGAATAAAAGCAACCATCATTCTGCTGCTGCTCGCCATTTTTATTGCAGGATCCGTTGCAGCAGATCTACCCTGGAGTGAATTCTCTCTCAGCGGCCCAATCTCTACGAGCACGAGCGTTTCTGTGGAGGGAACCGTGAACGAGACGATATCGTTTACCAAGACTACCATCGGAAGCCGGGAAAAGACTGTATTCACAGATACTTTTACGACCGTGAACCCATCCGGCCTTTCATGGCGTTCACATATCACCCTTCATGGAGATCCGGAGAAGGTGTGGGTGGACTATACCAGGACCGGGGCAGTTCCCCCTATTTCCTGGAGACAATTGTTCAGCAGATAAAGATCATTCGTATCCCTCTTTTAGGCAGGAAATAACCGAGAATGGTAATGTAGGAAGAACGTCAACCATCAGGCAATGATCCCGGAAGAGAGGGTAGCGTATCTCTCGAAAAAATCTGTCAAGAAAGGGCATTATATCCTTTATTGGATGCAGGCAGCACCACGGATCACCTGTAACCATGCGTACCAGTACGCGGTCAGGATGGCTGAACGCCATTCGCTTCCGCTCCTTGCCTGTTTTGACCTGATACCCGGTTATCCCGGGGCCACATGCCCGCACTACCGTTTCATGGTCGAAGGGCTGATCGCTCTCTCCCGCGATCTGGAAGCGCAGGGGGTGCGATTCCTCGTCAGGACTGGTCCTCCTGGAACCTCCGCATGGGAACTGGGGGGAGATGCGGCGCTGGTGGTGACCGACAGGGGCTACCTGCGGTTCCAGGACCAGTGGCAACAGCAGGTGGCAGGGGAACTCGATTGTCCCCTGGTCCGTGTCGAAACCAATGTAGTCGTTCCGGCAGGCATCGCATCCGAAAAAGAGGAATGGTCTGCTGCAACATTCAGAAGGAAGATCACCCCTCACATCGATCGGTTTCTTCTCCCGCTGGAAGAAAGAAAACCATCGCGATCATCCATAGGCCTTGGGCAGGATTTTGAGAGAGAGATGACCGTGGAATCGCTGCTTTCCGGCATTCCGGGAATAGTCCCGGAACAGGACGGCACCCTGCAGCCTTATCCACTACCCTGGAAAGGCGGTGAGGAAGCGGCTGCCGCCCTTCTCAAACGGTTCATTGCCCGGCATCTCGACCATTATCCCCTCGAGCGGAATGATCCATCGGCCGGGGCGATCTCCTGCATGAGCCCGTACCTCCATTTCGGCCAGATCTCTCCCGTCTTCATTGCACAGAATATCCTCCGGTCAGGGAGCCTTTCTGCAGCGGCTTACCTCGAAGAGCTGATCGTCAGGAGAGAGCTCGCGATAAATTTTGTCCATTACAACCCCCTGTACGATGCTTATGCCGGGCTCCCTGCCTGGGCAAAAAAGACCCTTTCCGTTCATTCTGCAGACCGGCGTGAGTATTCGTACGGGCTCTCAACGTTTGAATCGGCCCGGACGCATGATCCCTACTGGAATGCAGCCCAGCGGGAGATGGTGATCACCGGAAAGATGCACGGGTATATGCGGATGTATTGGGGAAAGAAGATCCTCGAATGGTCTGATACACCGGAGGAAGCGTACCAGATCGCCCTGATCCTCAATAACCGGTACGAACTGGACGGGCGCGATCCGAACGGGTATGCAGGGGTAGCGTGGTGTTTTGGCAAGCACGACCGGCCCTGGAAAGAACGACCTGTTTTTGGAACAATACGGTACATGAACGCTGCCGGCCTGAACCGGAAATTTGATGCCGGCCAGTATGCCGCAACCGTCAGTGGGCTCCGTGATGATAGAAACACCTGAGCCCATCCGTCTGTACCCGAGCGAGTTCCGGGACAGGATCTACCATTTTTACCAGGCAAACCGGAGGGATCTCCCCTGGAGGGAGACCCGCGAACCCTATCGGATCCTGGTCTCTGAATTTATGCTCCAGCAGACCCAGGTGGCACGGGTACTGGAAAAATATGACGGATTCATTACGAGGTTTCCGGATTTTGCTGCACTCCATGCTGCTCCGGTTGAGGACCTGCTCCGCGAGTGGCAGGGCCTCGGGTATAACCGTCGTGCCCTTGCATTGAAGAGGACGGCATCGCTGATCATGACCGGATGGTCCGGGGTCCTCCCGGACGATGAAGAGGCTCTCCTCTCCTTTCCGGGAATCGGAAAGGCAACGGCAGCTGCCATCCGCGCATTTGCGTTCGAAAAACCGTCGGTGCTTCTCGAGACGAACATCCGGAGAGTATTTATCCATTGCTTCTTCCATGACCGCACTGTAGTGAAAGATGAGGAGATCCTCCCGCTGGTGGAAGAGACCCTTGATAGGGAGAATCCAAGGGACTGGTACTATGCTCTGATGGATTATGGCGCCTACCTGGGGAGAACAAAAGAGAATCCGAACCGCCGGAGCCGGCATTATAAAAAACAATCACCGTTCGAGGGGTCTGTCCGCCAAGTGAGGGGAAAGATCCTGTCAATCCTCGTGAAACACGGAACGCTGACAATAGAAGAACTCTGCAGGGAGACCGGGCTTTCCCAGGACCAGGTCAATCCAGTCCTTTCCGTTCTCGCTAAGGAGGGATTCATAGCCCTGGACAGGGATATGGTGAAAATTACCTGATATTCCCTGCAGTTCGGTACCTCCCCACTCTACCGCGGATTGTGGCAGAGTGATCCCCGGACCAGGGTCAACCCCGGAGATAATACCCGATCAGCATGAGCAGAAGCCCGGTGTAGAACATGATTGCCCATGGCCAGGAGAATCCCATATCGATCGTGGAAAATCCCTTGAGATCCTGGATGAGTACGAGAATAAAACCTGCCAGGAAACAGAACAGGCTCAATTGTTTCTTTGTTGCTTTCTCCATGGTTCACCTTCCTTCCTTAAAAAGAGGTAGGCGGTGCTTCCATATATGCCCTTCAGTGGCTCTTCTGGTCCCCAGGGGGGCTTTCAATCCTGCCGACCATGACCGAAAAGAGCGGGGAGACCGGCTGGGGAGGCCTTGCAATTGATCCGATCTGGATCTTCTCATCAGGATAGCCAAGATCTTCACAGACCGCAATAGAGATGTCTTCACCTGCTCCCTCGAGTGCTGTGCATAACGCGGTGATTGAGAACTTTGGATCCGCGATGATGAAGGTGTTCTGTCCGCGTTTTACCTCGTCTGCAATCCTGTCAAGCGCTCGTCCATGATCTTTGCCATGGGCTATCACGATGGATACCTGTTCCAGGGGGACATGGAGTCGTGCTGCAGCTACCTGGAGCGATGAGATGCCGGGGATTATCTCCCCACCGAGATATCCGAGGCCGGCAAGCTGCGGATCGCCGGTTGAGAGGATGACAGCGTTATCAGGGATCGGCTGGTTCGGGCTGAACGTGACCATCTCACGGACGATGCAGCCTGCAGGGATATGGGCTGCCACAAGGGCAATTGCCCTTTTTGAGCCGAAGATGATCGCCGCATCAGAGATCGCGCTTACTGCCTGTTCCGTGAGCATCCCAGGCCCACAGCCTACCCCGACGACTTTCACCCCGAATCACCCATGATATTTCCATTGCGATCGACAATTACGACTCTCAGACGCGGATACTGCTCCTTCCCCTTTAAAAATGACGCCTGCATTCGTGCCCTGAACTCCGGCCGTGTGGTAAATTCTTCGACAGTATCAAATCCGGTCATGCTCAGAATCTCCGGGTCCAGGAACTTCAGGATAAGTGCAGGGAGTCCGCAGAGGATGACCTGTCCCTTTACTTCTCCCAGCGCCTCCCTGAGGTGGGACCCTGCAAGTACCGCTTCGTAACCGGGGAAGAGGAGGCGGGCATACCGGAGCCCGGTCCTCCCGGTCGTGAGCACAACCCGGTCAGCGGTCCGGACGCGTTCCATCACGGTCTCTGTGAGGTGATCGTCCCATGGCTCGACGAGCCCGGTAGTGCCAAGGATCGAGATCCCTCCCTCGATTCCGAGTTTCGGGTTGAGCGTGTCTTTCGCAACGATCTCCCCCCGTGGTACCCGGAGATGGATGCTTACTCCTGGAAGCCCTGTTGTTCCGAGCCCTTCCTGAATCGCGGCAAGGATAGAGGAGAGGGCCGGAGAGCTGATGGCTGGGTCGCCCTTCCGATTCCTTGGAGTATCCCTTGTAAAGCGTCCGATACCCTCCCCGGGATAGAGGCTGATCCCGTTGCCGGCAGGATTGCACTCAGCAATAAACCGGATTCCGGCAGTGGCATCCCCAGGATAATCTCCGGGATATTTACAGCAGGATGCTCTGCCACAGGTGGCTTCGACCGGAACACAGACCCTTATCCCTGAAGGGGTGAGGATGGATACCTTGCCTGGCTCTTCTGCGAGGGAGAGTGTGGCAGCTTTGCAGCAGGCTGCAGCCGTGGTGCCAGTCGTATACCCGCGCCTGAGTATCATCCCGGAAGAAGTGAGCACAGCGAGCCCCGCCCTAACGAGATCCAGTCCCTCCTCGTCGCTGCACGCGGCGATCCATGGTCCGGGATAGGTAAATCCTGTCACCGGATCGGTGATCCTCTCAGGGCTGGCGCTTGAGCTCTGCATGGATGGTAATGATCTCGTTTATCGCAGCGACCGCGACCGGGGTCCCGCCTCTCGTCCCCTCGTTGGAGATGGAGGGGATATCAAGGCTCCGCAGCTCTTCCTTCGATTCGGCTGCCTTGACGAAACCGACCGGTGTCCCTATCACGAGAGCCGGCCGGCACCCCACCCGGACCAGATCACAGATGGCATGCAACGCAGACGGGGCATTGCCGACCACTATCACGGATCCAGCAAGCTGGTCTTTTAGTGCGAGGATCCCGGCACTGCTCCGGGTGATCTCTCGGGATTCGGCGAGATCTGCTCCATAATCGAGGGCACAGAGAACCGGGCTGCTATGGCCCTTCTTCTGGATGCCTACCTGGACCATCCTGATATCCGTGACGAGAGGGGCAGCTCGGGAGAGGGCAGCAAGGCCTGCCTCCACCGGATTTTTGGTGAACCTGAGGAGCCCTGCCATGGCAAAATCGCCCACCGCGATGGAGCACCGCTGCCTCACCCGGTCTTCGTAGTCTGCGTCTCCTATCTCCTTTTGTGCAAGCGCCCTGCTCGTCCGTGATATCTCGTATGCCTCGGCGGTTGTTGCACCAAGGTCAGTATACGTATTTTTTGTGGTAACCCCTCGGGGTGATGATTCCTTTGACATCGTCTCCGTTCCTCCAGATCCTGCTCTCCTCGCCACCCACAATCACGGTGGTGTGCATGTCCACCGCCGTTTCAGCCTGCCCAATCTCTCGCAGCGTGGTGACCATGATCTCCTCACCCTCCCGGTAGGCATTCTTCACTATCCCGACCGGTGTGGCCGCCTCCCGGTATTTCCCGGCAATCTCCATGGCCAGTGCAAAGTGATGGGGTCTCCCTCTGCTCTTCGGGTTATAGAGTACCACTGGCGTCCCCATGGAAAACGCCGCATGGAGCCTCCGTTCGATCACCTCAAGAGGAGTGAGGAGGTCAGAGAGGCTGACTGCCGCAAAATCGCCGGAAAGGGGAGAACCGAGCAGGGATGCAGCCGCGTTTGCAGCAGTGATGCCGGGTATCACCCTGACCGTAATACTGCATGGCTCATGCTCGAGGACTTCAAGGACAATACTCGCCATTCCATAGATCCCGGCATCGCCCCCGCTCACCATTGCAACGATGCGTGATCGTGAGAGTTCGATGGATCGCTTTGCCCGCTCCACTTCCTGCCCCATCGAGCTCCGTATGATCTCCTTTCCGCTGATGAGTGCCCCGATCTGTGACAGGTAGGTATCGTTGCCGATAATGACCTCGGATTGCAGGAGTGCCTCTCTCGCCTGTCCTGTCATCTGGTCTGGGCTGCCGGGCCCGATCCCGATGATAAAAAGCATCCCCTTCCTGTTACCGTGCAATGGCAATGGTGACTCCTCCGATAACTGTTTTTCCCACGACCAGATCTCTTCGTTTTGCCGTGGCAAGGGCGCATGGTTCAGCAACTCCCGAGAGCCCGATTCGGGATGCCCGCGACCCTGACCGGGTGGGGATGGCATTGATGGTCAGGTCATCCAGGTAAAGGAGCGGCCGCCCAAGAGCACGGACAGCATCGAGCAGGCCGCTCTCGTGTGCTTTCTTTGCGGTCGTGGCATAGATGAAAACCTGATCCGGCCTGATCCCTGAGGTGGCAAGCACGGTCCGGACCGCTTCCTCGATCTCTTGTGCACTGGTATCCTTCCTGCACCCGATCCCGATGCTGTATTCCCCATCCGTGATGAGAAATGCCGTCTCCTTGTTCCCGATGACCACGGCCGGCCCCTGCACCGAGTAGAGCCGAGTAGTCCCGTCAAGGAACCCGGCATTGACGGTTTTTGAGGTGTCCCGGTTGACCAGGGAATACCCTCCGGCTGCAGCAAGTCCTTCCACTGAAGGAACCCCTCCCCGCTCAGTGGCAGTGGTGATCACGGGGAATGCTCCCAGCACCGCCAGTTCCCTTGCCAGTGCATTCGCACCGTGGTGGCCTCCCGTGACCGGTATGGCGAGACGGAGATCGGGCGTCACCACTACAAGGGCCGGATCCGTCCACTTGTCTTTCAGGTAAGGTGCGATTCCCCTGACGGCTATCCCCATTGACATCACCGCTGCAATCTCCCGGTAGCATGAGATGGCACTCGAAAAAGCGGTCTCCGAATACTCGAGGAGGTCGGCACCAAGCACCCGGGCAATTCTTCCGGCAGCCTCAGAGAACCGTGGCAGATAAATGACGGCCCGGTTCATGAGTAGAGGATCGACCTCCTGTGGCCTGATCCCGATGGATCCAGGACTCCTCCTACGACCAGGAGTGCCGATCGGGTGATCCCTGCTTCTGCTGCCTTCCCTGCAATATCTGCAACCGTTCCCCTGACAATCTTCTGGTCCGGCCAGCTCGCATGGTATACCACCGCGGCCGGGGTTGAGGCGGGGTACTGGAGTTTTCCCGTGATCTCATCCAGGCGGTCCGCCCCAAGGAAGAAGACCATCGTGGCAGTATGGGCAGAGAGCTCATGGATCTCATCATGTGCCAGGGTTTTTCCTGCAGGGCGGGTCACGATCAGGGTATCTGAAATACCGCCGATGGTGAGCTGTGTCCCGAGTGCGGCCGATGCTGCAAACAGCGATGAGACGCCAGGAATGACCTCGCACGTGATGCCTGCCTCTTCGAGGAGCTGCATCTGCTCGATTATTGCACCGAACAACGCAGGGTCCCCAGAGTGGAGCCTGACAACCAGTGCCCCGTTCTGTGCCTCCCGGATCATGAGCGGAACGATATCCTCCAGTGACTTTCCCCAGCTGTCAAGCTTGATGCGGGCGGATGACCGTGCCACCAGTTCAGGATTTACCAGGGAGCCTGCAAAGATTAGGACCTCCGCCCGGGAGAGCAGGTCCATACCTCTGACCGTGATCAGACCGGGATCGCCGGGTCCAGCCCCTACAAAATAGATATGCGGCATTCACCGCTCCGCGTACAGCACGCTCATATAGTCACTCTCTTCGGGGAGTTGATCGTCCCGGTATATCTGCATCCCCTCCATGCACATCCGTTCCACCAGGACAAATGATCGGAACCCCTCTTGTTTCAGCGATTCGGCTACCTGGCGTGGGCGCCGGACCTTCAGCATGATCCGGGATCGTGGTTCGACCGGGCCGTCAGTGACAAGGAAGCCGCCGGAAAGCGAGATCCCGGCCACCGAGGCGAAAGCAGTGATGGCACTGATCCCCGGCTCGGTCCTGCACCTGATACCGGGGTGGCGAACGTTTAGGATGGCAGTGAGCCGGGAATAGGTGGAGAAGAAGTTCGGGTCACCGAGGATACCGAGCACGGCTGTTCCGGTCCGGGCAATCCCCGCGATGCGGTCGGCATTCTGCTCCATACAGACACGGATCCTCTCTTCATTTCCGGTCATGGGGAAGTCAAGGATCTCTGCATCGCGGTAGGGGGCTACCAGTTCCCTTGCGATCATGCCCGGGACAAACACCGCGTCTGCCTCGCGGAGGATCCGGACTGCCCGGAGCGTCAGGTATTCCGGTTCCCCCGGCCCAAGCCCAAGTCCGATCAGCACGGGGCTCCTCCTACCACTATGTATATGGGATCGAGCGGCCGGAACATCAGCCCGCCACCCAGGGGAGCAGTGCGTGCAACCGAAACATGGATCGCTTCTTTGAACATCGACAACTCCTGCATCGTGGTCACCGCTTCGTGGAGGGTCGAGAGGAGTACTGCATTGACGACCACTGACCTCACCCTCTTTTCCGAGAGGAGGAAGAGCATTCCCGCAAGTCCACGGGACCCGCCGACAAACGCAGCATCGATATGGGGCAATGCCCTGATGAGATCGATCCCATGTCCCAGGCTGACCTCGATATTGGTCA
This sequence comes from Methanomicrobiales archaeon, assembly GCA_012516785.1. Lineage (GTDB taxonomy): Archaea > Halobacteriota > Methanomicrobia > Methanomicrobiales > Methanospirillaceae > UBA9949. Next base: position 71,405 of record JAAYWH010000073.1, read on the forward strand.
TCCCTGCCGCCATGGCACGATCCTTTGTGCAGGAGACGGCCTCCTCTCTCAGATCGACCGCATAGACCTTTGCAACCCTGCGTGCGGCCTCCAGAGAGACTGTCCCTGTCCCACACCCGATGTCGGCAACGATATCACCGGGCTCAAGCGAGAGTTTTGCGAGCGAGATCGCCATGATCTCGTCCTTTGTGGGTCCGCCGGGCAGGCTCATGCAGGCACCTGACTAAAGTACAGTGGTATTAAGGTATTAATACTTGGATAAATCGCCGTAAGGCCTGTTCAGAGGGGGATGATCCCGTCTCCTTCCCGGTACAGATTCACCACGCCGCCAATCACGATGACAGCCGGGGGTTTGACGTGCCGTTCCTTTGCAAGGGCTCCTATTCTCGCCAGTGGCCCCGTGGTAACCCGCTGGTCTTTCCGAAGACCACGCTCGATGATGGCAACCGGGGTATCCGGATCTTTTCCCTCACGGATGAGCAAGCCGGCGATCTGGGGGAGGTTTTTCACTCCCATCAGGATGACGATGGTCCCTGACTGCTTTGCAAGCAGCGCCCAGTCCAGTGCTGACTCCTCTTTTGTCGGATCCTCATGCCCAGTCAGGATTGTGACCGAGGACGCATACCTCCGGTGCGTGAGCGGGATGCCGACCGCCCCGGGTACAGCAAGGGCACTCGTGATCCCCGGGACGAGCTCGACCCCGATCCCTTCCTCCCTGAGCACCTCGAGTTCCTCGCCGCCCCTGCCAAAGAGGAAGGGATCGCCTCCCTTGAGCCGGACGACCCTCTTTCCCTCTTGTGCCTTCCGGACCATCAGCTCCTCGATCTCTTCCTGCTCGAGCGTATGGTCAGATCCGTGTTTTCCACAGTCGATCTTTTCAGCATGCTCCGGCAGTGAGCGGAGGATCTCCTCCCCGGGGAGCTGGTCGTACAGGATCACCTCGGCCGAATCGATCACTTCCCGGGCACGGAGGGAAAGAAGCCCTGCCCCTCCCGGACCGGACCCGACAAGATATACTTTACCCTTCATCACAAATCCTCAGTTTCTCATATGCTTCCCTGATCAGTTCCTCACCTTCTTTCCGGAGATACTGTCCAAATGTCCTGGCATCCTCAAGGGAGCCGACATCATCCTCCCTCCTGATCCTTCTCGTGCCGTCAAGGGAGAGGATCTCCCCGATCAGATGGCCATAGTGGGCATAGATCCCCTGTGGCGTGAAACAACCTCCCCCTACCTCCTCCATTACCATGCGTTCCATCTCCACGTCAATCCGGGTCTGTGTGTGATCGAGTGGTGCGAATACTTCGCAGAGGGTCGGATCGCCCCGGCACACCACCGCGATCGTGCCCTGGTTTGGGGAGGGGACGAACCGTTGCGGGGAGAGCCGGGTCCCGGAAACTGACAGTCCCATCCTCTCGAGTCCCGCTTCAGCAATGACGATGGCGTCGTACTGCCCTTCGACCAGCTTCCGGAGCCTCGTATCCACGTTCCCCCTGAGTTGTTTTACCAAGACCCCCTCCATGTGCCTGAGCAGCTGTGCCCTCCTTCTCGTGCTTGTTGTCCCTATCACCCGGATCTCTTCCCTTGGAATGGTATGGACCAGGAAGTCCGCAGGAGAATCGCGCTTGAGTATGGCACAGGTGCGGAGGCCGTCAGGCCGTTTTGCCGGGATGTCCTTCATTGAATGGACGGCTGCATCGATCCTTCCGTCGAGGATGGCATCATCGAGTGCCCTCACAAAGACTCCCTGCCCCCCGATCTCGTGGAGGGGAACCCCGTCAACGGTATCCCCTTTGGTCGTGATGATGACGATCTCTGGTGCGGTACCGCAACTCCGTAGCAGGGAGGCGACCCGCTCTGCCTGGGCCAGTGCGAGCCTGCTCCCTCTGGTTCCAATCCTCACAGGCATGACCTATACGCGTCGCTGATCCTCTCGACATCAGCTTCATTGTGGACTGCCGACAGGAAATTGGTCTCAAACTGCGAGGGCGGAAGGAAGATTCCGGTCTTCAGCATGGCTGACCAGAACGAGGAGAACCGGCCTGTGTCGCACTCTTTTACCTCCCGGTAGTTCCGGGGCGGAGCGGTCCGGAAGAAGAACTTGAACAGGGAGCCATGCTGGACAAATGACCCCCCTTTTCCGGTGACTGCTTCACCGATCCGTTTCCCGGCCGAGTCGAGCTCGCGGTAGATGCCGCGATGCGCATGCAGCCACTGGATGGTCGCCATTCCGGCAGCCAGCGAGAGGGGATTTCCCGAGAACGTCCCTGCCTGGTACACCGGCCCGGCCGGTGCGATACATTCCATGATATCGCGTCTCCCGCCAAATGCTCCGATAGGGAGGCCTCCCCCGATGATCTTGCCGAGCGTGGTGAGATCCGGCCTGACGTTGTAGTACTCCTGGGCACCTCCGATTCCAATCCGGTACCCGGTGATCACTTCATCGAAGATAAGCAGGACATCATGGGCACGGGTGATTCTGCGGACTTCCTGGAGATACCCTTTCTCAGGGAGGACAGGCCCGATGTTCCCGGGCACCGGTTCGATGATGAATGCCCCGATCTCCGGGTGCCGGAACAGGAGGCTCTCCAGGGCATCGGGATCATTGTACGGGACCTGCCAGGTATGGGCAACAACATCGGCAAGGACCCCTGCCGAGTCAGGGATCCCGAGGGTTGTCGCTCCTGACCCTGCCTTCACAAGGACACCATCATGGGCACCATGAAAGCCCCCTTCCACCTTGACGATGTCAGGGCGACCGGAAAACCCGCGTGCCACCCGGATGGCTGCCATCGTTGCCTCGGATCCACTTGAAACGAACCGTAGCATCTCCATGCCGGGGTGGTCGCGGATAACCATCCCTGCGTATTCGGGCTCGAGTGGGCAGGGAGTCCCATAGAGCCACCCTTTCCCGAGCTGGGTGGTGATCGCCTCCTTGATGAGGGGGTGGGCATGGCCGAGGATGAGCGGGCCGTATGCCATGCAGCAATCGATGAGTTCCTCGCCGTCAACCGTGGCGATCCTACTCCCCTGTGCCGACTTCGTGTAGAAAGGATGGGGCTTAATAGCCCTGACAGGACTGCTCACCCCGCCGGGCATCAGCATCCTGGCCTGTTCGAAATAATCACTGCTCTTCATCAAGCCATCCTGCCGCATCCGCGGCATAGTAGGTTATGATCAGGTCCGCACCGGCACGTTTTGCACAGATGAGGCTCTCCATGACCACGGTCTTCTCATCAATCCACCCGTTCATGGCAGCAGCCCGGATCATGGCGTATTCGCCGCTCACCTGGTACACGGCAACGGGGAGGCCGAATGCACGGACCGAGGAGACGATGTCCAGGTAGAATCCTCCCGGTTTTACCATGAGGATATCGGCACCCTCCCGTGCATCGATCTCGGATTCGCGAAGGGCTTCCCTTGAGTTGGCCGGGTGGATCTGGTAGGTGCTCCTGTCCCCGAATCCGCAGCCCGAATCAGCTGCCTCCCTGAAAGGACCATAGAGTCCGCTCGCAAACTTGGTGGAATAGGACATGATCCCGGTCTCCTGGAATCCCTCGTCATCCAGAGCCGTCCGAATCGCCGCAACCATGCCGTCAAGCATGCAGGAAGGGGCAACCAGATCCGCGCCTGCCCTTGCATGGCTTACCGCGATCTTTGCTATCAGTTCAAGAGAGGGATCGTTCTGGAGATCCATCCCGGAAGGTCCCTCTCCAATGATCCCGCAATGACCGTGGCTGGTGTATTCACATGCACAGACGTCGGTGATGACGAGGACTCCCGGGGCTTCGGATTTTACCCGTTGGACGGCCAGCTGGATCACCCCGCGGGGATTGTATGCTTCGGTTCCTTCGGGATCCTTCCGGATTGGTATCCCGAAGAGGAGCACGGCGCCAATCCCTCTCTCCTGGAACTGGCGCACCACCGGGCCAATACCTTCCAGCGGATACCTGAACTGACCGGGCATGGTGGGGATCGGCGTGGGACGTTCTGCAATCTCATCGATGAAAAGCGGCATCACGAGATCGGTCTTTCTGAGGTGGTGCTCTTTCACAAAAGGCTGGATAAGCCTTCCGCGGAGCCTTCTCATTCGTTGTTGCGGAAACATAACCGTTCACCCCTTGTGATCGCAGCGACAAGCGACTCTGCATAGTCCAGATCCCCTTCCTCTGCGCAGAGCCGTATCGAGAAGGTGACATCGGAGAGGATCTTGTTTGCCAGGACCCTGGTCAGGTCATCCACGATCTCTCTTGTTCTCTCATCCCCGGTTCCGATGCGGCTGATCGCCCGGTCCCTCTCCCGGGTGCGGATCGATTCAGCCCAGGTATGGAGGATGGCGAGTGTGTCATCGGCTGCTTTGCCGTTGAGGAGGCGGATAAAATGAGCGAGTTCATCGTCCAGGTATACCTGGGCTTTGGCAGCCTCCGATTTGCGGCTGTTCATCGTGTTCTCGTTGATCTGCCTGAGGCTGTCGATGGTGAAGAGATGGACCCCGTCAATGGCTTCAGCGCCCTCCTCGACATCACGGGGCTGGGCGATATCCACAAGGATGAGGGGTCTGGGATGGCCTTCAAGCGGCCAGCACCGCCCTCTCATGATCTCCTTCAGGTCGTCACAGTGGATGACGGGATGGGGGGCCGAGGTGCACGAGATGACAACATCCGAGAGGAGCATGTAGCGGGGGAGATCATCCAGCCTCACTGCTTTTCCCCCGATCTTTTTGGCAAGCACCTCGGCACGCCCGTAGGTTCTGTTGGCAACATAGATCGCGGTAAGCTGCTTTGCTGCAAGCGCCTGGGCAACGAGCATCCCCATCTCCCCAGAACCCACCACGAGGATCCTCTTTCCTTCCAGGGAGCCGAGCTGCTCCTCGGCAAGGAGGACTGCGGCAGATCCGATGGATACCGCTCCCCGGTTGATCTGGGTCTGTTTCCGCACCTCAATCCCGGCGTGGACCGCCTTGTTCACGCAGAGTTCAAGGACCGGGCTTGCACACCCTCTCTCCCGTGCAAAATCGAGAGCGGTCTTGAGTTGGCCGATGATCTGGTCCTCACCTATGATCATGGAATCCATGCCAGCGGCAAGTTCGAGAAGGTGGCGGAGAGCATCGATCCCGGAAAGGACAGAAAAGTCCTCCCTGCCCTCTTCCTGCAGGAGTGAGACAAGGCTTGAAGCCTCGCCGTGAACCAGGATCTCGATCCGATTGCAGGTCTGGAGGAGCAGGATTCCGCGGAACCGGTCTTTTGCTTTCCTCAGGAACGCCTCTTCGTCAGGGAACCTGAAGGCCTCGAGCATGTCCACCGTTGCCGTGTGGTGGCTGAGGCCGGCGATTGCTATCGGGGAGAAGAGGACTTGGTTCATTGCAGGTACTTCTCCTCAATGATTTGCCATGCACCCTCTTCACTTTTCGCCAATGCAACCCATACGGAAGGGTCATGGAGGACTTTTGTCACGATATCTTTCCTCTTCCGCGAATCCGGCTCTATATCCGGGAGGTACTTCCTGAGCCTTCCCTGCAATGCCACCATCCTGTCAAGCTCCGGAAGGGTGGATTGGAGGTGTTCACGGAGGAACCGGGACACCGCAGGGCTCTCTCCCTCCGTGCTCAAGGCAAGGAGGAAGTGATCACCGGCAATCACCGAGGGGATCAGGAGATCGCCGGTATCGCCCGAAGCATTGTTGAACAGGATACCCTTCTCCCGGCACAAGGTCCCGATGTGGTTGTTGAGCAACGGATCCGGGGTCGCCGCGACGACTGCAAATGCCCCGTCCAACAGAGCGCGTATCTTCCCGTCAGGCAGGTCCCTGATATCGAAGGGGATTCGTTTCACATCAATCCCGGAGAGATGTGGGGAAAATGAACGGGAGATGACGGTCACTTCTGCTGCAGGAGCAAAGAACCGTGCTTTCCGTGCTCCTACTTCACCCCCGCCAATGATCACCACCTTTTTCCCGGTAAGATCGATCATGAGCGGGCGCATGTGCATATGATCTGGTGTGACGTGAAATTAAGATGTTGGAATCGAGCGAATCTTTCCACACATATGATTCCCTTGAACAGGACCGCCATATCGCCCTGTTATCATCCATGGATTCCCACGGCAGAACTCTTCAGGCGATGATTCGATATCCTTATAATGATTCAATGCCTATAATGCAGAGTCATTTTGCGCCGATAGTGTAGTGGTTATCACTAGGCGTTGCCAACGCCTAAACCCGGGTTCGAGTCCCGGTCGGCGCATCTTCCCCCTTTGTTTTGACAAGTCCCCCCATGGTATCCGGTCAGGAGAGATTTGGTCATATCAGATGGTATGCAATCCTTCCGAAAGGAAAGATACATCATTCCAATTGGTGCATTAAATGACCCGTTTCATTATCAGTAAATAGTATGTCTCCCAATTGTATAGTTCATGAATACAAGGGTCCCTCGGGATGAACTTGAGAACCGGATGAAACGGTTTCGGGTCCAGATGGACACCATACACCCCGATTGGGAGATTGCCACGGTTTTCGGCAAGGTTAACCTCTACTATTTCTGCGGTACCATACAAGACGGCATGCTCCTAATACCCCGGGACGGAGAAGCCTGCCTTTGGGTGAAGAGGAGTTATGAACGGGCCATGGATGAATCCCTCTTCCCGCAGATCAAACCGATGCGAAGCTACCGTGATGCAGCGCAATCAATACCATCGATTCCGGATACTGTCTACCTCGAGACAGAGCAGGTCCCCCTCGCCCTCTTCTCGAGGCTGCGCAAACATTTCCCCTTCAAATATGTGAGGGCGGTTGACAAGCAGATCCTGCAGATCCGTTCCGTGAAGAGCCCCTATGAACGTGGATTGATGGAACGGGCGGGAGAGATCCACCGCATAGTCCTCGAGGAGCTGGTTCCGGGAGCCCTGACTGAGGGGATCAGCGAGGCGGAGTTTACCAACGAACTCTACCGCCTTATGATGGAAGAGGGCCATCATGGGATCGTGAGGTTCGGGATGTCCGAATCAGACATCATGCTCGGACTGGTCGGATTCGGTGAGAGCTCCATCTACCCCACCTATTTAGACAGCCCTGGTGGCAATGCGGGGCTGTCACCCGCCGTCCCGTTGCTCGGGAGCCGTGACCGGAAGCTGCATGACGGGGACCTGGTCTTTGTCGATATCGGGTGCGGATTTCACGGGTACCACACCGATAAGACCATGACCTACGTCTTTGGACGGAGCCTGCCCGAAGAAGTCGTCGAAATTCACCGCCGTTGCGTGCAGATACAGGATACGGTCGCCTCACACCTGAAACCCGGGGCTATTCCCTCACAGATCTATGAGAGTATCATGGCGGAACTCGAACCTTCGTTCCTCGATAATTTTATGGGATATGGGAACAGGAAGGTCCAGTTTTTAGGTCACGGAATAGGTCTTGAGATCGCCGAACATCCGGTGATAGCAAAAGGATTTGACCAACCTCTCGAGGAAGGTATGGTGATCTCGTTAGAACCAAAGAAAGGGATCAAGGGCGTCGGTATGGTGGGAACAGAGAATACCTTTGTCGTCACATCGAATGGCGGCCGTAGCATCACCGGCAATCACCCCGGATTGATCCCGATCGGGGAGCGGACAGTCCCTGAAAAGAGGGGAGACATCAGGTAACAACTGGCCTGTTTACTGTGAAACAGCAGCAGTGGTACCTCATTCGAGATATCCCGACCAATCACCTTTCCTCCTTGGGCCTATGAATGCTCTCTCGACGGTTGTCTTACCCCGGATTTGCACTTCCTGCATTTCACCATGGGTACGGGGGAAACCAGTATCCGGTATCGATCTCGTTCTTCGCTTCCATGAACATCGGGACGGAATTCATTTACCCGATGAATCCTCATCCTCGTGATAAATAAGTGATTCCCGATGCTATGTCCTCTTACCCATAGAAATTCAGTGATGGGCATTTTCATCGTGGTTTCTATCGGGGACCAGCGTGTGATCCGTCCACGGACAGAACACAATCTGCAGAAAATGCCATTCAAAACCTCCTGTCCAGGAAGGGTTCCCGGCTGGGACAAATCTTTGCACCATCAGATCAGCAAGTGGACCAAAATGAGCAGCAAACCATCTCTACCTCATCGATATCAATTGTTCCCCCGGGGCTGTTGTGGGCGAAGTTCCGGGGAACAAAATGCGTGAAGCCACACAGGCACTCCCTTCTTTTGGCATGAATGCTGTGTTCGAGGTTTTCGCCAGCGGGAGGAATATGACAAAAATGTCACATCTAGTTCATCGAAACCACCTCTGACCTCCCCCCGTCGGGGAAAAAGCAGGTCACTGCTTGAGGCGGTATCAGTGGAAAGACCGCACTCCGTGAACGGCACCAATAAAGGCCTGTCTCAGCATTGCAGGATAAAGGAAAACAGGCAGACCTTTACCAATTATCCCTGAACCCTGGGATTCTCCTAAAAAATCCAGGTGTACTTCAGATCACTCTTCATCGTCCTCATTTCCGCAGGCAACTCCTGTCGCATAGAGACCGATGATCGAATCGGCTGTCTCCATGGAGATCCGCCTTGCAATCTCGTCAGCAAGGAGAACGACATGCTCAGGGCGCATGCACCCGATGCTCTCCTTCCCGTCCAGAATCAGCCCGGCGAGGTACGTTAAATCTTCATCCGGCAATTGTTCGATGCGATTGAGAAAATCGGCATCATCTATGGCAAAGTGGTTTGAGACCGGGGGAAGGATCGAGAAGAAACCATGACCTGATCCAGGACAGAGCGGATCCGTCACCTCTGGGGCAAGCAGGGAGAGGATCGCGAGGTCTCTCTCAGAGAGTGTACGAGCCATGAATAGCGGGACGTTTCATTTCAGGATTGAACCGGGAGATCATCAGCGTTGTGGGTGTCGGCGCAGTGTTGTCTTCTCTGCTCATCCAGTCGCTGGATCTTTTCTGCTGATTCCTGGAAGGCAGTATCGATTGCGCTCTGGTCCCTCTGCTTCTCCTCCTGCGGGAGATTCCGGATCGCATCGTATCCCATCTTGCGGTACCGTTCAAGGCTCCCAATCGATGCCTCCGGAGAGACCGGATCTCTCTCGTATCTCTCGATAACGAGGGGGAAACACTGTTTGATGATCATCGTCACTTTTGGGTTCAGGATCCCAACTCCTTCCAGGCTAGGTCGGGGTTATTTGGTAATAAATGTCGCTCTCTTTCTTGGAAATGGAAAGGAACAATCGTTACCATTCCCCGATCATGCCGGATTTCCCTTGCTATCGCAAAAGGAATCCACATTCTTCCCTTTCCCTGAACATATTTTTCCTTGTCGCGATTGGCAGGGAATATCCCTGGATGAGGAGTTTATACATGGAGGGGACGTTTTATTTGCGAACAGCTCCGTTATCGTCTGCCACCGGTTGTCACCGGCAGATTCTGGCCAGGACAGCAGGGGGATTCGTGACCTCTCTTTATAGGACTCACGATTATTGCTCACCGGCCACCCTCTTGATCCCTGCTACCCTTTTCAAAATTCATGATCGTCGAAGTATCGAGATCTGCCCTCCTCCTGGTCTGAAGGATGGTATACGCCCTGCTTACTGAGGCAGTACATGATGCAGCGGAAGTCATGATCCCTATAATGATGCGGACAGCGTCTGCAAAGGTGCCGTTCTTCCACTCTTCCTGGATCACATCATGTGCAATACGCTTGGTCACCTCGTTTCCAAGCACCACGAATGAACTCCCTTTCCCTGTCTTCTGCAGGACCATCTTGCCTTCTGTGATATCGATGATGGCATAGGTCCCGCAGGAGACAAAAAGCCTCCGGATCCTCACGGTGGCTCCATCAGACTCAGACACTTCCCCAACGAGGATCCCATCCTGTTCCGAGACCTTGCACTTGTCGTCACGAACCTGCAGAGCAATCCCCCTTTCTGCGGCCCTTTTCCCAAGATCGGTGTCGTTGACGATCTGCCCCGAGTAGAGCTCCTGCTCAAACCCCGCAGTTTCAGCATCGGGACCCTGCATCAGGATCTCTCTGAGATCGCCTGCGATAACCGCCCCATTATGACCTGAGAATGCAACAACGAGGCTCATAGGATCATCATCTCCAGTACGGCTCGACTCCCTGCCTAACTTCATTTCCCCTGGGTTATATTCAACCTGTCTTCTCCGGGCATCAGCGAGCCATCTGCCCTATTTCATGAATTGCAAGACTGCAGGGAAACTGCATAATCCCCTGGAGCCGGTATCCTATTAAAGGGAAAATTGTACACCTATGTTGGAGACAACTATGGTATTCGAGCAGGCCCGGGCGCTTGGGTTCATCTATGCCCTTGTGATGTTTTTTATTCTTGCATATCTCTGGTATACGAAAAGGTGGACGCGGCGGATCGCCTGGATAGTTCTCCTGATAACGGTGGCCCTCGGCTTCCTGATCTTCTCACCGATCATCCCCTGGCAGTTCCAGAGTCTCGTTCTAAGGGACGCCCGTGGCGTTGGAGGACCCCTGGCGATAGCGGCGGCAGGACTCATCGTCATGCTGGCGCTCAGTTTTGTCTTCGGAAGATTCTATTGCGGGTACCTGTGCCCTGTCGGAGCCGTCCAGGAGCTGGCCTCGCTTGCACCCGTATCGAAAGTAAAAGTGGGGAGTAAAGTGTGGCCGGGAGCGATCAGGTGGATTTTTTTTATCCTCTTCATCATTACCGGGTATTTTTTCACCTATGGTCTCCTCCGTCTCTTTGGAATCCGGGACTTTTTCCTCCTCCTGCTGTCTGCAGGATTCTTCATCTTCCTGGCAATCATCGCCATCTCACTCTTCCTCTATCGTCCCTTCTGCAGGTTCATCTGCCCGTTCGGGGCACTCGCCTCGATTCCAGCCATGGGGAGTCGGTTCAAGATCCGGCGGACCGATGCCTGCATCTCGTGCGGAAAGTGCGAGCGTGCATGCCCCACCAACGAGGCGAAGAGGGGCGATCGGAAAGGGGAGTGTTATCTCTGCCACCGGTGCCTTGATGTCTGCCCGGTTGAGGGAGCCCTCGAATACAGGAGGGCTGGGGGTGTACAGACGAAAGAAGGAGCGAAATAACATTTTTCAAGAAGAGGAACCGCTATTCATTTGTGCCAGGCGGCGCAACTGATATCCTTGTGAAAAGAGAAGAACGTGGAGGAAGACCAGGATGGGAAGAGAAGACCGTGAAGATATAAAGGGAAAGGTCCTGCGCTTGAAGGATCTTGTCGCCTACCAGGACGGGAGCATTGCCAGCCGGATGATCGTCAATTCAAAGGCAGGGAGTATCACCCTATTCTCCTTTGACAGGGATGAAGGAATATCGGAGCATACCGCCCCATTCGACGCGGTTGCCACTATCCTTGACGGAGAATGTGAGATCCGGCTCTCAGGGGTGGTCCACCTGCTGAAGGAAGGGGAAACGATCATCATGCCGGCACATGCCCCGCATGCCCTGACGGCTCTCACCCCGTTCAAGATGATTCTTGTCATGATCAAAGCGTAAGTTCCCCTGGATCATGAGTGTCCTATAGTGTGCAGCCGGATAGCGGTAAAAGAGATCTCCATTCTCATCATACTCCCCTATCCATTCGATTCATACCAGTTTCCGGTTGCATACCGCAGTCTCATTGCGGGAGTCCCATGTTCATCATAGGCCATCGCGGTGCAAGAGCAGTGGAGCCCGAGAACACGCTCCGGGCTATCAGGACAGGGATGGACTGTGCCAATTATGTTGAGGTGGATGTCCGTCTCAGCCGCGAGGGGATTCCGGTCATCATGCATGATACGATGCTCGATCGCACCACCAATGGTACAGGACCGGTGAATGCCCATACCCTTGAGGAACTAAAGAGCCTTGATGCCGGAAGGGGGGAGTCCATCCCGACCCTCGAAGAAGTCTGCCGTCTTGTTTCTGGACGCTGCGGCCTTTTTGTCGAGATCAAGGAACGGGGAAGCGAAACGGCGATCAGCCGGGTGATCAGGGAGTTTGGACTAAAAGACCTGTTCGTCGTCTCGTTCCACCAGGAGAGCATTATTGCTGCGCTCTCTCATCTGCCGGGAGTGAGGACCGGCATTATTGTATCAAAGGACACGGCCAGCCTGCCAGGTGCCGCACAGGAACTAGGTATCGATGCGGTCCTTCCGAAGTTTGCCCTGTTGAACGATGCCCTGATCGCTGAGTACCATGCCCGGGATCTTCTCGTGGTCTCCTGGACCCTGAACACACCGGAAGAATTCATGGTGGCAGCCAGCCTGGGAATCGATGGATTTGCCACGGATGACCCCTGCAGGGCCCGGAAATATTTCCAAGCCCGGAAAAAATTTCATGAATCTGAATGAGGCACTCGCATCCAAAATGAAAATGGCGAAGCGATGTTCCTAAATAAAAAGGCATAACTCGAAAAGATCCTTTCAGACCGGGATCCTGGCCCCCTGGGTGATCTCCTCCTTCCGGTGTTGCTTGAACCAGAACACCCCCAGCAGGGCCACGACAATTGAGCCTGCAAGGACAAACATCATGTCTAGCATGGTATCGTTCAGGCTGTTCTGCATGGGACCGGCGAGGCTGCCCCCAAAAAAGAAGTCTACCAAGAATTCGTAGATCTCCCAGGCGGCCCCCATCGCCATACCAAAGATGATAGTGAAAAAGATGATGAACCACGTGTTCAGGTTCATCTTCATGTACTTGTCAACAAAGATGACTCCGAGAAAACCAAGCACAGCCACAGCTGTACCCGATACGATATGCGCAATCTTGTCGTAGTAGGGGTAAAATGTGGTATAGTATCCCTGCACATAGCCGGCGGTGTGGATCCAGAGGGCTAGGGCAACCAGGAAGAAGACGAACCAGGGCAGGTTAATGTTCATCCGCTTGGCAACGACAAACGGGATCACGGTCATCCCAAGCATAAGGACCGCGGTGACCATGGCATTGTACTCCCCCCTGAAAAGGGCGCGTAGTGCATTCAGGGCGATCAGAGCCATGAAAAAATAGGCGAGGTAAATACCATAACTCTTCTCCATATTCTTATTGTTCATCAAGCGGGGTGATTAACTCCCGCATAGGTGAGGCGAAAAATAACGAAAGATTTCTGTTTTTGAAAGTGGAACGGGCAGGTATCGAACTATCGCGATGAAACGATAAAGCGCAGAGAGAAAAGTCCTCTCTGATTGGAGGAAATCCTCCTTGATTCTGGAATAAGCCGATACCCTTCCGGGGAATGGGGAAGGTCCAACCTCTTTCAAGGTCCTTTGTTCGTTCCCTCTTTAGGGGAAGGTCCGAGGAGTAATGAGATCCACCGGGTCTCATCAAACAGCTCACAGATCATCTGCACGAGGAGGGTGAGGGGAACGGCAAGGAGAACACCAAAGCCCCCCAGAATCCATCCCCAGAAAAGGAGGGAGATGAACACAACGGCAGTGGAGAGTGCAAGTCCCCGGGCCGCAAGGTGGGGGAACATGAGATATTCGGCAAGGAGGTTCACGATCCCGGATCCGACAAGGACGAGAATGGCGGGGACAAGACCGAGATCGAACCATGCAAGGATCATCGGCGGGATAACGGCAAGCCAGAACCCTACGTAAGGAATAAACCCGAGCAGGAACGCAAGGAAACCCCAGAATACGGCATATTTTACCCCGATGAGTCCGAGGATTATCGCCGTTCCGATGCCCATCGCAAGGTTTACTTCGGTCCTGATGATAAGATAACCGACGTTCTTCTCTGCCAAGGTTATGAAACGGGGGAGGTCACCAGGGCAGAGGTCTTCGATGATGATTTGTAGTTTCTTTGAGAAGCCTTTTGCTTCGAAGAGGAGGAAGAGGGTGGTGAGGATGATCATGGCCATGAGGATTGCCATGTTCCAGAGTTGCCGTATCAGACTGCCAATCTCGATCGAGAGGGAATTGATAATCTCCTGAAGGGTCAGCGAGGAAGGATCAATCCCCATCGAGAGCAGATATGGGCTTAAAAGGTCGAGGCTGGCCTCTAATTCCTGCTGATAAAGAGGGAGATCGGACAGCAGCTGGAGGAAGGACCCTGCTATCACAATAATGAACACCGCAACAATGGCAAAGAAGACCACGAGGGTGAGGATGAGGGCTTTGCGGGTGGTGAGCCCTTTTTTCTCGAACCAGTGGAGGAGCGACCCAAAGATAACGGAAAGGAAGATGGCAAACGCTATCGGGCCGATGATTGCTGCTGCTGCCTTCATTCCTGCAAGCACGATAACTGCTGCGGCAAGGGGGACCAGGATCCGGGATACTTCGGACATAGGCTGAGGGGAAATCATGGAAAAAGGCTTCCTGTGGCCGGCTGATGGTTGTTATTTTAGCACAGGATGGGAAATAACGTTATTCATCCATGTACCAGGAATACTGGTTGTGCAACGGTGTACTCATAAGAGAACCTGGATTGCGATGGACTAAAAAAGTCTTCCCCGATCTCCCATGAATTCTGAAAAGTAGCAGGTATTCTCCTGGTTCCCGTATCCCAGAAAATCCAATCCCAATCGCTCGATCGCCAGTATGTGCCCAGATCTTGATTGACAAGCAGGGGTATCCTGACAAAAAGGGGAAAGGGGATACTACTGTTTCAGGGTGTGAGAGTAACCTTCTTTGTAAAAGGAATTTCTGGAGAGATGCCCCCCGGCAGGTCCGGAACGACTACCCCCCGGATCTCAAGGGTAACCTCCCTGCTCTCGGCAAACGAGAGGAGCGATCCAAGCAGATCAACATTTTGTATGGTCACAGGAATGGAGACAGGATTCTTTCCCGGATTCACTGGGATGCCAGTCTGCTCTCCATGTGCCAGGTACTTCCACTCATTACCATTCAGATAATACACATCAAAGGAGACAGACTGGAGCGTAATTGACACCGGATATGGATTATCGACAGACAGGAAGATATCGAGGGTCAGTTCTGCCAAGGAAAAGGACGATACCGCTGCCCCTTCCACTTCCACCTCCGGCATCGGGGCAGGGGAACTGCAACCGGAGATCAGTAATCCGGAAACGACCAGGCAGAGGAGAAAAACAGCAGAGTGATTCATGCGAGAGATTACTTGGTAGGATCCTTTTAAGAAACCTTGCTCACGGGAATACCTATGGAAATTACAGGTCCCTTGCAGGATTGCGCTGCCCTTCCTTCCTGTTCTTCCGATAAAGCCATCCCCCGATAATGAACATGAAGACAATCCCGAATATGGCGATGACAAGTACCATGAAGAGGGTCTGGGGTTCGGTAAAGCTCGCGGAGACGACCACCAGTGCCGCAGACACATTCCGAAATCCTGTCCCGAACGCAAGGACATGGCGGTTCTGCAGTTCAGGACCGCCGAGTGCGTACCCAATGGCAAAAGAACCGAGGATGAAGAGGATCGCAACGGCGATGCCTTCAAGGCCAAGGAGGGTCCCGGCCTTCACCGAAAAATCACTCATGAAGAGGGCGACTGTATATATGAGAAGGACCACTACAATGGACAGGTCCGATACGCGATCGACAACGGGATACAACCGGTAGGCAAGGAGCGGGAATTTTGCCCGGATCGCCATTGTGATGAGGAGCGGGACCAGCATGAAGACGATCAGGTACATCGCTGTGCTGGTCTGATCTACCTGGACCCCTTCGATCAGGTAGGGAAGCATGAATGGCATGTAGAAGATCGTAACAAGGATCAGGATCATCGTGAGGCCTACAGCATAGGCAACATTCCCTCCGACCAGTTCCATGGCCTTGGGGAGCGAGGGGGCTCCCGCTGCTGCGGCTACGAGGATGAGCCCGGTCGCAAGCTCAAGATCAAGCGGGAAGAGATAAAGGATAAAGAGGGCAAAAAGAGGGACCACCACGAAGTTCGCGATGAGGGAGATCGAGAGGAGCCATTTCTTCTTCCATGGTGCAAGGACTTCAGGGACCGTGAGGTTGAGACCCATTGCAGCAATGCTGGTGACCACGAAGATCCAGATAGCATAGTTGCCGATCTCAAAAAACAGTTCAAACATTGAATCCGTGACCTCTTGCCTGCAGTACCATGTGCTTTCGTACGCTGATTAGGTTTGATGGAACTCCCTTAATAGTCTGGCGAAGGAGAACCGGCTCATTCCACAGGGAACGGAAAAAAAGAGAATATGGCGTGGTTTTCAGGCTGCGTTCTGTTTTGACCGTATCATGAATGCCCCGATGATGGCGGCAAAACCGAGGACAATCCCGAGAACCCCAAGCACGAACGGGAGAGCCAGTGTGGCAAGATACGGGTGAACCAGAAGGATCAGGCCGAACAATACCGAGAGAAGGCCGATGATTCCAACACCCCAGCCACCGCCGGTAATCCCCTGGTAGATATGGATCGCCCCGATCACCAGTGCCCACACCCCCACCATGATGATGAAGATAAACGGCACAATGAACGCACTATAGAACGGGTAAGCAAGGATGGCAAGCCCGAGAATGATTCCGAGAATGCCAAGAAGGATTTTCATTCCCCTGTCCTTCTGTTCTCCGGCTGCACTGAAGAGCGTGAAGATCCCGCTGATAAACCAGTACGCACCAAGGAAGGTGATGAGAACGATCACGGTCATCGCCGGTGAAGTGAGGAAAAATATTCCAAGGATGACGGCGATGATGCCCTGGATGAGCAGCACCCACCATGGGAAGAATCCTCCAAAAATATTACACATGCCCTTTGTTGTGGTTGTTTCATCAGTCATAGTAATACTCCAATAATAGGACATGGAAGATTAATACCAGGTAATATAAATTTTTTTGCAGTTTCCGGTGAAAAAAAGGCCGGAAATTGTTTTATTCTCACGAAATTACTACCTCGAATCCGTATTACCAGGACAGAACCGGGGCATGGTCCCTGAATGCCAAAATTGGCCTCCCTTCCCTGCTCTCATTCCTGGCCTACAGGTGCCTGATTTTTCATCCTGCCATGACAATATAATTGGGAAATCATCTCGGGTGATGGTAATAGTCAGAATGCTGCTTGGGATCGGAAACAACCTCCACGGTGATGATGGGATAGGGAATTACATCGCATCACGGTTCCGTGCCCGGGGCTGGATATCGCTCGACTGTGGAACGATGCCCGAGAACTTCACGGCAGTGGTACGCCGCCACCATCCCGAAGTGCTGGTACTCGTGGATGCGACCGATCTCGGCCTCGGACCCGGCGAATTCAGGAGTGTCG
Organism: Methanomicrobiales archaeon; assembly: GCA_012516785.1. Taxonomy (GTDB): domain Archaea; phylum Halobacteriota; class Methanomicrobia; order Methanomicrobiales; family Methanospirillaceae; genus UBA9949. The sequence goes on from JAAYWH010000073.1 coordinate 88,579, forward strand.
GTGAGGACCAGATCGAGGAGGTGAGCATTGGCACTCATAACCTGCCTCTGTCGTTCCTCATCAGATACCTTGCCGAATCGGCAGGACAGGTGATCTTTATTGGTATCCAGCCGGGGCATCTGGGAGAAAGCGAGGGGATCAGCCCTGCCGTGACAGCCGGGGCAGAACAATTCATCGCGCTGCTTGCACAGAACCGGATCCCTGAAATTAAATCCTTTAAGGGCAGGGAAAAACGTGATGAGCGGGGGGATTGATCAGTCTGGGTTGATGGCCGGAAAAATGATGACGGACAGATTGTCATTCGACAATCTGGCTCTCTGCGTACCGGTCCTCGGTTGCGAGCAGGAACTCATGACTCATGTGTAGTGCATTTTTCGGGCAGACATCATTGCACTGGGAGCAGAAGATACACTGGGTGACATAGATCCTGACCCGTTTTGTCTCGGGGATAAACTCGATGGCATGGGCAGGGCAGACCCTGAGGCAGAGGGAGCAGCCGATGCAAGCCTCGCGGTCATACACAATTTTTCCACGGAATTTGGGGGGGGTTGGAATGGGTGGGTGGATTGTTGCCTCTCCACGGGCTACCTTTGCCAGGAACCCGGTTATTGATGGGGGCAGGTGCCGTGATGGGAATGCATTGGTTGCCGGCCGGCTGAAGAGCTGCCTTACCAATTCAGGGAGAAGGGGGAGCCCGGCCATTTTAGACCACCCCCATGATCTGGTCAACCATAACAAGGAGGAGTCCAGCCAGACCAGCTATGGCAAGATAGATCCAGTAGACCGAGACAACCTGATTGATCCGGAACCGTGCCATTGCGACCCTGATCACGCTCACTGAAATAAAGGCAACGAGGGTGATCAGCACGATATAAACCAGGAGATCAATAACCGCTCCTGCAAATCCGGATATACCTGCGATTGCGGCAAGGCGGTAAGGGAAGAAAAGTGCCACCACGAGAGAGGCCATCGCCACGGTCTTTACCCCTTGCGTTAATGAGAAGAGGGCGAGGTTCTTCCCTGAGTATTCGACAAGGATCCCCCCGGCAAGCTCAGTCTCTGCTTCCGGGGTGTCGAAGGGGACCCGGGAGAGCTCTGCCGGGGTCACGATAAGCAGGACGATCAGGAGGATCAGGAGCCCGATAGCCCCAAGCGGGCCGACAAGGCCCCAGACTGGATTGGCCTCAATGGTGGCAAGCGAAAAGGGAAGGGAGATGCCTGCGGCAGCGAGTCTCCACGCGATGGCGACTACCACGATAGCAAGCGGGAACTCGTATGCTATCATCGTCACCATCTCGCGCTGGGCACCGACCGTTGCATAGGGTGAACCAGATGCAAATCCCCCGGCAACCAGCGCCAGGGCAGGCAGGGTCAGAAGATACATCACGAGGATGAGGTCACCGCCTCCGGATAATACGGGAGCAAAGCCACCGATCGGAAGATAGAAGAGGATGGTGATCGCCGAGGCCAGGGCGATGATGGGTGCGAGGTTGAACAGCCATGGTATCGCATTTTCTGGCACGACGTTCTCTTTTGCAAGGAGTTTCCTTATGTCGGTGAATGGTTGTGTCAGGGGAGGACCGATCCGTGCCTGCATCCGTGCAGCAACGATCCGGTCAAATCCCATGAGCAGCAGGCCGATAATGATCGAGAATGCTGCTACCAGTACTGCCCCGGCCAGGAGGGCAGGCAGGGTTTCGATCATTGCATCATCCTCCGGGTCTTCTCCCGCGAGAGTCGGGTCAGGTCTTCCTTGGTGAGGATGTCAGATTGCCCGTTCCTGGTCACTGCTACCCGGTCGGTGCAGGAGAGACAGGGATCGATGGATGCGACGATGATAGGGATATCAGCCAGCTGCTCCCCCTGAAGCATCGGGATCCAAGACATCAGGTTGCTGTAGGAGGATGCCTTCACCTTCCAGCTGTCCGGCGCCTCCTTCCCCGCCATTTTCACGTAATGCATGCATTCGCCGCGAGGCGCCTCCACCCTGCCGATCCCCTCTCCCTCGGCCTTCTTCAGGACTGAAAGCAGTTTTGCCATTTTTGGCTCCCAGAGGATCTCGCCTGCTGGAAGCTGCCCGAGGCACTGCCTGATGATTCCGATTGACTGGCCTACCTCAAGCAGCCTGACAATGATCCGGTCATAGACATCCCCTTGTGGTCCGCCAGTTTCAGGTGGGGGGAGGATAGCTTTGACATCGAGATCGCCATAGGCACAGTAGGGGTAGTCCTGCCGGACATCCATGTTCAGCCCGGATGCCCGGGCGGTGGGACCAACTGTGCAGAGCAGCCGGGCATCATCCCCTGAGAGGATCCCATGGCCGCGGCACCGCATCAGGATCGTGCTGTCTTTCAGGAAGAGGGTTGCCATCTGGTCCAGAAGTCCCTGGTAATAGTCGAGGCCTTTCTCAACCAGTGCCCGTTGTTCATCGGAGATATCTCTCCGGACCCCCCCAATCTGGACGATACCGTAGTTGACCCGGTTCCCGGTCAGGTTCTCGATCAGGTCCATCGACTGTTCCCGGACTCTCCATGCCAGGTAAAAGAGCGAGTCGAAGCCGAGCTCGTGGGCAGCAACTCCAGCCCAGAGCAGGTGGGACTGTATCCGTTCCAGTTCGTGGAGGATCGTCCTTATATAGTCTGCCCGCTCGGGGACCTCGATCTCCGCGATCTGCTCGACCGCCCTTGCGAACGAGAGCGAATGCACGATCCCGCAGATACCACAGATCCGGTCGGTCAGGTGTACGATCTGGACGGGATTCCTTCTCATTCCCATCCATTCGATCCCCCGGTGGGTCTGTCCGGGGGCAAAATCCACGGTTCTGACGATCTCTCCCTCCATTCCGAAGGTGAACATCACCGGCTCCTTGAGAGCCGGGTGGACAGGGCCGATAGGGACCGTGTAGGGGACTGTTTTCTTGGCCTTTTCAGCACTCATGGGGACTCGCCTCCCTCTTTCTTTCCTTCCGGAGCAGGTGCCTTCTCGGGGATAGGGGGTACCGGCCGGTCTTTCGGCCGGTCCACCTCCCAGAGGTTCTTGATCATCTCGGGAGGTATACCAGTCTCATCCTTTCTCCAGGGATAGACACCCTTCGGGAAGTCCTCGGGTAAAAAGAGCCTTCTCCCATCTGGAATTCCCGTGACTGTGATGCCAAAGAACTCCTGTTTCTCCCGCTCCGAGAAGAGAGCTCCCGGGATCAGGTCGGTGATTGTTGGCACCGTCAGATCGCTCTTCGGCAGCCGGATGGCGATCGTGACCATATACTCACCGAACTTCTGCCCGTAAAAGACCGAGAAGATGTAGAGGAGCTCGATATCAGTTCCCAGGTCATTTCCCGCGATGACCGCAAGATGGGGGAACCGTATCGCGATCAGCTCCTCGATGGCCGGCCTGAGCTGTTCCCGGTCAATTCTGAACCAGAGGTTGTATGCCTTGACCTTCCTGGTCCCTTCGCCCCGTTCGGTCACTTTTGCCTCGGTAAGTCCGTTCCCGAATCTCGCGCTGAAGCGATCGATGATCTGCTGCGGGGTAAGGTAAGGGGTTGCGTTCATTGTTCTGCCTCCAGCCGTTCCAGTTTTTGGAGGGCCTTCACAACTCCGAAGACGATTGCCTCAGGCCGGGGCGGGCATCCCGGAACATAGACATCGACCGGGATCACCTGGTCGATGGGGCCGTCCAGGTTATATGAGTCATAGAAAACTCCCCCTGACTGTCCACAGGTGCCGATGCACATCACGACTTTCGGGTCCGGGACCTGTTCGAACACCCGCCGCACTCTCGGGGCCATCTTTTTCGTGACAGGCCCGGTCACGAGGAGCACGTCGGCATGCTTGGGTGATCCGACAAGGCGTATCCCAAACCGTTCCGGATCGTAACGGGGGGTAATCGTGGCCACGATCTCGATCTCGCACCCGTTGCAGGACCCTGTATTGAGGTGGAAGACCCAGAGCGACCGGTTGAATGATGTAGGAATCTTCATGTCAGACCACCATCACGATGACGAGGAGGATTCCGGCGACCCAGAATATCCAGAGGAGGTAATCCGTCGCGATTCCGGTATGCAGCGGGACAATTCGCTGATAGTACCCCTTTATCCCTTCCGTGAATCCCCAGTAGAGGTTCCCTGCCCTGATGTGGACTTCCCCCTTGGGGGGCTCGGCATTCCCTGAAAGGTACGGCCGGGTCTGTTCGGTGTCTTTCTTATATGAGGAGACCCCTGACCTCCAGAGCAGCCAGGCGATGACAAGGCCGATGATGATGGCAATCACCCACAGGAGCGGATCCCATATCCCGAATCCGCTTGAAAGGGATGTCGCAAATGCCATGGTTATGCACCTCCGAGTACTGCTGAAATATACCCGGCCTGGTCAGTGAGCGCATGAGCTGCCGGGGCTATCAGGTTCTGGACAAAGAATTCCGGAAAGACCCCTGAGATGATCACTATTGCGGCAAGGATGGTCATTCCGATGAGCATCGTACGCGGTGCTTCTCTGACCTGCTCGTTCCCGGGAAGGGGAGGGCCCATGAAGACAGAATGGAACACTTTCACAAACGAGGCAAGGGTAAGGATACTCACGACCATTGCTATGATTGAAAGGAGGGGACTGAAGGCAAACACGGACTCGTATATCAGGAATTTAGAGGCAAATCCGTTAAAGGGTGGTATCCCGGCAATGGCGAGCGCCCCGATAATGAAGAAGATCATCGTCCATTTCATCCGGTGGCCGAGACCTCCCATCCGGTTCAGGTCGCTTGTCCCTACCTGGTAGATGATGGCGCCAGCCGTTAGGAACAGGAGGCCCTTATACATTGCATGGTTGAAGATGTGGAAGATCCCGCCTTCCATCGCAGTCATCCCATAGGAGTTGAGGAGCGCCTGGTCTCCGAGCACGGCAAGCCCTACACCAACGCCGAGGAGCATGTATCCGGTCTGAGAGACGGCATGGTAGGCCATCAGCCTCTTGATATCCTTCTGGGGGATTGCCATAGTGACACCTATGATCATCGAGAGGATCCCCAGGATGATGATCACCCACCCGATCGTTGCGTAGTTGAGCGTGATGCCGTACAGGGTGAAGCAGATCCGGAACAGCCCGTACAGGCTCGCCTGGCTTGCAACCACCAGCATTGCCGTCACCGCGGAGGGGGCCATTGAATAGGCATCCGGTGTCCAGAAATGCATTGGGACCGCTCCGCACTTTGCTGCAAGAGCTGCGACAACCAGTACGAGAGCGAGTTTGTCGAGAGGTGTCCATTGGATCATGTCGGCAAGCATCGCCATGTTCAGGGCGTTGTACTGGCCATACAGGATACCGATGGCGAAGAGGAAGAATATGCCCCCGATTGTACTGACAAGCAGGTATTTGAGACCTGCCTCGACGGCACGACCTTTTTCCACCTTGTAGGCAACAAGCCCTGCCGATGCGAGGGAGGAGATCTCGAGGAAGACAAAGAAATTGAAAAGGTCTCCTGTTGAGACCATCCCGAGGATGGCACCGATCATCAGGAGGAAGATGGTGTAATAGGCCTCGAGCCCGGACCTCCGTGAGTCGCTTGAAAGGGAGTAGAGAATAACGGCAAAACCCACCGTGACGGCTATCGTCACCATCAGGGCACTCATAGCATCAAGGGTGAAGATGATCCGTATCGGTATTCCGCCAGAATCAGGGGGAACGGCAAGGGTGGCGTTTGTTGCGCCGAAGACGTAGAGGAGCGTCCCTTCCGTATACACAAGGAACGCTACAAGGTAACCGATAAGTGCCGTCAGGGTCATGACAGCAAGTACCCAGAGTGCCCGTGCATCCCGTGATATCTTCCCGATCAGAGGTGAAAGGAATGCCCCGAGCAAGGGGACTGCGATCAGCAGAGCCGGTGCATTGGTGGTAATATATCCGGGGATCATTCTTTCAGCTCCTTTATCTCATCGACATTCACAGTCCCGTAGGTCTTGTAGATAATCACGGCAAACGAGAGCATCAGTGCACTCGTCGCAACCCCGATCACGATCGAGGTGAGAGTCAGAGCCTGCGGGGTTGCCATCACCATGTTCTCAGATACTGCGTAGGTGTAGATCGGTGCGATCCCTCCCTCGCGATACCCAAGGGCGATGATAAAGAGGTTCACCGCCGAGGTGAGGATGCTCACTCCGAGGAATATCTTGATGAGGTTTCTCTTCAGGAGGATGGTGGCAAGCCCGATCACGGACAGGAGTACGACCGCGATATAGGGAAGGTTCCAGAACATGAATCAGGCCTCCTTTGTCTTCCCTATGCCCGAGAGCATGTACAGGATGACGATGGCGAGACCGCCCCAGACCTCGATCCCGACAGCGATGTTCATCAGCGGGAGTACCCCGCCGGTATTCAGCTCACCGGGGTTCGGGCCGAAGGGGACGGTCATCCCGAAGAGTGAACCGCTGTTTGCGAGGAAATTGAAAAAGAACGTGGTCCCGAGTCCAATGGCAATGAGTGCCACCCCGGCAAACATTACGAGCCCCGCGGACTCCTGGGCCATGAGCACCGTCTTTCTGATCATCCCGATCACCTCTTCATACGAATAGGCAACGATCACGAGTGCTGCCCCGGTAGCGACCACTGCCCCGCCCTGGAAACCACCACCCGGGGTGAGATGACCGTGCATGATCACGTAAAGGCCGAAGATAACGATCGCACCAAAGAGGACATCTGCCCCGAAGCGGACGATCTTACTCATTCTCATCGGCATCACTCCTTACCAGCTTCCGGTACATCAGCGCCACCCCGACAACGGCGGTAAACAGGACGGTGGATTCACCGAGCGTGTCGAAACCACGGTAATCGAAGACAATCGTGGTCACGATGTTGTTCGTCGCAGCCTGCTCCTGCCCGTTCCTGATGAAGTAATCGTCCATCGCGGTGTTGTCAGGTTCCCCGAAGGTCAGGTCGAGGGCGATCAGGCCCAGGAAGAGGCCGAAAATGATGATGATCAGGATCGAGAGTTCCTTTCTCATGGGGCATCCTCCTCGTAGCGTTTGGTCGAGCGGATCGCTATGATAAAGATAGCCGTAGTAAGACCTGCCCCTATCGCCGCCTGTGAGATCGCGACATCGGGCGCCTGGAGGATATAGAATTCAAGCGAAATGAGGAAGCTGAAGAGGCCCGAGGCGAGTGCGGCGGCGAGCAGATCCTTGAAGTGGTACACGAGAACTGCCGAGACAATAAGGCCGGCAATAACGAGGATATGAATGATAGTCTCGATCATCGTCCCGCCTCCTTCAGCCGGTCGACCACTGCAGGGGAAGGCATGATGCCGCTCCGGTGAGCAGCCCTTGCGATGGCATGGGAGCCGATAGCGTTTGTGAATGCCAGGGCAAATGCGGCGATAAAGGCGTGGACGCCGAGCACGATGAACTGCGAATCGATCGTGCTCAAGTAAAGGGAGATTGAATAGACGATCACGGCAAGGGTAGTGAAGACCGACCCGAAGGTGGTTGCTTTCGTGGTGGCATGCATCCTTGTGTACAGGTCCGGGAACCGCAGCAGGCCGATCACCCCAAGCGAATTGAAGATGATCCCGATCGCAAGGCAGATGATGATGAGCAACTCGGCAATCATCAGAGTTCCCCTCCGAGGTATTTCGCAATGTAGAGGGTGCTGACAAATGAGAGCAGTGCATAGACGATTGCCACGTCGATAAAGATGACCTCCCGGTAGATCAGGCCGAGGATAACGAGCGATGCGACGGTCAGGGTATTGACTGTGTCGACAGCGACGACCCGGTCACCAGGGGTAGGGCCGAGGATAAGCCTGATGAAGCAGAGGCAGATCAGGATCACAAGGACCAGGACTGCAGGGTAAAACGGATCGATCATTCGGCAATCCTCCGGATCCACCGCGGGAGATCAGCGATGGAGAAGAGCTCATGGTCACGGATGACCGGTGCAGCCTCCTCACCCTCTCCGACATTGATGTTGTGGATGAACAGATCATGCGTATGCTCATCGATGTCGACGGTGATCGTCCCAGGTGTCAGGGTGATAGAGTTTGCGAGCATGAAGATCCCGAGGTCTGACTTCAGGTCAGAGGAGACTCTGATGATCCCCGGCCGGATCCGCAGGGTGATCACCCGGTAGGCAACATCGAGGTTTGCCTTGATCACTTCCAGGAAGAACGGCCCAATCACGTAGATGGGGATCAGCAGGAACCGCAGGGGGTTTGCCATCCGGTAATTTCGTGCCCGGCAGAGGAAGTTCCGGGCAACTGCAGCGGTTAAAAGGCTGAGAACAACCCCTGCAGTGAGTTCTGATGCCGACCAGAGCCCTATATTCCCACTCCCTGCAGTCAGGACAAGGTAGACAAAGAGGGAGAGGAGAAAGGTGAGGATAAAGGCGATCACCCGATCGCCTCCGGCTGTTCATCGTTTGAGCATGCCAAACACGTTCCATTCATAGGTATCACGCGAATCTCCGGAGGTTTCCGGTGCGGTCCTGATACAGCCTTCATTGGTGAACACCGATCTGCCGCATCCCATGGTATAACTACGAATATTGGTTCTCGGAATCTTAAACAATACGATTTGTTCCGGATAAAAAACGCATTTTATCATCTCTTGGAAAAAATTACGTCTAATTTTCAGTTTTTACCCACTACACCGGGATCCCAGTAAAAAAATATCGCCCGTATCCCTCTGGTATTTATCGTTTCATTGCCAATGGTAAGGGTGAATGCGCCCTTCGTTCCTGGGAAAAATGCTCCTTCACTGGTGTGATACCTGTCATGCCCCTGTCCTCTCGGAGACCTGTGCCTGTGGTGCCGTGACACGGAAAGTACAGGTCACCCCTCCTGGTGATATACGGCCTGCGTTTCCTGCGGATGTCGCCCTGATCAACCGTATCTACTCTGCCCATTTCGGGGCGCCACTCATACCCGAAGGTCATGTCGTTCTCCTTAACAAGGTCCCGGACACTGACCGGATGGAAGAGATCGTCATGGGCGGGGCTGTTGTCGGGGCGATTCGGTACACCCCTTCCGGGAGAACCTGGGAGCCCCTTCCCAGGCCGGAGTCTGCCCTTTACCTGACCCCGCTGCTCCGTTTTGTGGTCGTGGATCCCGGTGCGGTTGCCTCGATCCGGGATGAAGGGGCTAGCGTGCTTGCACCTGGGCTCATCTCAATACACCCCTCGGTCCGGTCGGCTGATGAGGTGTTCATCCTTGATCCCGAAGGAAGGGTTGCGGGAGTCGGGAGAGCCCGTGCTGATGCAACAGATGCGGCCTCGATGACCCGGGGGCAGGTAGTGAGAACCCGGAAGAATGCCCGGTCGACCTGCATCCCAGGTCCATCCACGTGGGATGCGGTCGTCCGGGCGAACGCGAAGGTGCTTGAGGAGGCCGAGGCAGAAGCAATCAGTTTCATCCGGAACGTTTCGTCGAATTACACTGGGAAGGCGACTGTATCATACTCGGGTGGGAAAGACAGCCTCGCCACTCTCATCCTTGTGCTGAAGGCGATAGGGAACGTCCCGCTCCTGTTTGCCGATACCGGGTTCGAATTCCCGGAAACGTATCAGAATGTCTCTGATGTTGCAGCCCTGTACGGGCTTCCGGTAGTCCGTTCTGATGGTAAAAGCAGGTTCTGGGAGGGGTACGACAGGCATGGTCCCCCTGCAGTGAACCACCGCTGGTGCTGCAGCGCCTGCAAACTCCTCCCCCTCCGCGAGGCAATCGGAGCGACCTGGGGCGACTGCCTCTCGTTTATCGGCCAGAGAAGGTATGAATCGTTCAAGAGAAAGGAGAGCAGCAGGGTGTTCAGGAACGGTATCGTGACCAACCAGACCTCGGCTGCCCCCATCCAGAACTGGACCGCCCTCCATGTATGGCTGTATCTCTTCAGGGAAGATGCCCCGTTCAATCCGCTGTATGCCAAACGCCTCGATCGAATCGGGTGCTATCTGTGCCCTTCAAGCGATGTGGCCGTGCTCGAGGATATCAAGAAGAGATATCCCGATCTCTGGGATATGTGGGAACTTAAGCTCAGAACATGGCGTGATGATCATGGTCTGCCCGCTGCATGGGTCGATGACATGAAGTGGAGGATGAGGGAGGGGGTGGCAGATGAGACGGATAGTGATTGTTGATTACGGGCTTGGGAACCTCAGGAGTGTTTTCCGGGGGCTTGAAAAATCAGGAGCACGGCCGGTTATTACGTTCGACAGTGAGGAGATTGCGGCAGCGGATGCCATCGTCCTTCCTGGTGTAGGAGCCTTCAGGGACGGGATGGAGCAGATCGGTGAGATGCAACAGGTCCTTACCGAGGCAGCGGGAGCAGCGATCCCCATGCTGGGTATCTGCCTTGGTATGCAGATGCTCCTTGAATGGAGCGAAGAGCATGGTCTCCATGCAGGGCTGGGGATCATCCCCGGGACGGTCCGGCGGTTCCAGGGATCACCCGGGTATAAAATTCCCCACATGGGATGGAATTCGCTCGAGTCCCCGATGACTGACAACCCGCTCATGGAAGGGATCAGGGAAGGTTCCTACGTCTACTTTGTCCATTCATATTATGCCGATACCCGCGCTGAAAATACTCTCACGTCCACCACCTACACCCGCTCCTTTGCTTCATCAATCACGAGCGGAAATGTCTATGGCGTCCAGTTCCACCCGGAAAAGAGCGGGGCGACGGGGCTCCGAATCCTTGAAAACTTCATCGGTCTCATATGAGACGATGCATGGGGAAGACCGGCCCTGATTCTGTTCATGAGAACAGAAACTAATTATTGCCCACGCTCCAAGAGCTGGATATGAAAAAGCGCTTTATAGTTCTTCTTCTCTCTCTCGCGCTTCTTATCGGGGCTGTTCAGGCCTATGTCGTTACGATCGAGGCACCTCCGGAAATCCAGGCAGGGGCTCCCCTTGAAGTGACCGGAACTACCACGTTCCCGGCCGGGACCCAGTTTGACATCATCCTCTACCGGACACAGTTCACGACACCCGAGACAGTTGACCGGAGAATGATCGTCGTCGATGAGACCAAAGAGTTCGATGCTTCATTTCCAACAACTGCCCTCCCTGCCGGGAAGTACAAGCTGGAGGTCCAGTTCCTCGAGGATCCAGGGTCAAGCCTGGGGTCATCATCGGTCACCCTGCTTCTTGTGAATCTCATAGACAGGTCTGCTGAGATCGTTCTCAATGCTCCAAAGGAGCAGACCCTCGACCAGGCATTGCTGATCGAGGGATATATCCCTGATCTGGGGGTTGCCACCATCACGATGAAGGTCGATGGCCCCAAGGGGTTCTCCCTGCCTGATCAAAGCATCAGGACGACCACCACTCTTGGATCCAAGGACGGACACTTCTCAAAGAAGGTCAACGTGACCGAACCGGGAAACTATTACGTGAATGTCTATGATGCAAAGGGCTTCATCACCCAACTGCGATACTCGGTAAGTGAGTCAACCGGCCCAGCGGGAACAAACCCATCGACCACGGAAATCCCATCCACGTCCCTCCCGCAGACAGCGGGAATGCCCGTTCCGCTTGCTGGAATGATCGCCGGCCTCTGCGTAGCCGCTGCCCTGGTCTCCTGGAAGAGGAGCTAATTTTTCCGGAACCGGATCAGTATCTCCTTTTTCTCCCGTAATCCAGCTTAATCTTCACCAGTGGGACAGATACCCATGGCCATTTTTCCCTGCAATCACAACTGAAGGAAAAAAAAGGCGAAGAGGAGCAGATCATCCGAAATCTCGTGGAATTGAGCATATACCGTAAAGAAGGGTACGCACTATTTTCACCACCTGTCTTTCTCATACCCCGTTACAGAAAATTGACCGTGCCCGGCTCTCATATATCTGCAAAAAAACAACATGATTCCTTCTCGGGCCACAAGCATAAAAGATGAAAATGCCGGAGGCATTTTCATATAAAAAGTGATACCCCCGCTCAATATCAAAGAGGAAGATATCTTGCTTATGTGCAATCGCATCGCAGGGGACTCAACAGCGGCAGGGGGGAGCACAATCCTAACCCCCGGGAGAGTCTGGAATGCAATGGAACCTCTTGAATTATATGAAAAAACAGGTGTCGGAAAGGACCCCTCTCATCAGGAGTATCACGGGGAATAGCCTTTCTGCCACCGGTATGCTTCATACAGGATGAGGACCAGCAGCACCAGGCACCCTCCAAGGAAGAATGCCAAGACCATTGGAACAGAGGAGGGTAGTGCCGGTGCAGCAGCGGGTGCGGTGGCTTTTTCGGCAAGGATTGAGGCACCTTCACCCCCCCCAGCAGACCGATCGATCTGGAACGAAGCCGGCTCCGTCATTTGGGTGGTCCCCACGTCAAGCAGCGGAAGGATTGCAAACATCGCCATCGAAGCGAGGACAACAATCGCAAAGAGTGATGCGTACTTGAGGAGGATCGAACGGACGCTCGCCACCTTCGGGGCAACGATCAGCAGCTGGTCACGGAGGGCATAGACCTTGACCTCCCGACCCTTCACGCTGTAGCGGGTCTCGGCAATCTCGATCAGGCCGGCCTCGAGCAGGTTGTCGATATGGTATTTCAGGGTCCCCATCGGAATATTCAGGAGATCCGTCAGGTCGGATGCTGTCTTTGGACCCCCGGCAAGGATCTGCAGGATCTCGTTTGCCATGGGGCTCCCAATTGCCTTTCCTATCTTCTGTGCCCGTTCATCCCCGGGCTCGATAACGATGATCTCTTCAGTCATTGAGTGCTGCCAGGATCCGCTCACGTCCCACTTTCAGGGCGAGCCCCAACTGGTCGGTGATGGGCCCACCACCCTGGGCCATGGTCTTCGAACCGCCACCTTTCCCGCCGAGCAGCACGCAGACCTGCCCGATAATTTCGCCGGCATCGACCAGCTGGCTGCCGGACATCAGCACGACATGCGCACGGTCTTTTGCACTGGCAAGGAGGGCTACCCCACCCTTGCCAGCCACATGAGAGGCGATGGAGGTGAGGTCCCTGGGAGGGAGGTCAATCTGCTGGATGACGAGGGGAATCCCTTTGATCGGCTCCGGGGCGAGGTTTCGTATTTCCATCTCGACCAGCTGCTGGGAGAGGCGTTCGATCTCTTTTCTCTGTTCCTTCCATTCGGAGAAGAACCGCGACACCGATGAAGGCAGAATTTCCTGTTGCACGGAGAGAATTGAAGCAGCGTCGGCTACGATTTGCTCGAGGCGCTGTACGTACTCGACGGCCGCCATCCCTGCAGCAAATTCCAGGCGCTCGATCCCGTCCTGGATATGCTCCACCCGGATGATCTTGATCATCCCTATGTCCCCGGTTCCCCGGCAATGGGTCCCTGCACAAGCCTCGACATCACCGGCGACCTGGACGATGCGGATATCTTTGCCGGGAGGCACCCCTCCCTGGTAGAGGGCAAAGCCATATCGCTGCTCAGCCTTCGTCCGTTCCTCATGCATGATGTCTACCTTCTGATCGGCCATGACCATCCGGTTGGCTGCCACCTCGATCTTCCGGATCTCTTCAAGGGTGATATGCTTGTAGTGCCTGATATCCAGCCGAGCACTCTCGACGCCTTTCTGGGCGCCGGACTGGTGGATGTGGGCCCCGAGCACCTCCTTTGCGGCATGGAGCAGGAGGTGGGTAGCAGTGTGATGGCGCATCAGAGACCAGCGCCGCTCTTCATCAATAATGCCCTTGACCCGGTCACCCCTCCGGAGAACTCCTCCGGATATATGGTGGATGATCACGTCACCGATCTTCTGGACATCGTCCACACGGACCATGCTCTCCGCCCCGATCAGCATGCCGGTATCGGCGGGTTGGCCACCCCCCTCAGGGTAGAAGAGGGTCTGATCCATGACGACATATCCCTCAAAGAAGTCGATGACCATGCCATCGAACTCCATGCTGCAGGGCTGCTCGTAGAAGAGCTTCCGGGTCGCCGGGAGGCTCCCGATACGGTCTCTGAACCGTGCAAAGGGATCATCGTCCTGGTTCTCCCCTGACTCCGAGTGGAGGTCGGCGATAAGCGAGTAGAAGTTGTCAGGCAGTTCGACGACTGCACCCTCAGCAACCGCCACGTCCCTGGTAATTTCAGGAGGGATACCGTGCGAGTCGTACAGGGTGATGATCTCCTTGAGGGGGAGGCGCTCCCGCTTGGCCTTATAGGTGCGGGCTACCTTCTGGACGATCTTGGTTCCCCGCTGGAGCGTGGCATTGTATTTCTCCACTTCACGTTCAACGATTTCCCGTACAATGAGAATATCCTGTTCGAACGATCCGGTGCCCGCGATCCGCATCTGCTGCTCGATAAGGTCGGCAAGGTTGTCCCTTATCCCGAGATCGTTCATCATGCGAAGGGTCCTCCGGAGCACCAGGCGGGCGAGGTATCCTTCCCTCACGTTGGATGGTACGATGCAGTCGCCGAGCATGTAGGCAAGGCACCGGGAATGATCGACGACGGCATATACCTTCTCGATGGGAGTGATCATCCGGTCGAGTTTCTCGATCGGGACGTCGATGGCGGTGGCGACCTTCTTCCTGAGCTGGTACAGGTTGGTACCAGAGATGTCCATGACGCCGGCAAATTTCGCATTGAGGGAGAGGATCTTGGTATATTCCTGGTTATCGAGGAAGTGTTCAAGCCCTGCCGATTCCATCACCCTGCTGACCATCTCAGGGAAGACCGCGTCGTAGATGGTCGGGGATCCCCGGGAAGCCCAGACGAGCCGTTCAAGACCGTACCCGGTATCCACGATCCAGTTCTTCATTGGGTAGTAGAGCTGCCCATCGAGGTTAACCGGTGGTTTCCCGGTGTTCTGTTTTCCCAGGTTCATGAAGACGAGGGTGGCAACTTCCAGACCGCCAATCAGCACCTCGAGGCTCGGGCCTGCATTTCCCCCGCCGATCCACGGGTGCTCCTTGTAGGTTACCTGCTCAAGGTTCCCCCCGATTGACGAGAGGAACTGCTCGCAGAGTTCGACGGTCCTGTCCTTCCAGTAGACCTCCTCGAAATCCGAGTTGAAGGCATGGTGCGCCATCATCTCGAAGAGGGTGAGGTGCCTCCCGGAACGTCCGACCGAGTCGAAGTCGTTTAACCTGATGCAGGGTTGCGAGATGGTGAGGGGATTTGCGGGTGGGGGTACCACGCCGCTGGTCACCCAGGGCTGGAAATCAGCAATTGAGGCGATCGTCAGGTAAATGTCGTCCCGCCACCGGGCAACGACAGGATACCGGTTGATCCGGGTGTGGTGGTTCTGCTCAAAGAACGAGAGGTAAGCCTCCCTCATCTCGTCGACAGTGTGTCTCCTGAACACAGGGTTGCCGATGAAATTGTAGGTCTCGCAGGGGGCATCGCCACAGATCTCCTGATCCGGATTCCGGGTCCAGAATGCTGCACCGCAGCGGGTGCATACCTTGCGGGTCATCCCCTGGATTTTGAAATATTCGAGCTGATATTCGTCCTCGAGCATGGATAACCACGTTGTACCTCTTATTTTTAGGTTTGTTACGATAAATACTGTTTGTCAGGCGGGGTTTTAGTGGTCCAGGCGGCCTGATACCAGAGATCGACCTCTTCGAACGAGTCGATAGCAGCAGCGATACGCACGGCAAGCTCATGCCAGCAGCGGCCTTTCCTGAAGATGAAATCCCGGCAGGTGCAGAAATCGTCATCTACGATATACTCATCCGAAGTGCCGACCACCACGAAGAAATCGTGGTATTTCTTTATCCGCCGCTCATCAATCGCCTGGAGGGCTTTTTTCCCCCTCGCCCCGTATATCCGCGTGATCTCATCCCGCAGTTCCGGGGTGAGTTCTTTCTCCTCCCTCAGGGCTTCAAACAGATCGTCTATCTCCATGTTTCCATTACCGGAGGATCATCGATAAACGTCCACCCCATTCGTTCCGCGAGCTGGCGCATTCCTGGGGCTTCGAGGGCGTAATGTGTCGATTCTATCAGTGGGAGCGGGGAGCCCCGTGCAACTGAATGTCTGAGTTCCGCAGAGAGGTAAGCTGTGGCCCCAAGGGAGGCGGCCTCTCCGATGAGCTCCGGATCAAACCCACTCCCGCCCACCACCCCGATCCGGCAGGGAAGGGTAACCAGCCCCCAGGTGCGAAGTGGGAAACCAAGACACCTGGCAAGGCCCGGGAGATCGAGGTTGCAGTCACCGCAGACGCCGAGGCTCATCTCTTGGACGGAGGTAAGCCCGAGGAGTCTGGCCAGGGCATCGTTGATCCCTCCCTTTGCATGATCAAAGTTGGTATGCATCACGTAGATGTTCAGGTCCGCTGCCAGCACCAGCTTGAGGAGAGCGGCCAGCGCCTGCGGGACAGCGGTTACCGGGGACCAAAGCGGGGTATGATGCACGACAAGCATATCGGCACCAGAACTGACCGATGCCTTGACTACGGCCGGGGTGGCATCCAAGGCACAAGCTACCCGTCCGATCTCCCGCGTTCCTGCAATGATGAGGCCGATCCTGCCGCTGTCTATCTCTTCGGCACCATCGGGAGGAGCGATCTCCTCGAGCTCCCGGATCACCGCCCTGATATCCATGGGAAGGTATCAGTGCCACGGGGCTAAAAAGTATGTAATTACTCTTGGTAATAAGCAACACTTATAAATATTCATAAAAAGACATCATGGCTATGGAAAAGACCATCAGCCTGATCAGGGAGCGGATCAGGGACGGAAACGCACGGGTGGTCACGGCAGAGGAGATGCCGGCGATCGTTGCCGAGCTCGGTGAAGAGGGAGCGCTCCGTGAAGTGGATGTGGTCACGACCGGAACATTCGGTGCGATGTGCTCATCCGGCGCATTCCTGAACTTTGGCCATGCAGACCCCCCGATCAAGATGGAGAAGATCTGGCTGAACGACGTTGAGGCATATGGCGGCATAGCAGCTGTCGATGCCTATATCGGTGCGACGCAGAAGTCCGCTACCCGCGAGGAAAGCTATGGCGGTGCCCATGTCATCGAGGACTTCATCGCGGGAAAGACCGTCGAACTCAGGGCTCTCTCCACCGGGACCGATTGTTACCCGAGGAGAACTATCACCACCGAACTCCTCCTCGAGAACCTGAACCAGGCCATCATGCTCAACCCAAGGAACGGGTACCAGCGGTACAATGCCGCTTCGAATTCCACTGACAGGAGCCTCCGGACCTACATGGGACTGCTCCTGCCGAACTGCGGGAACATAACATATTCCGGATCTGGTCTGCTGAATCCCCTGGCAAACGATCCCCATTTCCGTATGATCGGCGGAGGGGTCCCGGCATTTCTTGGGGGAGCCCCGGGGATGGTTGTCGGGGAAGGTACCCAGCATTCTCCTGCAGGGGGCTTTGGCACCCTGATGGTGACAGCCGATATGAAGCAGATGTCCAACGATTACCTCCGGGCCGCCACCATGGCAGGGTATGGGGTGACCCTGTACATGGGGCTCGGCATCCCGATTCCTATCCTCGATATCGAAGCAGTGCGGGCGACCGCTATCCGCGATGAAGACATTATCGTGGACGTCATCGATTACGGAATCCCCACCCGGTCCCGCCCATCGCTGCGCAAGGTCAGCTATGCCGAACTGAAGAGCGGGGTGGTGGACCTGAACGGTGAGGAGGTGCGGACCTCATCGCTCTCAAGCTTCCGGAAAGCCCGCCAGATCGCAGGGGTTGTCAAATCATGGGTGGAGCAGGGCATCCTCACCCCGGTGCAGCCCACACGGCCGATCGATCCGCTAAAGAGTGCTATGCCGCTTCGGGAGACCACCCGGGGACCCCGTGTCCTCGATATCATGGACCGGAAGGTCATCGCCATCCGGGAGGACGAGGAGATCCGTGCAGCCGCGCAGAAGCTCCTGAAAGGTGAGACCAATCACCTCCCCGTTATCAATACTGCAGGGAAGCTGGTCGGGATTGTCACTACGTATGATATCTCGAAGGCAGTGGTCAGCCCTGGCAAGGCGTCCCTTGTCAGGGACATCATGAAGAAGAAGGTGATCACGACAACGCCCGAAGAAGCCGTCGATGTTGCCGTCCGGAAGCTCGAGCAGTATAATATCAGCGCCCTTCCCGTCGTCGATGGAGAGAAGCGGGTGATCGGGATGCTCACCGCGATGAACCTAGGAAAGCTGTTCGGGAGGTGGCTCAAATGAAACTGGTCGTGACCTTCTCACGGAAAGCAGGGAAGAAACCCATCATCGCACAGGTCGTCAGGGACACCGGGGTGCTGATCAATGTCGAGAGGGCGCTGATCGATTCATCGGAGGGCGAGGCGCTGATCGATATTCCGGATGAGTCCTGTGCACTTGTAAAAGAGCGCCTGGCCGATCTCGGTGCAGCGGTCAGGGTGCTCGAGGACATCATCTCGCTCGATGAGAGCCGGTGTGTTGATTGTGGCGCCTGCATCAGCATATGCCCGCAGGAAGTGTTCTCGTTCGACGATGACTGGAGACTCAGGATGGATGAGAAGAAGTGCGTCCTCTGCGGCAGGTGTATCGAGATCTGCCCGCACAGGGCACTCTCCCATAAGGGAGAGGGATGAAGGGCGGATGCTCCCTTTTTTCAACACATGGGATCCGGAGAGTATGAAAAGAGTATGTATCAGGGAACCCTGATTCGGATCCCTCCTCCCGCAGCCGCTCCCCGGTTCCCGCCGGGGAATGGATGGGGAAAATCCCTGAACGCAGGGATTACGACCGTGAGGGTATCGTCTTTATAGTATCCCTGGAACATGCAGAGGTGAGAATTCCATAAAACCAGGGATTCTCACAGCTGATCATCAGGCAGGTGCCCGGGTTGGATACGATCCCGTGCTTCTTTCAGGGTGCCTACCTTCTCACCGGGCTTGACCTGCTGGAGGATGGTGCACAGTTCATCGATGCTGATCGGGATAAAATCCAGCAGCTCTGCACTGATGTTGACAGTCCGGCTGCAGGTGTTGATGAAAGGATAGGTTTCCAGGTCGTTGTTGTGGTGATGGCCATGGATTACCCATCCGGGAAAATTCAGGGGTGCTTGTGCCGGATCATGGATCAGGCAGAACTGGGTAGCCCCGCTGTGGATTATCATGCTGGTGACGGACCCGGGAATCACTTCATCATGGTTTCCCGCGATGAAATGGATGGTTCCATTGAGGCGTGCGAGGTATGCGGCTGCCGGAAGCGCGTCCCTGCCATGGCAGAGGTCGCCAAGGTAAAACACCTCATCGGAGATGCCGACCCGGTGGTTCCAGTTCTGTATAAGGACATCATCCATCTCATCGGGGGAGAAGAATGGCCGGCGGCAGTAATGGATGATATTTCCATGGCCAAGATGGAGGTCGGAGATCAGGAACTGCCGGGATGGAGTGCTATGCTTGCTCTCGGGCAGCTCCAGCCCTTCGTTCTGCCGGAACGTCTGGTAGGTCCTCTCCCACTCGCCCGTGTCTGCCGATTCTCTCCTTGAGAGCCAGGTCTTTTGCGGGAGATCGTACTCTCTCCAGAGCGATCCTCTACGCATGATAGCTATCCTGAAGATGCTGACCGGGGAATCACAGGCTTTGAGGTAGGTCCGGACAGCAGGGATGGGGCTCCTCCCTTCCCCCGGTTCGTACTCTGGCGATGGAGTGATCCCAAGCGTCCTCTCCCAGAACAGGTCGAAATCGCGGAAGGGAATGTTGAACCGGAGAGAGACGTGGAAGATGCGGTGGCCGGGAGGGGTGTCGATCCAGGTGCACCATTCTGTCAATGGGGAAAGGGCCGATACCAGCCGCTGGTAAAACGCGGAAAATTCCTGGTCAGGTACAAGGCTCATGGCGATGGCCCCGCCCCGCAAGCCTATCAGCCGGATCAGATCACCTATTCTGAAGGTCAGCTGGTTCAGGTCTCCCGCTCCCTCTTCGACCCGGGTGAGGAGTGTTCCGCCATTGATACGGGAACGGAACGGGCCAAAGAGGGTGACATGGAGTTCGCGTGCCTCACCGGATGACATCCCGGTAAGTGCGGGAAAGTGGCTGATCAGTTCGCCCAAGGCCTGGTCCCGGAGCCGGGCCATGATGATATAATCGGCTGCTTTCCGGGTGCCGATCCGCAATGACCGTTGGGCCCTGAGCCCTCCTATGCCCATATTTACTTCATGAAAGGCTCAATCATGATCCGATAAATAGCTCCCTGTTTGGTCAGGGCGTTTCCGGTTCGACGGGTATTTGTCTCGTGAAAAGAGAGAAGTACTCCTATGATCAGGCACCGGTTCCACCTCCGCGAGACCATCGCCACCATCATTGCCGACGAGGAACAGCATGTGGAAGCGGCCAGGCAGGGAATAACCCGTGCCCGGCAGGAACTGGAGCACTATATCGCGGGGGATCCCTTTTTTCTCACCACCTTTGAGTCATATTCTGTTGATACCGGGATCCTGGTGGTTGACCGGATGTCAGGCGCGTCCGGAGCCGCAGGGGTGGGGCCGATGGCAGCGGTGGCAGGGTCGATTGCCTGGGCAGGGGTGGAATCGATGGAGGAAGCGGGGGCCTCCTTCGGTATCGTGGACAATGGCGGGGATATCGCGCTCCTCTGCGACCGGGAGGTGCGAATCGGGATCCACGCCGGAAGCTCGCCATTCTCCGACCGGTATGCCTTTGTCACCGGGCCTCTCCCGGGGATATGGGGTATCTGCACCTCCTCAGCGACCGTCGGGCACTCTATCTCACTCGGTGTCGCTGACGCGGCCGTCGTATTTTCCCAGAGCCCGGCGCTCGCTGATGCCTGGGCGACCGCGATCTGTAACCGGGTGAGGACAGATGACACTGCGGTGGTCGATGAGGCGCTTCTTGGCGGGATCGAGGGAGCCTGCATCATCATTGGGGAGTGGCGGTACCGGAAGGGAACTCTCCCGAAGGTCGTGAAAGCACACGTGCGGCACGATCTCATCACGGGAGGGCTCTGGTAAGAAGAGAACTGTGTCAGAACGATTCATCGTGAAATTGGAGTGCTTTTTGGTAGGAATCAGCTCCCCGGAATCGGGCAACGACCCGGTCTCCGTCGCTCACTGAAAAGACCGGTTCCCCTGCTTCGATGGAGAAGAACAGCTCAAAGAGCTCGGTCTCGCTCATCATCACCCCGGTCATGAGTGCCGACGCCGGCTGGAGGGTGAGCCTGTCCTGTTCGAGATCACCAGGGTCCTCCCTGAAGAAGTAGAAGAAGACCTGGTACGCGTTGAGGAGATCCGAGGTGAGGAGCTCGTTTTTGATCCCGGGAGCAAGCCCGTCCAGTTCCCGTGCAAGGATTTCCGGATCATCCTCTGCCTTCTCGAGTATCTGGTCTGTTATGCGGGCAAGCTCGCTGAATGAAACGGAGGTGGTATCGTTCAATGTATCAATCGTATCGGAGTTTTCCTGTATATAATACCCGCTTTCCCTGGCGGAACGAAAACCTATAATCATCGACCCGCGGAATGTGTAAAGGTGAAAAAAGAGGATCTGGACTGGTGGATCTACCACCTCCTTGCAGACACACCAGATCAGGATATCGAGGCACTAGCCATCGCAACCGGCTGCCCCTGGGACGCTCTTGCCGATTCCCTCGACCGTCTTGAAACAACATTCCTCATCGAAGGCTGCAACGGGAGATACCGGATCCGTTCGATGCATGAAATGCTCCTTTCATGCCAGGCAAAGTACGATGAGACCACCCCGTTTATAATCGAGAACGGGATCATCAGGGAGCGGAAGAGGAAGGAGTGACAATGCCGGAGATCGTGGTGCTCCGGATCGGGCACCGTCCTGAACGCGACCAGCGGGTAACCACCCATGTCGGGCTCGCAGCCCGGGCGCTCGGCGCGAAGGGGATGTATCTTGCAGCCGATGACAAGGGAGTCGTCCGGAGTATAACTGACGTGGTCGAACGCTGGGGCGGCGACTTTTTTATCGAGCACAAGGTCCCGTGGAAGCGGTGCATCAGGGAGTGGAAGGAGTCAGGAGGGTGCGTGGTCCACCTGACGATGTACGGGGAGCGCTTTTTGGACAGGGAGGAGGAGATAAAGTCAAGGGAGAAGATACTCGTGGTGGTCGGTGCGGAGAAGGTCCCTGGTGAACTGTACGGTATGGCGGATTATAACATAGGGATCACCGGCCAGCCTCATTCGGAGATCTCAAGCCTTGCCGTCTTTTTGGACCATCTCTTCTCCGGGGCAGAGCTCGGGCACGAGTTTCCAGGTGCAGCGATCCGGGTCGTTCCTTCCCCTCTGGGAAAGCATACCGAGGAGTCATGAAGGTACTCGTGGCCGGTTTTGCCACCCGGCATATTGCCCAGTCTGCGCATGCTGCCGGCTACGAGGTCTACTCCGTTGATCACTTCTGCGACCAGGACCTCGGGTTCTATGTCCGGGAATCGCGGTCGTTTGATGAACTTGGCGACCTGGAAGGGGTTGTTGTGGAGATGTGTGAGCGGGTCTCACCGGATCTCGTCATCGTTTCATCCGGTGCCGAGCTGATTGGCACAAAGGAACTCTGTGGTACTCCCCCTGAAAGGGTGGAGCGGTTCCTGGACAAGATCTCTACTCACGGTTTTTTCGAGGAACTGGGAATCCCTGTTCCTGGGCTCCTCCCCCCGGGGACCTATCCGGCCATGATAAAACCGAGGAAGGGTTCGGGAGGGTGGAGGAATGCCATCGTCAACAATGATGCTGAATTCATCGAGTGGGATGGGAAATTCGGTGAGCTGCCGTATCTCGCCGAGGAGGTGGTCGCCGGGGTCCCGTCATCGGTCTGCTGCCTGGGGACCGGGTCGTCTGCCATGGCGGTTGCCGTCAATCGCCAGATCCTTCGGGGAGGCGGGGAAGCGGCGTTCGGGTTCTCAGGCTCGGTGACCCCGTTTTGGAATGATGCCGCGCCGCTCATGGTGCGGTATGCCGAGCGGATCGCATCAGCGAGTGGCTGCGTAGGCACGATCGGGATCGATTTCATGACCGGGGATACGGTCCACGCGATCGAGGTCAATCCCCGGTTCCAGGCAACGCTTGATACAATCGAGATGGCAACAGGATTCAACCTCTTTGGAGCGCATGTTGGTGCATGCCACGGAACACTCCCCTCGCGAAGGCCTGCCTGCCGCCAGGTGGCCGCACGAAAGATACTCTTTGCCGAAAAGGACATGGAGATCAGCCGGAACCTGGTTCGGTTTTCACCGCTGATTGCCGATATTCCCTGGCCGGGAACATCGTTCGAGGAAGGACAGGCGGTGCTGAGTGTCTACGGATGGGGACCGGGGGAGGAAGCGGTGGAGGCGATGCTGGATAAGCATATTAGAATAGTACAACAATATATGGGTGGAAGGCTTTATGGATGAGATCCTGGAACAACCGGCGGTAAAGGCATACCTTTTGCGCTTGATCGGTGAAGAGGGGATGGCGCTCCTCCAGAAATTCCCCGAGGAGGGAGAGTGGAGCGATGAACAGCTCGCTGCCCAGACCGGGATCAACCTGAATTCGGTACGCCATACCCTGTACACCCTCTACGAGAAGCGGCTCGCGGAATACCGTAGGATCAAGAATAACGAGACGGGCTGGCTGACCTATCTCTGGCACCTGCGCACCGACTCGATCTTTGATGTGATCCGGGAAGACCTTGAAACCATCCTCGAGAAACTGAAGACGCGGGAGAAATACGAGGAGGAGAACGACTTCTACATCTGCAAGTCCTGCGGTGTGATCGTGACCTTCAACCAGGCATTCGATGTCTCCTTTGTCTGCCCTGCCTGTGACCTGCAGCTCGAGCACTACGAAAACGAGATGCTCCTCCGTGCCCTCAAGAAAAGGATAGAGGAGATCCAAGAAACCCTCGGTCATGCGTGAGGACGATTCACGGATCGAGACACTTCTCAAGGAAGCCGGCTGCAGCGTGCGGGTGATCGCCCATTGCCACGCCGTCCGCGATCTCGCCCTTGCCTCTGCTGACGGGGCGGGAGTCCTCGATCGCGAGCTCCTGAATGCCGGAGCCCTTCTTCATGATATCGGGCGGGGCGTCACCCATTCGCTGCACCATGCCCAGGCAGGCGCAGCCTATCTCCGGGACGCCGGGATCTCTCCCGGTATTGTGAGGATTGTTGAACGTCACATTGGTGCCGGATTGACCTCCGATGAATGTACTCTTCTGGGGATCCTCCCCATCGACTGCATGCCACGGACAGGAGAGGAGAAGGTCGTTGCCAATGCCGACAATCTTGTCAGGGGAAGCAGGGTGGTCAGTATCTATGACCGGCTGGAATCGTCACGGTATCTTGGACGAAAGATCATGTTCCGGACCTATCGGTTGTGGTTGTTCTGTGAACAGATCCGGCGTACCCCTGCCCCCGAAAAGTGAAGGGGTCGGTTCCCTTTTTTCAAAGATGCACGGTTCACCTAAAGGATGACCCGTTTCACCTAAAGGATGACCCTCTTTACCTGTGGGAGGCTTTTTATTTCCTCTATCACCACACCGGGGAGAGTGCCATCGATGATGATCACCAGCCTCGGTTCTTCCGAGAGCACCGGGTCGGTCACGAAAATTTGCCGGATATTCAGGTTATGGGTGGTGACGACCTCCACTGCAGCTCCTACGATTCCCTTCTGCCGGGCGTCTTTCGGGATGACGGTGATAACCGAGAGTCCGAGTGGTCCGGCCAGAAGCGAGAGGTCGGGGGTTGCCCTGATGTTGGCAAAGATCTCCCTCAAAGACGGGGACTCGAGGATGTGGCGGGCCGTGGCGTCCACTACCCTCCGGTCAGTCCCTATCGCCTTTGCCACTTTCGTTGCAGACACCTCGATGCCGTTGCATTCGATCCTACCCTCGGGGTTCACTCCGAAACCGTTCTCGAGCAAGAATCGGGCAACCCTGCTCTGGGAGGGCGAATCTGCGAACTCGCTGATGATGGCAGCCCACATACTAAAGGAGAGTATACGGGCTGCCGGTTCTTATACATCACTGCTTTTTCATGGGCATCAGTGAACAGATGCAGCATATCGACTGGTTGTTCTCATTACTGACTGGACCAGGAGGACCAGGGACCGGCTCCCACGAGAAGGATGGATACCCTTTTTTAGATAAACGTCGTTTGTATTATGGCACGTGCGAGGGTTGCCGAGCCAGGTCAAAGGCGCGGGCTTGAGGGGTCCGTCTCGTAGGAGTTCTAGGGTTCAAATCCCTTCCCTCGCACTTGGTAAAAAGTGCTCCATTTTAATAGCTAAATCGAAAAAATAGCACGCTTTCGTTACATCATCTGATTCTCTCCTGCCCACGATAAGGCATCCGTTTCGAATTGCAATAGTGGCTATAGAAAGATTATGGGATATCACGAGTAACTGGGATTGCGATGAACAGGGGTATCCTATTCCTATTTCTCTCAATGTTCCTGGCCCTCAGCACCTCCGGGTGCATCTCGGATTTCCCTCCCTCGATACAGACCTCCCCACAGGTTACCCCTGGAGGAGATATCCCCGTTCCCCCGGCAACCGATCAGACCATTGAGGTCCCCGGCCCTGGGACCTCGAATTATTCGATTCCCGTCCTGCTTACCGATCTCGATTGGGAGCTTGCAAGAGGGTGCGGGTGGACAGCGGAAAATCTTTCACAAAGTGCATCGCTCTTCATGGATGATTGCCGGATTCAGCAGTTGATCCGTGACGGATGGGAAATAACCGGGATCGGTTATGATATGAACCTGATTGGGAGCCGGTGCCGCCGATCGACGCATCCGGAAGCGAATGAATCTTGCGACTGGTGCCTTGATTCGGGACCGACACTATCCCTCAGTTTCCGCGGTATTACCACGGTGTATCTCGCGCATCCGACTGAAAAGACGGTGAATCACTACATCGCCGACAGGCAGGGAAATACTCATGTTATACAGACAAAGGATTCAGAGATCATCATGGTCCGCAATGGTACTGTTCTGTATACGTTCCACCACTGCTAGGAGCGCGTCATCCGATCGGGCTGCATCATACGTTCCCGTCCATGGCCAGAGTCTGAATTGGAATAGTATAATCCTCTTCGTGGTATCCTGCTCGAAAAATGATGGCACCGGTGACCAGGTATTCAAAATTCAATCGCTCTTTCAGCCAGCGGACCTCATCCATGAAAAAGCACGGGATGGTGCAGTCAGAAACCGGTCTGCAATTGTTCTGCAAATTTTTTCGCTTTCCGGAAGATACTGCCTGCTTTGTGCAAGGAGGGATTCCTGCTTCTGAGATGGCAGGAAGGAGATCCAGTCTTGTATCATTTCGAGAGTGAGTTCAGGATGGAATTGGAGGCCTAGTCCACTGCCGATACAGATAGCCTGGTTCAGCACCTCTTCTCCACAGAATACCAACATCCCCGGTTCCGGAATGTCAAACGTCTCTCCATGCATCTGGAACACATTGAACCTGCCGGGTAATTCAGGAAACAATTCATCTTCGATTGCATTCACTGATGACCATCCCAGTTCTTTTTTGCAGGGATACACTGGCGCTCCGAAAGAAGATGCAATCAATTGTGCCCCGAGACAGATACCAAGAACCGGCCGCCCCTCAGCTACCCACTCCCTGATGATCTGTTTCTCTGTGCTCAGCCAGGGAAACTCCCGCTCATCATTGACACTCATCGAGCCGCCCATGATGATCAGGTGGGTTGCGTGAAGGGGAGGTACTTCGTTTGTCTCATAGAGAGGGACTTGTATCAGTTCCATCCCACGTTCACGGATATGTTCTGTAAAAAGACCGCCTGGTTCATTGCGTTCGTGTTGAAGGAGTACTACACGTTGTCTCTTTATGGTCATCACATCCTCACAATTATTCCGTATGGTAAGAATAGGAATTTGTTTTCGCAAAGGAAGGAGTAGCTGAAATTTTCCCGCATAAAAAATATCATTCAAACAATATTCTCAACTTGCGCTCAATAAGGGGTGAGATGCGGTAATAACCCGGTTCTGGAAATCCACAGGTCTCCAGCTGCACGGCATATTCGAGATCGTCATCTGAGATTGCAAGATATGCTGGATCCATTACCTCGGTGAACACTGGCTCTCCGGGCTCCGTCCGGCAGAGATCAATTCTCATGCCATCTGAATAAAGATAATAATACCATTGCCCGATCAATACCCTTTGCTCATCATTTCCCTGAGAAATGATCTGCCGGGAATCATCGATGATTCCCCAATAATTCCATGGCCCGATCTTCCGCCCCCCGGACCCGCTTTCCAAATTCGATGTCGCCATTTCTCCACCTCGTTGCTTTTTCCTCCGCTGTCCTGTCTGCCACGATCCTTCCTCCCGGTAACAGAACAGAAGAAAAAATCCAGTCCTGATCTGGATGGAAGGAAATAGTCTTCCTGATATATAATAATTATTGTGGAACGAAATAGATTTTCCCCCCGGTTCCCATTAATCCCAGAAGAAACAGAAAAGAGAGAATTAATCATTTCATTCAAAATTTATTTCTTAAATTCATTAACCACGTCAAACCCGGCAGAAAAAAAAAGCTGAAATATCAGTGGATAGTTCTTTTCAACAAGCAACATATTAAACTAAAACGAGAAGAACCCTTCTTAGAACTATCGTTACTGTCCCCTGGGGAGTCTCCAGATGCCCATCGCAAACCCGCCGGTTGATGTGGTCACGATTGCAGTCTTCCTTTTTTTAGTCACCCTCGCATCATATTTTCTGGGACAGTATCTTGCAGCTGTTTTTTCCGGGAAGCTTCATTGGAATCCAATGATTCGGCTGGAAAAGGCACTGTTCTATTTCATTGATACCTCCACCGATCATGAGGATTCCTGGCAGGGATATGCACGTGACCTGCTGATCTTTAACGCCATCGGCTTCTGTATCCTTTTCCTGGTCCTCATCATCCAAGGGATATTACCCCTCAATCCCCAGCATGTTTCCGGATTTCCTCTTAGCCAAGCACTCAATATCGCAGTCAGTTTCACCACGAATACAAACTGGCAAGTCTATAGTGGTGAGACTGCAGCAAGCTATCTGACCCAGATGATAGGTTTCACGGTCCAGAATTTCCTTTCTGCTGCAACCGGACTCTGCATTGCTGTCGCCGTAATGCGGGGACTTACCAGGAAAACGACCGATAGAATAGGGAATTTCTGGGTGGACATGATCCGGGCAGTTCTTTACGTACTCATCCCCCTTGCGTTCATTGCTACGATCGTCCTCCTCTCCCAGGGGGTGATCCAGAACCTTGATCCCTCCCTCACCATCTCTGGCTACGGCGATGCAGGTCCTCAAACCATCGCCATGGGGCCGGTTGCCTCCCAGGAGGCGATCAAAATGCTTGGGACCAATGGCGGGGGATTTTTCAATGCAAATTCTGCCCATCCGTATGAAAATCCGACGCCGTTCACCAACCTCTTTGAGATCATCCTCATCCTTCTCATCCCGGCATCACTTCCCTTCATGTTCGGAACCCTTTCCGGCAAGAGAAAGCAGGGGTTCGCTATTTACATCGCGATGCTTGTGCTCTTCATCGCAGCAGTCGGGATGTTGTATAGCGCTGAACTCTCCGGGAATCCGGCCCTTGTCTCGCAGGGAGTGCCAGGTGTTTCGATGGAAGGCAAGGAAGTACGGTTCGGACTTGCTGGATCCATTTTATTCAGTGCTTCGACAACCGCTGCGGCAAACGGGGCAGTAAACACTATGCACGACTCACTCGCCCCCCTCGGTGGTCTGGTCCCCCTGTTCCTGATCCTCGTTGGGGAAGTCGTCTTCGGCGGTATAGGTTCCGGTTTCGCCACCATGATCGCGTTTGTCATCGTTGCAGTATTCATCGCAGGCCTGATGATCGGGCGGACCCCTGAGTATCTGGCCAAGAAGATCGAGATCTTCGAGATGAAGATGGCCCTCATCACCATCCTTGTCCCGAGCATCCTTGTCCTGGTATTCACCGGCATTGCACTCGTCGTCACGGATGGGCTTGCCGGGATCTTCAATCCCGGTCCTCATGGTCTTTCTGAGGTGGTGTATGCGTTCGCCTCGATGGCAAACAACAACGGGAGCGCCTTTGCCGGGCTCAATGCAGCCTCGCCGTTCTATGCACTGACAGGAGCCCTGGTCATGGTAGTGGGACGGTTCATGCCGGCAATCGCCATGCTTGCTCTTGCGGGTTCCCTTGCAAAGAAAAAGACGATACCAGCCGGGACAGGAACCCTCCCGACTGCATCGCCTTCTTTTATCATTTGGCTGGTGGCGGTAATCCTGATCATCGGAGCCCTCACGTTCTTCCCATTCTTTGCCATGGGGCCGATTGCCGAGCACCTCTCGCTCCTCGGGGGGATCTAAGATGGCACGTAAACGGGTAACCCCGGTCACGGCGTTCGATCCCGGATTGCTACGAACTGCAGCGATTGATTCTCTCAAGAAACTTGACCTCCGGCGCCAGATTGAAAACCCCGTGATGTTCTCAGTGGAGATTGGGGGGATCCTGACAACCGTTGCATTCCTGTACGAGCTTTTCAGACCGACCATGACCTCTGTCATGTTCGTTGGCATGGTGTCAGCGTGGCTCTGGCTCACAGTGCTCTTCTCCAACTTTGCAGAATCCCTGGCAGAAGGACGGGGAAAAGCCCGGGCAGCCTCCCTCCGGAGATCAAGGGCAACTATGGCCGCCAAGAAACTGAATTCGCCCCAGTTCTCTGCACTATTTGAGTCCGTGACATCGACTGATCTCAAGCCCGGCGACCTGGTCCTCGTCCAAACCGGGGATCTCATTCCAAGTGATGGTGAAGTTATCGCGGGAGCTGCTCTGATCAACGAGGCGGCTATCACCGGGGAGTCTGCGCCAGTGGTCCGTGAATCAGGGGGTGATCGAAGTGCCGTGACCGGAGGCACTACGGTAATCGCCAACGAGGTGATCGTCCGGATCACCGCAGAACCTGGCAAGACTTTCCTTGACTGCATGATTCAGATGATCGAGGGAGCAAAACGGCGAAAGACTCCAAATGAACAGGCACTCGAGATCCTGCTGTTCGCCCTGACCGGGGTCTTCTTCCTCGTGGTTGCCGCAATCTGGCCGGTATCTGCATACAGTGCAGCAACTTCGGGAAGTGGCAGTCCAGTTCCCCTCACTGTATTGATTGCACTCTTTGTCTGCCTCGCTCCCACGACCATTGCCGCCCTCCTCCCAGCCATCGGGATTGCCGGCATGGACCGGCTGTTCCAGAGAAACATCATAGCCATGTCGGGGAGAGCCATCGAGGCTGCCGGGGATGTGAATGTCCTCCTCCTGGACAAGACTGGGACGATCACCCTGGGAAACAGGCAGGCTGCAGCATTCATCCCTGTTGATGGAGTAGACGAGGCAGACCTTGTGAACGCGGCGTACTGCGCCTCGTATGCTGATGAAACCCCCGAGGGGAAAAGCGTAGTGGCGTTAGCAACTGAATCAGGGCGTACTTTGAACTGGATACCAACCGAGGCTACCTTCATGCCATTCTCCGCCCACACCCGTATGAGCGGAATGGATATCGGCGGAGTCTCCTATCGGAAGGGAGCGACCGATGCGGTAACCGCCGAGTCAACTTCGCACGGAAATCCCATCCCTCCGGACCTCATCCCGAAAGTAACCCGGATTGCACAGACCGGCGGTACCCCGCTCGTTGTCAGCAGGGACTGGACCATTCTCGGTGTGGTCCATCTCAAGGACATCCTCAAATCCGGTGTACGGGAGCGGTTCTTTGATCTCCGCCGGATGGGGATCAGAACGGTCATGATCACCGGTGACAACCGGCTCACCGCTGCAGCTATCGCTGCGGAGGCAGGGGTGGATGATTTCCTGGCGGAAGCAAAACCAGATGACAAACTCCGGCTTATCAAGACCTACCAGGAGGAGGGAAACATGGTGGCCATGACTGGTGACGGGACTAATGACGCTCCCGCCCTCGCCCAAGCGGATGTGGCGGTTGCCATGAACAATGGTACCCAGCCAGCCCGGGAAGCCGCGAATATCATCGACCTGGATTCTGATCCGACCAAGTTGATCGATGTGGTGGAGATAGGTAAGCAGATCCTGATGACCCGGGGGGCGCTTACGACATTCTCCATCGCCAATGATGTTGCGAAGTATTTTGCCATCATTCCGGCAGCCTTTCTGGTAATCTATCCTCAGCTCGCCGTTCTCAACGTGATGGGACTTGCCACCCCGGAGACTGCCATTCTTTCTGCAGTCATCTTCAACGCGCTGGTCATTCCACTGCTCATCCCGCTTGCCCTCCGTGGCGTGCAGTTCAGGCCAATGCCTGCAGCCCGGCTGTTCACCTACAACCTGGTCATCTTCGGGCTCGGCGGCATTGTCGCGCCGTTCCTCGGCATCAAGGCAATCGATCTCCTATTATCGGCGGTGATGCCCCTATGAAATACTGGAGAACAGTGAGAACAGCATTTCTCCTCTTTGGGATCCTTCTCCTCATCTCGGGACTGGTCTACCCTCTTCTGTTAACGGGCGTCGCCGAAATGGCTTTTCGCCACCAGGCTCATGGCAGCCTCGTCCGGGATGAGGATGGTATCGTGGTGGGTTCAGAGCTCATCGGCCAGAACTTTACTGGCCCGTTCTATTTTGAGGGCAGGCAATCGTCGACATTGGGTTCTCCTTATAATGCAGTCCAATCAGGAGGATCAAACCTCGGCCCATCGAATCCCGCTCTTCTGGAAGAAGTGAATACCACCATCCGGCATCTCGAAACCCTCGGGATGTATGGTCCCTGGCCCAGTGACCTTGTGACATCTTCTGCAAGTGGTCTCGATCCCCATATCAGCCTTGACGCGGCATTCCTGCAGGTTCCTATCATCGCAAAAGCTCGTGGAATGGATGAGGAAGAAGTACGGACATTGGTATTTGAGCATGGTGAGTCAGACCTCTTTTCACTGGAGAATGCCTATGTCAACGTCTTATCCCTCAACAGGGCGCTCGATGAGGTGGACACCCCATGAAAACTATGCGTGACCCGGAGAGACAACGACCTGTTCCCGAGGATCTCCTTCGCATCGCTAACGCTGAGGAACAAGCAGGTAACCATGGGAAACTGATCATCTACCTCGGCTACGCTGCGGGGGTGGGAAAGACCTACACGATGCTCTGGGATGCCCTCCAGCACAAGGCAGAAGGGACCGATGTCGTGATCGGGTATGTCGAGACTCATAAAAGAATAGAGACCGATGCTCTTGCTGCCGGACTCGAGACTATTCCTGTTTCCCATATCTGGTACCAGGGACTTGATATCCGTGAGATGGATCTCGATGCCATCATCTCCCGGAAACCATCGATCGTCCTTGTCGATGAACTGGCCCATACCAATGCCCCGAACTCCCGGCACCTGAAACGGTACCAGGACATTGAAGAGATCCTCCGGGCAGGGATCTCTGTCTACACCACAGTCAATATCCAGCATGTAGAGAGCCTGAATGATGTCATCTCCCAGATCACTGGTATACAGGTCAGGGAGACGGTCCCAGACACTTTTTTCGATCTCGCAGACGACATCCGGCTCATCGACCTCACGCCAGAGGAACTCATTGCCCGATTGAAAGCCGGAAAGGTGTATCTCGGCGATATGGCAAGCCAGGCGGTGGATCATTTCTTCTCTTCAGGAAACTTGATCGCCCTACGGCAGCTCACCCTGCGGTATCTCGCCCACCGAACCGATAAGCAGATGGTTACCCACATGCGTGCCAGGGCAATTGCCGGTCCCTGGCCGGCGGTGGATCGGATCCTTGTCGCAATCCGTCCGGGTCCTGCTGCCGAAGCAATGGTGAGGGCGGCGTACCGGGACTCTCAGCGGATGAATGCAGAGTGGGTGGTGCTCTCGATCCAGGAGGAGCGGGAGGGCCCTCCGACCGGACAGGAACGTGCCTGGCTCCGCGATGCCATGGATACCGCCCGGAAACTGGGAGGAAAGGTGGTGGTGTATCGCGGAGAGGACGTGGCGCACGAGATCCTACGGTATGCCAGCCAGAACAACGTGACGACCATCATGCTCGGAAAACCCCGGGGCCTTGATATCCTGGTCTCTCCGGTGTATCGAATCATGCGGAAATCTCCGGGCATCGATATCATCCTCTTCGATACAAAAGGAGCCACATCGATCCCTATCGAACAGCAACTCCCGCGGCTTATCCCCAAGGATTACCTCATCACCATGGTCCTCATCCTTGCCGTTACGCTCCTCAATCATCTGCTGCTCGGCACGATCAGCACAGCGAATCTTATCATCATCCAGCTCCTGCCGGTACTGGTCAGTGCCTGGTTCTTCAGTCGGAAAGCCTCCATTTTTGCCGCGGTGATGAGCATCATCGTGTTCGATTTTGCATTCGTCGCTCCCTTCTATACCTTCAGCGTCGACGACTGGGAATATTTCATCTCTTTTGCCGGGTACGTTGTCATCGCCATCCTGATCAGTCACCTGGCCAATCGGCTCCGCTACCTTATCCCCCAGATCAGGGAGAGCGAGGCAACGGTCGCGGCAGTAGCGGGCTTGTCAAAAGATCTCGTGGATGCCAGGGGGTATGAAGAGATGCTGGAGATCTTAGCAAGACATATGCGATTGTTCGCCCCAGGAAAGATCGCCATTCTCATTCCAGATGACGGGGGTCTCCGTTTTGCTACGGGTGACAAGGACTATCCCTTTACCGACAAAGAGATGACAATCGCCCGGTGGGTCTATGACAATGGCGAGGTGGCAGGGAGAGGGACTGATACACTGGTAGGGGGAATCGGGCATTATGTCCCCATGAAAGCCCATGGTCTTGTCTATGGTGTGCTGGCGTTTGCATTCCAGAATCCAGAGGCAGTCTTATCCCTTGAAACCAAAGGGGTCCCGGTGGCAATGGCCCAGGTAGGGGCTCTCTCTCTGGAACGGGTGACGTTATAGAGACGATTTCCATTGACTGTCTTGGCACAGGATCCCGGCAAGTGGTAAGGCTCAGGACGTGTCTTTTTCGACAAGTTGACGGCTGGGACGTAACAACAAAGATAGAATACCATTCCAACAATAATCGTTCTTGATATGAACCATCCGCCGCCACATTCTTTTTCCCGGTCACCTGTCGAGGAGGTCTTCTGTCGTTGTATGCGCACATCAGGCGCTGAAGCACTGTCCCTGACAATTCCTCCACCCTATCCGGGCTGGCCGCATATCAGGGAAAAAATAAAGGACATGGTCATGGGGGCAGGAGAGATCTCCCA